>JAZKHK010000128.1:0-9215 GCA_040385425.1 Pseudomonadota bacterium | reverse complement strand
GGCGAATTGATTCGATGCTTAAAGTTCAGGAAAGGCTGGATGAGGGCGGGGCGATTGGCATGTTGGCGGATCGCACGCCAGGTGAAGACAATCTGCGGCCAACCCGCGTGTTCGACAGTGTGGCCTACCTTCCAACCGGCCCATTTCGAATGGCTGCGTTGCTACGGCGTCGCGTGGTGTTCATGGTCGGTTTGTATTTGGGCGGTAACCGTTACCAGATTCACTTTGAAACCCTGGCTGATTTTTCCAAAACGCCTGCTGGCCAGCGCAGTTCAGAAATAGACGCTGCCGTTGAGCGTTATGCCGCCCTGATCGAGAAATATGGCCGGCAGGCCCCCTATAACTGGTTCAATTTTTTTGATTTCTGGCAGGCTCCTGCCACTGTTTCTGATACATGACTTCAATGACAAGCACTCGTTGGCACTTTCGCCCCTATTTATTGGCGGCCGCCTGGCTGTTCATCCTTGCTATGGCCCCGGCTGCTTATGCTGCCGATTGGGATCTGGACCAGCTCATGCAGGGTCTGGCACAAACCCGTTCGGGTCATGCCCGCTTTGTTGAGAAAAAGATGATCGCGATTCTCGATCAACCGGTGGAGTCTTCCGGTGAGCTGTTCTACACCGCGCCGGATCGACTTGAAAAACGCACGATCAAACCAAAACCTGAAACCATGGTGGTGAATGGCGACCATCTTCAAATTGAAAGAGGACGTCAAAAAATTCAACTCCAGTTGCAGGAGTATCCCGAACTGGCGGCTTTTATCGACAGCATTCGAGGCACACTTGCAGGCGACCGCAAGGCGTTGGAGCGCAGTTACCAACTCAGTCTGGAAGGTGCTGCACCAGCTTGGACGCTCAGATTGGTGCCAGTGAGCAGCAAAATGAAACAGGCCGTGTCCCTGATCCGCATCACCGGAGCGCGAGATGAAATACGCAGCATCCATGTCACTCAGGTCGATGGAGACAGTTCCGTCATGCTGATTGAAAAAGCAGCGCCGTTGTGAAGATGATTTTGGAGCGCTATGGTCGACCAGCTATTTTTGCCTGGCTGGCGTTTATTCTGGCTTGCGGCGCCGTGATCAGCCGCAGCCAATTCACCAATGACTTATCGGCCTTCTTGCCGCGCAGCCCCACACCGGAACAACAATTGTTACTGGCGCAAATCCGCGATGGTCTGGCCTCGCGCCTGATACTGGTGAGTATCGAGGGTGAAAATGCCCCCACCCGTGCCAGTCTGTCCAAACAACTGGCCCAGACTCTACGCCTAAACTCGGCGTTCGTGAGCGTCAGCAATGGTGAGAACGTGAGCGCCGAGCGTGATCGCGCTTATCTTTTCAATAATCGTTATTTGCTGAGTCCGGCCATTACCCCGGACCGGTTCAGTGCTGCCGGATTGCATGAGGCGTTGAGCGAGAGCATTGATCTGCTTGCATCTCCGGCGGGCCTGTTGGTCAAATCCATGTTGCCACGCGACCCGACCGGTGAAATGATGCAGATACTGGGCCAACTCAATGGCAGCAGGCAGCCCAAAATGGTCGATGGCGCATGGGCCTCGCCTGACGGGATGCGCGCACTGCTCTTGATCCAAACCCGCGCTTCCGGGTCGGATACGGATGCCCAACAATTGGCCATGGCCGCAATTCGACAGTCATTCCATGATGTCGCAGGCGCGGGCCAAACCGCAAAACTTGAAATGTCAGGCCCTGGGGTATTTTCTGTGAAATCGCGTGACACGATCAAATCGCAGGTTTCATGGTTATCCCTTGTCAGCATCGGTTTGATTGCAACGCTGTTGCTACTGGTTTACCGCTCACTTCTGGCCTTGGTATTGGGTTTTTTACCCGTCATCAGCGGTGCTCTGGCGGGCGTCGCGGCAGTCAGCCTGGGCTTTGGCTCCGTGCATGGCATTACGCTTGGTTTTGGCACTGCGCTGATTGGTGAAGCAGTGGATTACTCCATCTACCTGTTTGTGCAATCTGAACAAAATGCCGGAGATCGTCAGCAGTGGATCAAGAGATTCTGGCCCACCATCCGTTTGGGTGTTTTGACTTCCATTGTCGGTTTTGCCGCCTTGCTGGGGTCTGGCTTTCCGGGTCTGGCCCAACTGGGCCTGTATTCCATGGTGGGGCTGATTACCGCTGCCGGCGTTACTCGCTACGTGTTGCCCCACTTGTTGCCAGTGCACTTTCATATTCGTGATGTTTCTGCGATTGGCCATCGTTTGTCACGTCTGGTGCTGCGTGCGCCAGCACTGCGCTGGACGGCCTTGATGGTGCTGTTGTTGGCGCTGGCGATTCTGATTCAGCATCGGAATACCTTGTGGAGCAGCAAGATTTCTTCGTTAAGTCCAGTTTCTCAATCTGACGTGCAACTCGATACCCGCTTGCGTTCTGAGAGCGGTGCGCCAGATGTGCGTTATCTGGTGGTGGTTTCGGGCGCAAACCGTGAAGACGTGCTACAGGCCAGCGAACGAGTCTCCAAGGTCTTGCAAACCGAGGTCGATCAAGGACATCTCGCCAGCTTTGAAAGCCCCAGTCGTTATTTGCCTAGTCAGGCCACCCAACATGCACGCCAGGCAAGCTTGCCGCCTACTGAAGTCCTGCAAGCCAATTTAGCGCAAGCGGTGAAAGGGTTACCCGTCAAATCAAGTTTGTTCACCCCCTTTTTGACGGATGTGGAAATGGCCAGAAAACAAGCATTGCTAGAAGCGGCAGATCTTGAGAAAACATCCATGGCAATGGCCATTGATGCGCTGCTGGTTCAGCAAGACACGCACTGGAGTGCCTTGTTGCCGTTGACGGCGCTGGCGGACAAGGAGATTCATGCCGAAAGCATCCGTTCAGCACTGAGCGCCGCCCAGCTGCCTCGTGTGTTGTTTATGGATATGACGATAGAGGCGGACCGCCTGTATGCGAGCTATTTGAACGAGGCGATTGCGCTGTCGCTCGGAGGACTGGTGGTGATCATTGGTGTGCTGTTCGTCGTGTTCCGTTCAGCGTCTCGCGTAGCGCGCCTTATTGCACCTTTGGGAGCCGCCGTGATGACCGTCACCGCAGGCTTGGCGCTATGTGGTCAGCAATTGATGATTCTGCATTTGATCGGTTTGCTGCTGGTGGTGGCCGTTGGCTCAAACTACGCTCTTTTCTTTGATCAAACAGACGGCAATTCAAAAATGACACCCAGGACGTTGGCGTCCATGTTGTTTGCCAATATCACAACCATTGCTGGTTTTGGCCTGCTGGCATTTTCAAACGTCTCCATCCTGCAAGCAATGGGCGTCACGGTGGCACCGGGGGTTATTCTGGCGTTGATTTATTCCGCTATTTTTGCCCGGACCTCCCGTGGTTGATTCACCTTGGCGGCCCACTTTGCTGATTCGTGCAACGCTTTTGCTGCATGTGGTGGCGGTGGTGGTTTTGCTTGTGTCGCCCATGAGTTGGCGCCTGGTCCTGGCTGGACTGTTCGTCAATCATCTGATTCTCATGCTGCTTGGGTTGTGGCCACGGAGCCACTGGATGGGGTCCAACTGGACGCAATTGCCCGCTGCCGCTGCGGTGCGCCATGAAATTGCCTTGACCATTGATGATGGCCCCGATCCGCTGGTAACGCCGCAGGTTCTGGATGTTCTAGCGCGTTATGGTGTTCACGCCACCTTCTTTGTCATTGGGGAGCGCGCTGAACGCCATCCCGAGGTGTGTCGAGAAATCATGCGGCGCGGTCATGCCATTGAAAACCATACGCAAAGGCACCGCCATAATTTCTCTTTATTGGGGTGGCGGGGAATCCGCCAAGAATTGAAAGCGGCTCAATCCACGTTGACGGCTGTAACGGGGCAACGCCCCTTGTTCTTTCGGGCACCGGCCGGTTTCCGCAACCCCTTCCTTGATCCCGTCCTGAGTCAACTGGGTTTGCAATTGGCAAGCTGGTCTGTGCGCGGCTTTGACACTCACGTGAGTAATTCAGCCAAAGTGAAAACCAAGCTGTTGGCCGGGCTGCGTCCCGGTGCCATCGTACTGTTGCATGATGGCAATGCCGCACGCACACCGACAGGAACGCCCGTCATACTGGACGTACTACCGGCCTTGCTGGATGCAGCCGCTGCAAGCAATTTACGATGGGTGACGCTGAGGCAAGCCCGGTGACTAATGCGTAAGGTCCATCCTTCGTTAGCGTGGCATCGCCAGCTTGCAGGAGCCTTGGCGCAGCATTTCTGGCTCAAAGCGCTCCTAACGCCCTTGTTCATAGCCCTGTTTTTTGGAGCCTATCTCTATCTGCTGAAGAGTCCCACGCATCCACCCACTGTGATGCCGTTAACGGCGTTGGATCATTGGATCAGTTTTCAACCTGCGGCAATTTCGCTGTACCTTTCGCTCTGGGTTTATGTTTCCTTACCTTCCGCCCTGTTGGGCACTCAGCGCGAACTCTTTGACTATGGTGCCGCTATGGCTGCAAACTGTCTGATTGGTCTGCTCATCTTTTATGTCTGGCCCAGCGCTGTTCCACCCGTCCTGATTGATTGGGCCCTGTATCCCGGTATGGACTACCTGAAAAACATGGATGCAGCGGGCAATGCATGCCCCTCACTGCACGTGGCTACTGCAACTTTTTCGGCGCTCTGGCTCAATTGCATTTTGAATCGCTGTGGCGCGCCGCGTGGGATGCTTTGTTTTAATTGGGTCTGGTGCGCAGGCATTATTTATTCAACAGTCGCCATACGGCAGCATGTTGTGGTTGATGTGATCGCCGGTATGGGGCTGGGCATGCTGGTGGCGTATCTGTCTTTACGGCCTCGCAATTGTGTTTAAATTCCTTTTTGATTTTGGTTTTATGTCATGTTGAATGCGCTGCACCTTTCCTCTTTTACGGCGACCAGTGCCATCGGTCGTGGACTGGGTGAAACGCTTGATGCATTAAGCCAACGCCGCACTGGTTTGATGTCCTGCGCATTCGATAGCGTTGATTTAAAAACTTGCATTGGCAAAGTTGCAGGGGTTGAAGATGTCACGATCCCCGCGCGGCTCGCCGCCTTTGACTGCCGCAACAATCGGCTCGCACAACTGGCCCTGGAGCAAGACGGCTTTGCCGTAGCCGTTAAAACAGCGGTCGAGCATTACGGCGCACAACGTGTCGGCGTGTTTATCGGAACCAGCACCTCAGGTATTTTGCAAACCGAGTTGGCTTATCGGCGGCGCGATCAGGTGACTGGTGCATTGCCTGCGGATTTCAATTACCAAGGCACACACAGCACGTTTTCTGTCGCTGACTTTATCCGCCAATATTTCAATTTGACAGGGCCTGCGGTCGTAGTTTCTTCGGCATGCTCATCCAGTGCCAAAGTGTTCAGCTCAGCCCGTCGAATGCTGGCCGCCGGTTTGATTGATGCGGCGGTCGTTGGTGGCGTTGATTCACTTTGCCTGACTACTTTGTATGGATTCAACTCCTTAGGCCTGCTTTTCGAGCAGGCCTGCCGTCCATTTGATGAACATCGCAATGGAATATCGATTGGCGAAGCCGCCGCGTTTGTCTTGCTGGAGCGTCAATCCGATCATCTTGCAGCAAACGCCGTGCAGTTACTCGGGGTAGGTGAATCGAGTGACGCGCATCACATTTCCTCACCCCATCCTGACGGTCTGGGTGCCTATATGGCGATGCAGGATGCGCTGAAAATGGCGGGGCTAAATCCTTCCGATATTGATTACATCAATCTTCATGGGACGGCCACCCAGAGCAATGACTCCGCTGAAGGTAAAGCTGTTTTCAAGCTGTTTGGGTCAGAGACGCCTTGCAGTTCCACCAAAGGCGCGACTGGCCATACTTTGGGGGCCGCTGGGGCCGTAGAAGCTGTTTTTTGCGCGCTATCACTTCAAAACAGTTTGATGCCAGCAGGTCTGAATCTTCAGAATCTTGATCCAATGTTGCACCTCAATTATTTACGAGAAAACCGTGAGCAGCCTGTGAAGCGTGTTCTGAGCAACTCATTTGGTTTTGGCGGAACCAACTGCAGTCTTGTCTTTGGACTGGCCAATTAACTCATGAAAATATCCGCCTACATCGACGGTATCGGTTTGCTTGGCCCCGGTTTAAATGGCTGGGTAGCTTCACAAGCTGTTCTGTTGGAGCCGCAAACCTACCAGCCCGGCAAAACTGTTTTGCCTCCGCCAACCCTCCTGCCTGCCGCAGAGCGCCGACGCTGTGGCGCCATTGTCAAACTCGTCCTGGCGACAGGTTTGGAAGCGATTGCTGCATCAAGGCAAAAGGCCAGTCAATTACCGAGCGTGTTTGCTTCGTCCAGCGGCGATGGCGATAACTGCCATGTGATTTGCGAAACATTGGCCTCGGATGACCGCGCCATTTCTCCAACCCGCTTTCATAATTCAACACACAATGCCGCAGCAGGCTATTGGGGAATCGCTACGGGAGCCATGACTACCGCATCGGTTCTCAGTGCCTACGATGCCAGCTTTGGCGCGGGGCTTCTTGAAGCCGTGACCCAAGTCGTGGTTGATCAAATGCCTACCGTGCTGCTTGCTTGTGATACTCCTTATCCCGAGCCCTTGCAAAGCGTCCGCCCCCTATCGGATGCCTTCGGTATCGCATTGGTGCTCGCCCCGCAACGCAGCGAACAGACGCTGGCGCACATCAGTGTTGAACTGACTGACGCACCAGCGCACACGCTGGATCACAGCGCACTGGAAAATCTGCGTTCAGGCATACCAGCAGCACGCGGGCTGCCCTTGTTGCAAACCATCGCGTTACACAAAAATGCCACCGTCATCCTGGATTATCTTGACTGCAGTCGTCTCGCGGTGACCGTTACCCCGTGTTGAATTCCCCCCAGCGTGATCAGGCCTGGATTGCGGCCCATGTGCCACACCAAGGCAATATGTGTCTGCTCAACAGTGTGCAGGCCTGGGATCAGTTCAAGCTACGGTGCGATGCGGTCAGTCACCGCGATCTCAATAATCCTTTGCGCGCCCATGGGCGGCTAGGCGCTGTGTGTGGTATCGAGTATGCAGCGCAGGCCATGGCTCTACATGGCGCTTTATTGGCAGCGAATGACCTCGCGACCCCTCGTGTTGGCTATTTGGTCAGTGTTCGCAGTGCAACTTTGCATGTGGCGCGTCTTGACGATCTTGCTGCCGATTTATGCATAGAAGTTACGTGCATCACGAGCAGCAGTAACAATATTTTGTACCAGTTCGAGGTCAGTGCGGATGGACAGTCTTTACTGTCAGGGCGCGCCGCCGTGGTGCTCGATGCCTCAGAACTAACAAAAGGAGATGCTTGATGAAAATTGCGCTGGTCACAGGAGGAAGTGGTGGCATTGGTGCCGCAATCTGCCGCCGGCTTGCGGCCGATGGCTGTCATGTGTATGTGCATGCCCATCAGGGTGTCGAGGCCGCCCAACTGCTGGTGGATAGTATTTGTGCAGGAGGAGGGCGCGCCGAGACGGTCGTATTTGACGTGACTGACAGTGATGCGGTAGCCGAGGTGCTTAACCCGATCATCGAGAACCAACCCATTCAGATCCTCGTCAATAACGCCGGCATTCACGACGATGCGGTTTTTCCCGGGATGCGGGCCGAGCAATGGCACCGGGTGATTGATGTGTCAGTCAATGGCTTTTTTAATGTCACCCACACGCTCATGATGCCGATGATTCGCAGTCGATGGGGGCGAATCATCAATGTGTCTTCTATCGCGGCCCTCACGGGAAATCGCGGTCAGGTGAATTACTCGGCCGCCAAAGGCGCGATCAATTCAGCCACGAAATCGCTGGCCCAAGAAGTTGCCAGCCGCGGCATCACCGTGAACGCCGTCGCCCCCGGCATTATTGATACGGCCATGATTTCCTCGGCGTTCAAGGCAGAAGACATTGCCCGCATGGTGCCGATGAAACGGGTTGGCACACCGGCCGAAGTCGCCGATCTGATCGGGTTTCTCGCGTCCGACCAAGCCGCTTACATTACCGGACAAATCATTTCCATCAATGGCGGCATGATTTAACCTGCGGTCGTAACTTTGCTACTGCTTCGCGTTCAGAAAAACCCGAGTACGCGGCGTGCTAGCAGCAGGGGCAAGCGCAAGACAAATCCGATAAACAAGCGCGTGTGCATCCAGGTCAGCAAGACGTTATCGCGCAAATAACGGAAGTGCGATACACCTCCTTCCCCGGAGCTCAGGTAGCGCACACGGGCCGGTAAATTAATGGGTTTTACGCCGCGCCAGCACAAGCGAACTGCCGCCTCAGGGTCAAAATCAAAGTGGCGCATCCAGGGTTGGCCTTGCATGACTTTGCAAAGCGGTGCAATCGGATAGACACGAAATCCGAAGAGCGAGTCACCGATGCCAGCCCATAACGTTTCCAAATTGGCCCACCAATTGGAGACACGCCGACCTTTGACACGCAAACTCGGCGCACTGGCATCGAATACAGGTACGCCCAGGATCATGGCGTCTGGCTGAAGCGCTGATGCCGCCATGAATGCAGGAATGCGATCAGCAGGGTGCTGCCCGTCAGAGTCCATCGTCAGGGCGTGGGTATAACCTGCCTCTGCGGCAAGCTGAAGGCCGTGCAACACCGCCGCCCCTTTGCCCTGATTGCGCGTCAACTGAATGATGCGTAAACCGGCATCTTCAGCCGCAAGCGCATGCAGGCCTGAGGCGGTACCGTCGGTACTCCCGTCGATCACCACCCAGACCGGATTCCAGTACTGCCGGGCATCGTGCACGGTTTCAAAGACTTTAGCGCCAGGGTTGTAGCTGGGAATGATGACGACATGAGTTCTTGATGCAGTCATAAAAATTCAATAGTGAGGTTAGACCGACGCGACGCCTTCTTTTTTGGAAAGTCCGCCGGGGGGGTGAAAGGCGGAGCCTTGCACCAATTCGTTTGAAAAGTAGTCCTGCAATTCAGTCATGAACTGCTGCGTGTTAAAGGGCGGATCAAAACGGCGTCCCAAGCGGACCCGATAGGTGATGGGCATGGCGGGTTTGCGAAACAAAGGCCACCCTTTGCTCAAATAATGCGTATCTGTTTCTATCAAAACGGTTTGAACGGGAACATGGGCCTTGTGGGCGATGATCCCAATGCTGCCGCTGAGCGGATTCACAGGAACTTTCGTTGTGCGGGTTCCTTCTGGAAACAACAGCAGGTGACTGCCATTCTGGAAATCTTCGACGGCCAGATGGATCATTTTGCGCAACGGCTCGCTG
>JAZKHK010000127.1:0-2131 GCA_040385425.1 Pseudomonadota bacterium | reverse complement strand
CGATGATGATGAAGAAACGGGCTTCGGCCGCACTACTGGGCGCTACGCTGTGCGTGATGGGCGGCGCGATGGCGGCCGACACGGATGGCAAGAAAATGGCCACCGACAAGGACGGCATGATCAGCGTCCAGCAGGTGATGGAGATGGAGCGCGCCCGTCTGCACGACAAAATGAAGGCGATGGGCATCCAGGGCGACAAGATGACACCGACCGAATGGGACAAGCTGCGCGAAGACCTGTACCGCGGAATTTGAATCAGGCGTCTTTGAACAGGCTCGACACGGGGCAGTCGAACAGCGTCGCCAGGCCCTCGAGCAAATCGATGCTCAAGGATTTGGTGCTGTTGTTGACGACCCGGGTCAGCTGCGAATGGGATATTTCCACGCCCATCGCGGTGAGCCGCTTCCACAGCTCGGTAACAAAGCGGATGTCGTGTTCGGCCATCAGCACGTGAACGCGCAGGATGGCTTTTCTCTCGGGTGCCAACGGGGGCTGGGGGGCAGGTGTCTTGGATTTTTGCATGGGTTCGCCGTACCTCACTACGACAGGCGCCATGATACCTGCTTGCGGCGGAAAATGTTTGCACCGGTCGCAAAAAACGCTCCTACGGGTACTTTATTTGCATGTGATGCAAATTATTTTTGATTTTTGCTTGCTTTTTCATTTTTGGCATGTGAGAATGCATCTACTCGCTCATCACTGAGCACCCAAACAACACCAGATACAAGGACTTAACGTGAACACAACTACTCAACAACAGATGACGACGGGGCGCGATGCGCTCGGCCTGTCGCTGCTGGCGAGTCAGCTGTTGGCTACGCTTAAGCACACCGTCGCTGCGATCGAGCAGCTGGCACGCGGCCTCCATCGCCACCATCCCGAGCAAGCCAATTTTTGTGGCTATCGCTGGGATAACGCACACCACATCCGAGGGGGAAACCCCGGCACGCTACGGCGCGCACCTTAACGACTGACCGCAAGGTCTAGCCCTAAGGCTCGGATGTCCCGCAAGGACTCCGGGCTTTTTTGTTTTTGGACGCCGATTGACCAGCAGCAGTACCCGCAGTGAAGCCCTTTCAGTTCGAGGCCATCCGGTTTTCTGGATGCAGCAGTACCAGCAACACACGCAGGCAAGCCCTTTCAGTTTGAGGCCGTCGCCCGGACAACCCGGACCCGACGCACGTTCTTTGACAATTCGGACAGGTTTTAAAGGCTCCGCCTGTATCGGTATCGCACCCTCACGTGTGATACCCGTGCGGGTGGGGCAGCGCGCAGACGGCAGTTCGATGCTCTGGCTGCGCGCCATTCCACAAGCGCTTTCAAGAAAAGCGCATGGCCTCGCCAGGGGCATCTGCACCCGAGAGTGCTTGTGGAATGGCAACGACTCCATCGTCTAGCGGCAAGGACGGCTCAGCTCACCGAGCAAACACGGGTTCGATTCCCGTTGGAGACACCATCATCGGGTGGCGAGCAGCATTGGTGACTGCCGTGCGCTGTAACCGCACCGTCCTCTGGACCACGGGGTTCGATTCCCTGGCCACCCACCAGAATTTGCAGGGATAACTCAGATGGCAGAGTGCCGGTGTGAAGAACCGGAAACGTCAGTTCGACTCTGGCTCCCTGCACCAGTTTCAGATGTGGATTAGCTCAGCTGGTAGAGCACTTGACTTTGACTCAAGGGGTCGCAGGTTCGAATCCTGCATCCACTGCCAGTTCGATGGTGGCGTTAGCTCAATTGGAAGAGCTCCGGATTGTGAGTCCGGAGGTTGGCGGTTCGAATCCGCTACGTCACCCCAGTATGAGGGCGCCCTGGACGGCGCCGACAGTATCACCGTGGGGTTGCCCGAGCGGTCCAAGGGCGCGGCCTGCAAAGCCGTTGTGCGCCGGTTCGAATCCGGCACTCCACTCCATTCCACCGAAGCTCAATTGGACGAGCGCATGGCTACGAACCATGAGGGTGCAGATTCGAGTTCTGCCGGTGGAACCAATCTCTCTGTGGCATTTCGGCTCCAAACCGGGCCGTTTCCATTGATCGTTCCGACGCAGGCACGTCGGTTTATCCACTCAACTCAAATTTCAACTACTATTGCATGACAGGTGACATAGATGACTCCGCAAATTCTGGCCCTCG
>JAZKHK010000126.1:0-11743 GCA_040385425.1 Pseudomonadota bacterium | reverse complement strand
AAGACATCGACGCCGTGATGAAAGCCTACCGCCTCTACACCGAGCAGATCGCCGCCTGCGGGGTCGAACCCCTGCTGTCGATCACGCGGGCCTGGCGCCTGGTGAAGTTTGTGGACAACAACATGCTGGGGCGGACCAAATGCTGCAAATGCGGCGGGCATTTCGTGAGCGAAGCCTACGAGAATTCACGCCACTTCGAGTGCGGCCTGTGCACGCCACCGGCGCGTGCCGGCAAGAGCGCCACCAGCGGCGGGATCATGTTGCACTGAGCAAGGGCTCAGCGCGGCATGTTCCCGGCAAAACTGTAGTCGCCCGGGGTGCCCCGGCAATGACCTTCTTTTTGCACGACGCGCCAGACCAGCCAGCGCTCGTCTTGCAGACGCCAGGCGCGCACCTCTTCGCCATGAACAATGGCTTCGTAGAACTCTTCGTCGTCGTCCGAGCGCGGTTCGCCCAGCACGAAGCTGTGCTGGTAGAAGCACGCCAGCCCTTCCTGGTCGTAGCCCAGGGTGCGCGATGCCGCTATTTCGTAATCGCGGTGGCGGGTGAAACTGAGCGGTGCGATGGCCTGTGGGCGCCACTGTTCGGGCAGACCCTGTTGCCAATCGGGATTGCCGCTGTCGTGGTGGCGCGATGGGGAACTGGGGCACTGGAGATGCATGGTGTTTCCTTTCAGGCGAGCAGGGCGACGGCTTTGATTTGCGCCCAGACCGGCAAACCGGGCGCAATGCCCAGTTCGCGCTGCGAGCGCTCGGTGATGCGGGCGAGCAAGGGTGTGCTGCCGACGCGCATCTGCACCAGCACATGGCCGGGCGTGTCGGTGGCCACCACGGTGGTGACGGTGGCCTGCAGGATGTTGAGGATGCTCGACGCCCGGGGCCGCTCCAGGGCCAGGCTGACGTCGCGGGCATGAATGCGACAGCGCAAGCGGCTGCCGGTGGCTTCCGGGCGGCGACCCACATGGATGCTGCCGTCGCTGAAATCAAGCTGCGAAAGATTGTCGGCTTCGGGGCCGCGCAGCGTGGTGTCGAGTACCACACCGGCATCGTCGGCAAACGCCGGCGGCAGGTCGGCGCGGGCCAGGGTCTCGCTTAAAGCCCCGCTGGCGACCACGCGGCCGCCGTCGAGCAGCACCAGATGGTCCGCCAGGCGCGCGACTTCGTCCGGGGCGTGACTGACATAGATGATCGGAATCGACAACTCGTCGCGCAGGCGCTCCAGGTATGGCAGGATTTCTTGCTTGCGTTTGAGGTCGAGCGCCGCCAGCGGCTCGTCCAGCAGCAAGAGGCGCGGTGCCGCCAGCAGGGCGCGGGCGATGGCGACGCGCTGGCGCTCGCCGCCGGACAGGCTGGCCGGCATGCGTGCCAGCAGACCGGCGATGCCCAGCATGTCCGCGACGCTATCAAGTTTGAAGTGCTGGTCGGCGCTGGCTGTGCGCTGCTGGCCGAATTCCATGTTGCGCCGCACGGACAGATGTTCAAAGAGGCTGGCTTCCTGGAACACGTAGCCCAGCGCCCGGCGATGCGTCGGTACAAAAATGCCAAGGGAGTCGTCTTGCCAGACCTCGTCGCCAATCGCAAACCGGCCGCCTGGAGGCCGCTCCAACCCGGCCATGGCACGCAGGCAGGTGGTCTTGCCAGAGCCGGAGTGGCCGAACAAGGCGGTGACGCCGCGACCGGGCAGCACCAGATCGATATCAAGGCTGAAGTCGCGCCGATTCAGGCGAAAACGGGCGTGGATGTCGGGACTCATTGAGCGACTCTCCCGGCGCGTGGGTTGAGTGTGTACAGCGTCAATAGCACTGTGAAACTGAAAACCACCATGCCACCGGCCAGCCAGTGGGCTTGCGTGTATTCAAGCGCTTCAACATGGTCGTAGATCAGCACCGAGACGACCCGGGTTTTGTCCGGGATGTTGCCGCCGATCATCAGCACCACGCCGAATTCGCCGACCGTGTGGGCAAAGCCCAGGATGGCGCCGGATATAAAACCCGGCCGGGCCAGCGGCACCGCCACCGACCAGAAGGTATCCCAGGGGCTGGCACGCAGGGTGGCGGCCACTTCGAGCGGGCGCTCGCCGATGGCTTCAAAAGCGTTTTGCACCGGCTGCACCATGAAGGGCAGGGAATAAAACACCGAGGCAATCACCAGGCCGGGAAAGGTGAAGGGCAGCAGCCTAAGCCCGAGCGCTTCGGTCAGCCGACCGCCGGGTCCATTCGGACCCAGGGCCACCAGCAGGTAAAAGCCGAGCACGGTCGGCGGCAGCACCAGCGGCAGCGCAACGATGGCGCCGATGACGCCCTTCAGGCGTGAGCGCGTGCGCGCCAGCCACCAGGCGATGGGCGTGCCGATCAGCAGCAGCAGCACCGTCACCACGCTGGCGAGTTTGAGGGTCAGCCAGATGGCGCCCAGGTCGGTAGGGTCCATGTCAGTCAGGTCTTGAGTTCAGAGTTCGTAGCCATAGGACTTGATGATGGCGCGGGCCTTGTCGGTCTTGAGGTAGTTCACCAGCGCGGTGGCGGCTGGATTGTGGCGGCCTTTGGCGAGCACCACCGCATCCTGGCGGATCGGCGCGTAGAACTTGGCCGGCACCATCCAGGCGGAACCGGAGCTGACTTTGCCGTCCTTGAACACTTGCGAGAGGGCGACGAAGCCGAGTTCGGCGTTGCCGGTGGCGATGAATTGGTGCGTCTGGGCAATGTTTTCGCCCTGGACGATTTTGGGCTGGATGTTGTCGAGAACGCCGAGTTTCTTCATGGCTTCCAGGGCTGCGGCCCCGTAAGGCGCGGTCTTCGGATTGGCCAGCGCCAGATGTTTGAAGTCGCCTTTTTTCAGGATGTCGCCCTGGCCATCGACGTAGCCTTCTTTCGCGGACCACAGCACCAGCTTGCCAATGGCATAAGTGAAGCGGGTGCCGGGCGCGGCCAATAATTCTTTCTCCAGTTTCATCGGGGTTTCTTCATCGGCCGCGAGCAAGACCTCAAACGGTGCGCCGTTGCTGATCTGGGCGTAGAACTTGCCGGTGGCGCCGAAGGCGAGCACGGCTTTATGGCCGCTGTCTTTCTCGAATTCGGCGGCGATCTGCTTCATCGGCGCCGTGAAGTTGGCAGCCACGGCGACCTGCACGTCGTCGGCATGGGCCGTCAAAGCGAGCAGCAGGGTTCCAAGCAGGGTGGTGAATCGATTCATGAGGTTTCTCCTGGAGTGAGGTGGGAATCAGGCGTAAAGACAAAGAATGACGGCGGAAGCCTTGAACACGGCGCAGGCCTGGCCGCCGACGGCGAGCCCGAGCTTCTCGACGCTGTCGTGGGTGACCACGGCGCAGACGGTCTTGCCGCCCGGCATGACCAGGGTGATTTCAGAGTTGACGGGGCCGTTGAAGATGCGTGTGACTTCGCCCCACAAATGGTTGCGGGCGGACGTTCTCACATTCGGGTCGGTGAGCAGCAAAACGGACGACGATTTCACCAGGGCACTGACCTCCATGCCCATTTGCAGGCCCAGATTTTCCGCCGATTCCTGCGTGATGATGGCGACCAGTTCGTTCTGGGCGTCCAGGCGCAGTCGCACCTCAAAGTCCACATCGCCTTCGCGCAGGCCAATGACGGTGCCGGAAAACTGGTTGCGGGCGCTGGTCTTCATCGACATGCGCTTCAGGAGCTGGCGGAATTGCTGGAAATCTCCCGATTGGTCGCTGTTCATGCTGGCCGTCATGCGGTCCAGCGCGGCCTGGTATTCGGCTTCCAGCGCCCGGTACAGCGCCACCACTTTGCGCCCGTAATCGGTCAACAAGGTGCCGCCGCCGTTGCGCCCGCCGGTTGAGCGGATGACCAGGGCATGTTCAGCCAGGTTGTTCATGACGTCGATGGCGTCCCAGGCCGCCTTGTAGGAGAGCGGGACGGCTTTCGCAGCCTGTGAAATGGAGCCGTGGCTGTCGATGGCTTCCAGGAGCCGGATACGGGTGTCGCCCAGGAAAGTGCCGAATTCGGTATCGACCTGGAGTTTGCCGCGCAGGCGATGTAGGTTTTGTTCCATGGTTATCGCAATCTTGTTATGTATATAACGAATGTTACAAAAGTCCGATTCAAGTCGGAATGCTATTGAAGCTATGGTTGTAATGCTACAACGAGCTGGCCTAAAATTATTTCAACCGAGGAATGTTGTTATGTCTAAATGGCTATAGCGAGAATCGGGCCAACATGACTTTTTAAGGGAATCACCATGAATGTCAGCGCACGCAATGTGTTCAAAGGCCAGATCACCGGCCTCGTCGAAGGCGTCGTGAATGCGGAAGTGGCACTCACCACGGCGGGTGGCGACACCATCGTGGCCATCGTGACGGAGGGCAGCGTCAAGTCCCTGGGGCTGGCCGTCGGCAAGGACGCGGTCGCCTATGTCAAGGCGCCCTGGGTCATGGTGCTGACCGGCGATTCCAATGTGCAATTTTCTGCCCGCAACCAATTCTCTGGGACGGTCACGAGCGTGAGCAAAGGCGCCATCAATGCCGAGGTCTCCATCGAATTGCCCGGCGGCACCGTGGTTTATGCCGTGATTACTAACCAGGCCGTTCTTGAACTCGGACTCAAGGTTGGGGCGCAGGCCACGGCCTTGATCAAAGCCAGCCATGTGGTGCTGGGCGTGTCGGCCTGATATAGCGCCAAACGCGTGCCAATGAGCTTTGAGCCAGATTTTTACCGTATTTGTAGGGCTAATTGGCCTCTAGCCCCCGTCCGCTATGCGCGACTAGCTATAAAAAAAGTAGCGGTTTGAATCCCTGCGATGGTCAGCAGTAGCGAGCCGAATAGATGCACGGCGGCTGTGCCCAAGGCCATGGCATAACGCTGCTGCCCCAGCATGCCGACCACTTCAGCCGAAAAGCTTGAAAACGTGGTGAGGGCGCCCAAAAAACCCGTGACCAGGGTCAGGCGCCACACCGGGTCCAGATTGGGCAGGGCCTGGAACACGGCCACGCACACGCCCACCAAGTAGCCGCCGATCAGGTTGGCGGCCAGGGTGCCTAAAGGAATGACCGCGCCGGGGTTCAGCCACAGGCCTAAACCCCAACGGGCCAGTGCGCCAATGCTGGCGCCGATACAAATGGCAAGGACAGAAATCATGGGTATCGATCATAAAGGGGCAAGGTCTATCACCCATTTGGGTGATAGACAGTCAATGCAGTGATCGCGAAAATCTTCAACACCACGTTTGCGTCCTGATTAGATCCGGCGCATAGGGATTCTGGATTTTCAACGCGAGAAAAATATGCTCTCCACTGGGGATCGCCCACGCACTATTCACCAACGACTTCAGCGTTTCGCGCTGGGGTTTAGTGGCGCTTTGGTGCTGGTACTGGTGGCCTTGACGAAGATCAGTCAGGTGCCGGGCGAGCTGCTCTCGGCTGCACTGCTGACGGCCTGCGCGCTGGTACTGGTCGGGCTTTTCCTCATGTTCAATCATCGTTTCCAGCATGTGTGTTCACAGCGTGACCAGGCGTTGGCCCAGTTACGCAAGATGAAATGGCAGATGCATGCGGAAAAACAAAAACATGACCACTCCAACTCGACGTTTGCGGTCAAGCAGGTCATTGCGTTGCAAAACGAGATTGAAAATCTTCGTGCAGAAGGACAGTCGCTGAGAATTCAGGCTTGTCACGATGGCCTGACGGGTTTGGCCAATCGGACGTTGTTGATGAATCGTTTCCATCTGGCCGCGGAACGGGCCAAGCACAATGGCGGGCATTTTGCGCTTTTGATGATTGATTTGAATGATTTCAAAACGATCAACGATAACTACGGTCATGCCGCTGGGGATGCTGTTTTGATCATCACGGCCGCGCGTCTTATGGGCTCAGTCAGGGCTTCCGATACAGTCGCCCGGATCGGCGGGGACGAGTTCGTGCTCCTGATTGAAGCCATGGATAACTTGCAAGAACTCGTTCAAATCGGTCATAAACTGATTGCAGTGTTATCCGACAGGATCACATTGGACAGTGGTGAAGCCGTGAACGTCGGTGCCAGCGTGGGCTTGGCTTTGTACCCGAATGATGGTGACAACATGAATGACTTGCTGCACATCGCCGATATGGGAATGTACGAATGCAAGTCAACCGGGCTGATGAGTTTGCAGTAGATTACTTCTTGGCCGCGCTGGCGGCTGGTTTGCTTGCCTCAGCCTTGACCGCAGGCGGTTTTGCTGCTTCGGTCTTGGTCACGGCAGGTTTCATTTCTTTCTTGGCTGATGGCGCTGCGGTGACGCCCTTGTAGGTGGCGTCGTTGACGGTCAGGCCTTCAGCAGAAAACTTGGCAGCATTTTTTTCGCCGACACCTTTGACGCGGTCGATGAAGTCATTCCAGTCTTTGAAATTGCTTTTCTTGCGTTCATCAAGAATTTTGCCGGACATGGCCGGTCCAATGCCTTTAATGCTATCCAGGTCGGCGGCGTTGGCCTTGTTGACGTCAACGGCGGCAAAGCAGGCGGCTGCATACAGCATGGCCACAAGGGCCAGAATTTTTTTCAACATGGGTTACTCCAGAAGGTTGTGTAAAAAAGGCCGTATCTCTTTGATGCAGCCTTCAATACAACGAGACCCAAGCGCCACGCGTTGACTCGCGCCAGGCGGAGTCAAGGGAATACCCTGAGAAAAAAATTGTGCTTAGGCCTGGTGGGCCATCCACTGCACGTATTTCGCTACGCCGGTTTGTACATCGGCAAATTGGTGGTTGCAGCCTGCAGTGCGCAAGGCGGTCAAGTCCGCTTGGGTGTAACTCTGGTACTTGCCGCGCAGCGCATCCGGGAAGGGAATGTACTCAATCAGGCCGGCTGACGCAATCGCCTCCAGTGGCAACGCGGCCTCGCCCTGGATATTTCGCATGGCATTGACCACCGAACTAGCGACGTCGTTGAAAGGCTGAGCCCGACCCGTTCCTAGGTTGAAAATGCCGGACTGGTCGGGGTGGTCAAAGAACCAGAGGTTGACGGCCACCACGTCATCAATGAAAACAAAGTCACGCATTTGTGCGCCCGGACCATAACCGCCGTAGTCACCAAACAGTTTGACTTTTCCCTCAAGCTGAAACTGCTTGAACTGGTGAAAGGCGACACTGGCCATGCGGCCTTTGTGCTGCTCATGCGGTCCGTACACATTGAAGTAGCGAAACCCCACCACTTGCCCCGTTTTTCCGATGACCGAGCGTTGAAAGTCGGCGCCACATTCGCGCCGCATGCGTTGGTCAAAGAGCAGCTTGGAGTAGCCGTACACGTTCAAGGGCCGCTCGAAGGCGGGAACCTCCTTGAACGTGTCAGAGCCGCCATAGGTCGCGGCACTGGAGGCGTACAACAGCCGGGCTCCGCGTTTTTGGCAAGCCTGGAACAGGCTGACCGACGTCGCGTAGTTGTTGTCCATCATGTACTTGCCATTGCTTTCCATGGTGTCGCTGCAGGCACCTTCATGGAACACGGCTTCGACCTGGCCGAAGGACCCGTGGGCAAACAGTTCGTAAAACGCGGAGGCGTCCACGTAGTCGGCAATTTTCAGGTCGGTGAGGTTGCGGAACTTGTCGCCTTGTGTCAGGTCGTCCACGGCGATGATGTCGTCGAAGCCCCGCGCATTCAGGCCTTTGATGAGGTTGCTGCCGATAAACCCGGCTGCACCAGTGACAACGATTCGGGTCATGCAAACAACTCCTCATAAGAAACGGTGGCGGTGCCAAATTTGCCTACAACCAGACCACCGGCCCGGTTAGCCAGGGGGAGGGCGTCGCGCATGCTCATGCCAGCCCCCACCAGTGCGGCCATGGTGGCAATGACGGTGTCGCCCGCGCCGGTTACATCAAACACTTCACGCGCCTGGGCGCTCACACTCAATTGGCCCTGAGCGTCGAACAGTGTCATGCCTTCTTCGCTGCGGGTCAACAGCACGGCATCCAGTCCGAGTTGTTGACGCAGGTTTTGTGCTTTTGTTTGGAGGTCAGACTCATCTCCCCAGAAGCCAATGACTTGCTGCAACTCGGCGCGGTTGGGCGTAATGATGCTGGCATTTTTGTAGCGTGAATAGTCGGTGCCTTTGGGGTCGATCAGGATCGGCTTGCCGGCTGCACGGGCGCGCTGGATCATGTCGCTCACGTGAGCCAACCCCCCTTTGCCGTAGTCTGAAAACAGCACCGCATCGTGTTGGGGCAGCAATTGGGCGAAGGTGGCGGTTTGAGAGGCCAGCACTTCAGTCTTGGGTGTGTTTTCAAAATCGAGGCGCAGCAATTGTTGCTGGCGCCCAATGACCCGGAGTTTGACGGTTGTTTTTAAGTCAGCGTCCCGACCAAAGTAGGTCCGGATGCCGGTGCCTGCGACCAGCGCTTCCAGTTTATGGCTGGCTTCATCTTCACCTACTACGGTGAGGAGTGAAGATTGGGCCCCCAGCGTCACCACGTTGTAGGCGACATTGGCAGCGCCGCCGTTGCGTTCCTCTTCGCGCGTGATACGCACGATGGGCACAGGCGCTTCAGGCGAGATGCGGTCCACGGCACCATACCAGTAGCGATCCAGCATCACGTCGCCGACCACCAGCACACTGGCTTTTGATAGTTTTTCTCTGGAAATTGTCATGAATTTAATGGGATCTGTCATAGCTCTTCTACCCGTTGGGCCGGGTAACTGTCCCATGTCTGGCAGCCGGGGCAATGCCAGAAATGTTGTTTGGCCTCAAAGCCGCAAGCGGCACAGCGATAGCGTGTCAGAGGTTTGACCGCATGGTCCAACGCGCGTTGAACTTGTGGATGAAATTGCTCATGCTCCAGTTTTTCACCGGCAATCCATTTGGCGGCGGCGACCAGGGAAGGCTCATGCTCCAGGTGACGAACATACCAGTCGCGCGCGGTGGGTGAAGGGCCTGTGATTGTGGCTTCGAGCAGCACAATGGCATCCAGTACATCCAGCGAGGGTGTTTGTTCGTAATTGGCTTTGAGCAGTTGCAGGGCTTCAAGCGAGTGCCCAGAGGCTGCTGCGAATTCAGCCAGCGGTCCTGCTATCAGGGGAATAGCAGAGGGCGAGGTTTCAAGCGCTGCTGCCAGCACGGTGTAGCCTTCTCCGGCTTTGCCTTGAAGGGTTAACAACTTGGCCAGACTGATGCGGGGCCGTGGCGCGCTGGGGGCTGTGATGATGGCTTCTTGCAGCAGCGATTTGGCTTGGTCGATTTCATTTTTAGCCAGGCAGGTAGCGGCTTGTTCGCACAGGTAATGCGCCAAACGGCCATGAAAACTACCCTGGTCAGATTGTTCCAGTTTTTGTGCAATTTGCGCGGCCTGCAGCCAGTCACGGCTGCGCTCATAGTTGGCCAGCAAAGCCAAGCGTGCTTGCGCCTCAAAAGGCGTATCTTCCAATTTCAGCAAAGCCGCTTCGGCACGGTCAAGCAGGCCCGCTTTAAGATAGTCCAGCGCCAGCGCATGCTGCGCGCGCTGACGGTCTCCCAGGCTCAAATCGCCACGCGACAGCAGATGCTCATGGACCCGGACAGCCCGTTCGTACTCGCCACGACGACGAAACAGGTTGCCCAGTGCGAAGTGCAGCTCCGACGTATCCGGGTCGTTTTGTACGGCTTCAATAAAGGCGTCAATCGCCTGATCCTGTTGTTCATTGAGTAAAAAGTTCAGGCCTTTGAAATAGGCTTTTGGAGCACGGCGGTTCTCCATGCGCAACTGGCGAATATCCAGACGCGAGGCGACCCATCCCAATACGAATGCCAGGGGCAGTCCCAGCAGAATCCAGCTCAAGTCAAAGTCCATGCGGCGGTATAGCGGGTGGGGCTGGGGATTTGCTGGCGTCAAGCGCAGCCGATGCTGTCAATTGGGCGCGGCTGGCGGCACGTCGATGTTTCCACCAGCGCGGCACCATGCCCAATACGCCCACCGCCACGCCGGCCGCAAAGGCGGTCAGCACGACCAGGACCAACGGCGAACGCCACTGCGTCCCAAAGAAGAAATGCACAGTGGTGTCTTGCTGATTGTTTAGCGCAAAGGCAAACAGGGTAAAAAAAATGGCTGCCTTAAGTACCCACTTAAGCAGCCACATGAAGTGTTCCATCAATCTCCCCAGTGACGGATCAATTCTACTTCGCACCAACGGCGCATATCTCAAATAGTGGTTTCAACGACCAATTCAGCGGTGCGCAAGTCCACGGCTTCACGCAAGGCTTTGCCGGGTTTGAAGTGGGGTACCCGTTTCTCGGGAATAGCCACACTTTCGCCGCTGCGCGGATTGCGTCCAATGCGGGGCGATCGGTGGTTGATGGAGAAACTGCCGAAGCCCCGAATCTCAATTCGGTGCCCGCGTACCAGTGCGTCGTTCATGGCGTCAAGAATGGCCTTGACGGCAAATTCCGCATCGCGTTGGGTCAGTTGGCTAAAGCGGGCAGCCAGTTCTTCGACAAGGTCGGAGCGAGTCATGAAATAGTTCCAGACAAAAAAACGACCGGTGCAAAATGCTACCGGCCGTTTTTTAGGGGTGATTCAACAATTAATTGTTGTTATCGAGCTTGGCGCGCAACAAAGCGCCCAGGCTGGTGGTGCCAGCGTTTTCGCGGGCCGATTGCTGGCTCAGCGTGGACATGGCTTCGTTTTGATCCGCTGCATCCTTGGCCTTGATGGACAACTGGATGTTGCGTGTCTTGCGATCCACATTGACGACCACAGCAGTGACTTCGTCGCCTTCCTTGAGCACGTTGCGGGCATCTTCCACGCGGTCGCGGGAGATTTCGCTGGCGCGCAGGTAGCCGATGATGTCATCGCCCAGATCGATTTCAGCGCCCTTGGCGTCCACAGTCTTGACCTTGCCGGTTACAACCTGGCCCTTGTCATTGATCGTAGCGAAGGTGGTGAATGGATCGGAATCCAACTGCTTGATACCCAGGGAGATGCGTTCGCGATCCACGTCCACAGCCAACACGAGGGCTTCGACTTCCTGGCCCTTTTTGTATTCGCGCACAGCGGTTTCGCCGGGCTCGTTCCAGGACAGGTCGGAGAGGTGAACCAGACCGTCGATGCCGGCAGCCAGACCCACAAACACGCCGAAGTCGGTGATCGACTTGATCGGGCCCTTCACGCGGTCGCCGCGTTTGGTGTTTTGAGCAAATTCTTGCCAAGGGTTGGCCTTGCATTGCTTCATGCCCAGGGAAATGCGGCGTTTGTCTTCGTCGATTTCCAGAACCATGACTTCGACTTCGTCACCCAGGGCAACGATCTTCGAAGGAGCAACATTCTTGTTGGTCCAGTCCATTTCGGACACGTGGACCAGGCCTTCGATTCCGGGTTCCAGTTCCACAAATGCGCCGTAGTCGGCGATGTTGGTGATCTTGCCGAACATGCGCGTACCTTGAGGGTAGCGGCGGTTGACGCCCATCCAAGGATCGTCGCCCATTTGTTTCAGACCCAGGGACACGCGGTTTTTCTCGGTGTCGAATTTCAGGATCTTGGCGGTGATTTCTTGACCCGCTGTCACCACTTCGGATGGGTGACGGACACGGCGCCATGCCATGTCGGTGATGTGCAAGAGGCCGTCGATGCCACCCAGATCCACGAATGCGCCGTATTCGGTGATGTTCTTGACAACACCTTGAACCACGGAACCTTCTTTGAGGGTGTTCATCAGCTTGGCGCGCTCTTCGCCCATGCTGGCTTCAACCACGGCACGGCGTGACAACACGACGTTGTTGCGCTTGCGGTCGAGCTTGATGACCTTGAATTCCAGGGTCTTGTTTT
>JAZKHK010000125.1:0-6486 GCA_040385425.1 Pseudomonadota bacterium | reverse complement strand
GCTCCCACGAGCAGTACGGATGCGCAAAGTACACCTTGGCCTGCAAGCACTGGGCGATGATGACCGGTGTGACCTTCGTGCTATGGCGCGAGTCCAACTGGCTGGCCAGGGTGTAGCGGGATTTGCGCTCCACCAGCGTGACCAGCACACCCTGGTGTCCTTGGCCAATGACGGTGTCGCCTTCCCAGTCACCTAGGCGGCTACGCTTGTCCACCACGGCGGGACGCTGCTCAATACAGAGGCGATTCTTCAATGTGCCCCGGCGCTCCTGGCCACTGCCATAGCGCTTGCGCCGGACCTTTTGGCAGCGCAGGTAGCGCACCAAGTCCCCGCCTGTCGCCTTGTCTTGGTAGGCGTGCTGGTAAATGCTCTCCGTGCTGATGGAGATGGCCTTTTCCAGCTTGAGTCGCCCGCTGCACTGCTGGGGTGAGAGGTGCAGGCGCAGGTAGGTATTCACATGGCGCCACTGCTCGGCGCTGAAGTGGCGTGCATTGCGCCGCTCGCATTGGCGGGTATCTGAATTCGGCAATACCCGCTATCGCGGCCAAACAAAAATCCGTTTCATACTGGCTACTCGCTTGGAGATCACTTCACCCGGTCGCCGTATTTGATGCCCGTCACCTTGCCGCCTTCCAATTGGAGCGTGGTCATGAATTGACCGTAACCGGGGTTGTAGGTCCACTCGTCCACCTTCTCGCAAGGCAACACGACGACCGTGGCGCCAGCGGCATTGCGTTGAACCGCTTGGGATTCGGCGGGCTTGCAAAAGGAATCCTTGGCCACCGGCTCTCCGCACCGCTGGACCACAGAAGAGCGCGGATCACCCACGTTGACGGTGTCGTTCTTGCAGCGAAGCGACTCCGCTGAGGCGGTCACGGGGGCCAGCCCGAAGGTGACGGCGGCGAACAGCAAAGAGCTAGCGAGATTTTTCATGTTTTCAATATTCCCTGGTTTGGATTGGTCTGTTATTACTATCATTTAGATAGCTTCTCACGCACAGTCTACGGGGGCTAGAGGCCTAAAACACTATAAAAATACTGGAAAATCCTGTTGCAGCGCCCCATCTGCGCATGGCGCCCATGTGCAGTCTGCTACTCCGCCTGCGTGCTCCGCTCCAGAATGTAACCGGCCTTCCATCCCCACCAGAATTTCATGCGCGCAGGGTGCGCGACGGGATAATCCTCGTCTCCATGGGAAGTTTCAAACCGACACGATCACACAATGTCTCTCTTAATTATTGATGCGCTGAACATCATCCGGCGTATTCACGAGGCCATTCCCGAGCCAGACAGCGAGGAGAAGGTGGCCGACACCATCAAATCAAGCCTGCGCTCGTTCAAGCGCGCACTCACAACCCACAGACCGACGCACGCGGTGGCAGTTTTTGACCATGGCGGTCGCACCTGGAAACATGATCTCTATGCGGGCTACCAAGCCCACCGCAAACCCATGCCGCAACCCTTGCGCGAGGGCTTGCTGACGCTCAAGCAGGAACTGCATGACATGGGCTTGCACTGGATTGCCATTGAGGGCATTGAAGCGGACGATGCCATTGCCGCGCTGGTCGAAAAATGGTGCAAAGCCCGGTCGGAGCGCGCCATCATCTTGTCCACCGACAAGGACTTTTTGCAATTGCTCAATGACCAGGTCTGCATTTACGACCACTTCAAAGACGTTTGGCGCGACGCCGCTTATGTGCAGGAAAAATTTGGCGTCACGCCCTCGCAAATGGGCGACTTGCTGGCCCTCATGGGGGATGCGGTGGACGGCGTCCCCGGAGTGGATAAAGTAGGTAAAAAAACCGCCGCCACGCTGCTTCGCATCAACGGCAATCTGGACCGGCTGATCTCCAACGCCGACAAGGTCGCGGGACAAGTTGGCGTGAACCTGCGCAAGGGCATTGAGATCGCCCGGCTGTCCAGACAACTGGTTTCATTCAAGACCGACATGCCGCTGGGGCTGACCTGGAAGATGCTGGCGCAGGGTCGGGTACAAACACCCTCTTCTCACACAACCGAGAGTTCGCCATGAGCACACTGCCAGCGGAGTTGGACCGCCTCTATCTCTCTCACGAGCGAAACATCCCAAACCCTCACGGTGCCGAGCCCGGCCTGATGGCGCCCGACGGAACCGTACGCGCCATGGTGCTGGAGCTGGCCCGGCCCGCCGACTGGACTCTGATGTCAACCGTTTGGCGCGGGGTACAGACTGATTTCGAATTGCCCGCACCGGCCATCGCCGTCTCCGGCATTGACGGCTACCAACTGTGGTTTTCACTCGCAGAGCCCGTTTCCGTCGCGCAAGCGGGGGCGTTTCTTGAGTCTTTGCGTGTGCGCTATTTGAGCGGGGTGGCAACCGGACGCATTGCCATGTTGCCTTCGATTGACGCTGCCAGCCCCGGCCAAATCCGCCACGCCACGCTGGTCCCTGCCCTGCAGCCAGCCACCGATCAATGGTCCGCGTTCGTGGCGCCGGACCTGGCTGCCATCTTCTCGGGAGAACCCTGGCTCGACACGCCTCCCAACCCCGATGCGCAGGCCAACGTATTGGCGCGCCTGGAATGCATCAAGTCCGCTGTGTTTCATGCCCTTCTGGAACGGCTGAGCCCTGCGGTCAGACCGGAGACCGCACCAACGACATCCGTGGCTGACGTGCCGGATGGCAGCCAAGCCAGCCGGGAAGTCAACACAGCAGCATCACAGGAAAACAGTCTTGATCCCAAGGGATTTTTGCTGAGCGTGATGAATGACAAGACGGTTGAACTTCATCTGCGCATCGAGGCGGCGAAAGCACTTTTACCTTATGTCGAGGGTCGGGGCGGCAATCAAACTGGCTAAAAATAGATCGGCAGATCTTCTGGAGGTTTCCTGGCAGTCGATGGCGGCCTGTCCCGGTTGCCCGTGCTCAAGGGTCTCTTGCAAGTACCACGTAAGTTATCGCCAAGCTCACCGCGGGACAATTGATTAAAAAAATAATCCCTCCGTGCTTTTCAAAACCGTGAGTTTCAAAATGCAACTGCTCCAACGAATTTTTGTCACCGCCGCCCTGTCACTGCTGGCCTCCCTCAGTCACGCGGAACCAGGCGTGACCGACTCCACCATCACGCTGGGCATGTCGGCGCCACTGTCAGGTCCCAACGGAGCCTATGGAATGGACATGCGGCAAACCATCGATGCCTATTTCGAGAGCATCAACAAAAGTGGCGGCGTGCATGGACGCAAGCTGGAACTCGTCGCTCTGGACGATGGTTATGAAACCGAGCGCACAGTGGCCAACACCACGACCCTGATCAAGGACAAAAATGTGTTCGCCATGCTGTCGTTCTACGGCTCCAGCCCGACCACAGAAGCCATGAACAAAGTATTTGGCCCGGCCAAAGTGCCGCTGGTGGGGACGATCTCGGGGGCGGGCACGCTGCGCGAGCCCCTCTCGGCCAATGCCAATTCACGCTACATGTTTCATGTGCGCACCAGCTATGCCGATGAAACGGCCGTGATCGTGAAATATCTGGCAGGACTGGGCATGTCACGCATCGCGGTGTTTTATCAAAACGATGGCTTTGGCAAGTCGGGGCTTGATGGCATCACCGCGGCACTCAGCCAGTACAAACTGGCCCCGGTTGCCGCCGGAACGGTGGAGCGCAACTCCAGCGACGTTGCCAAGGCAGTCGAGACCATTGCCAAATCCAACGCCCAGGCCGTGATCATGGTCACCCTGTACAAGCCGACCGCCGCGTTCATCAAGGCCATGAAACAAGCGGGGCAACACCCCATGTTGATGGCCCTGTCGCCCGTGGGCACCGAGCAGCTCATTGCGGAACTGGGCAACTCGGGCACACGCGGACTGGGAATTTCGCAGGTGGTGCCTTACCCCTGGAACGCCTCCATCCCCGTGGTGCGTGAATACCAAAAGTTCAGCGCCAAACCCGGCACCTACTCCTACTACGGCATGGAAGGTTATTTGATGGCGCGCACCATGGTGGAAGGACTCAAGCGAATGTCCAGCAAGGAACCCACCCGCGAGCGACTCGTCACCGCCCTGGAAAGTATGAACAACATGGACTTTGGCGGCTTCAAGGTGAATTACTCTCCCACCGCGCGCCAGGGCTCCAGCTTTGTCGAACTCACCGTTTTGGACCCCAACGGCAAGCTGCTCAAATAAGTCCAAGTTTGCTATTCTTTATATAGCTGCTCACGCATATCCCTCGGAGGCTAGCGACCAAAAACAGCACTAGATCACACCGGCGTGGCGAGTTTGAGACCGATCACGCCAGCGACGATCAGCCCAAGACTGACGAGGCGGCCCGTGCTGGCCGCATCGCCCAGCAGCACCATGCCGAGGATGGCCGTGCCCACAGCGCCGATGCCAACCCAAATCGCGTAGGCCGTGCCGACCGGCAGCGTCTTCATCGCTATTCCGAGAAGCACGACGCTGACCACCATGGAAGCGACTGTCCCAACGGACGGCCAGAGGCGGGTAAAGCCCTCGGTATATTTCAACCCAATCGCCCAGCCGACTTCAAAAAGGCCAGCGACAAACAGAATGAACCAGTTCATGGAGTTGCCTCAAACGATCTCAAGGTCGTCCTTGAGCGGTGTTGGATACGCAGGGTCGTCCCATGCGCCGACGCGAAGCGAAAGTCCACGTGCGAATGAGGCATTGATTCTATTGGAAATGGATGCAACTTCCCGCACCCATTTCACTATCATTTAAATAGCTACTCACGCACACCCCGCGCGGGCTACGACCAAAAAACACCTAAAAATCTACTCTGTAGCCAGCTGCTGCAATGCCCACAGCTCGGCATGGTATTCATTGGCCGTTAGCAGCTCTTCATGCGTGCTGCGCTCCAAGAGGTGCGTGGCGTCAGTTTCCTAGATTTCATGGAGTAAGCAGCCCATCATTCGACAACAACAACCCCGGTCATTTCCTCATGCGGACCACAGCGATAGCGGTATTCACCTTTCTGGTCGAATGTCCGCTGCCAGCTTTCCTCCGGAAACATCGGCTCGGACGCCGCCAGGCCTTCGCTCTTGAACCAGACCGTGTGATAGCCGCGTTGTTCGTAACTCTTCCAGACGACCGTATCACCGACCTTGATCCGAATTTCATGCGGGACAAATTTCATCTTTTCGATCCTGACCTCAGCCGTGCCAGCAAACGCCGATACCGAAAAAATGACAGAGAGCAAGCTTGTGCACAGTTTTTTCATAACGGGCTCCGTGAGCATGGATCAGTATAGAGCTGATGTTTTTCGCAGACGTTTTGACCCTTGGCTTTTCAGTGACTTGGTCGCGAAGTTGCGAAAAGGTGTGCCCTTGCTTGCCGATGGGGACCCACAATTCTTGATTCGGATGCTGGCCTGGCACCCAAAGACCTACTCCGCCGCCGACTGCTGCAACGCCCACATCTCTGCATAGCGCCCATTCGCCGCCAGCAGCTCCGCATGCGTGCCGCGCTCCAGTATGTGGCCGGCGTCCATCACCAGGATTTCATGGGCATCCACCACGGTGGACAGGCGGTGCGCAATCACCAGCGTGGTCTTGTTTTGCGCCACGCTTTGCAGTTCGGCCTGGATAGCGCGTTCGTTGGCGGAGTCGAGTGCCGAGGTGGCTTCGTCAAAGATCAGGATCGGCGGGTTTTTCAGCAGGGTGCGGGCAATCGCCACGCGCTGTTTTTCGCCACCGGAAAGCTTGAGGCCACGCTCGCCGACCATGGTGTCGTAGCCTTTGGGCGTGGCGCTGATGAAGTTGTGGATGTGGGCGGCGCGCGCGGCCTCAATCACCTGCTCGCGCGTGGCGCCGGGTTGGCCGTAGGCGATGTTGTATTCGACCGTGTCGTTGAACAGCACAGTGTCTTGCGGCACGATGCCGATGGCTTGCCGCACGGACGACTGCGTGACCTGCTTGATGTCCTGCCCGGCGATCAGAATCTGGCCGCTTTGCACGTCGTAAAAGCGAAACAGCAAGCGCGCCAGCGTGGACTTGCCGGAGCCCGACGGACCGACCACGGCCACGGTCTTGCCGGATGGAATCTCGAAGCTGATGTCATGCAGGATCGGGCGCGCCGGGTCGTAGGCAAAGTTGACGTGGCTGAAGGTGACGTTAGCGCCATTGACTTGCAGCGGCTGGGCACCGGGTACATCGGCAATTTCGCGGTCGCGTTCCATGAGGGTGAACATCTTGTCGAGGTCGGTCAGGCTTTGCTTGATCTCGCGGTACAGCACGCCCAAAAAGCCCAGCGGAATGTAGAGCTGGATCATGAAGGCGTTAACCATGACCAGATCACCGAGCGTCATGGTGCCATCGACCACGCCTTGCGTGGCGCGCCACAGCATGGCGACCAGGCCGGTGGCGATGATGAGTTGCTGGCCGGTGTTGAGCAGGCTCAGGGTCTTCTGGCTCTTGAGGGCGGCTTTGCGGTAGCGCTCCAGGTTTTCGTCGTAGCGGTGGGCCTCGAACTCTTCGTTGTTGAAGTACTTGACGG
>JAZKHK010000124.1:24321-43223 GCA_040385425.1 Pseudomonadota bacterium | reverse complement strand
ACGCCATCCTGCATGGCTCGGGCGAGGAAGAGATCAAGTTCAGCTACATGATGGATTCGGGTGCGTCCCAGGGCAAGAAGGTCAGCAAGAAGCACCCGTTCGAGGGCATCATCCCCAACATGCAGCGGCGCTACAAGGAGACCGATTCGGCGCTGGTGCGCGAAGACCTGTCGCGCTACCGCAGCACCCAGCACTGCCAGCAGTGCGGCGGCTCCCGCCTGCGCCGTGAAGCGCGCCACGTCAAGATTGGCGAAGGCGCGCAAGCGCGCGCCATTTTCGAGATCAGCCACGCCACGCTGCGAGACGCCTTCACTTATTTCAACAGCCTGCACATGCAGGGCGCCAAAGGCGAAATCGCCGCCAAAGTGGTGCGCGAAATCGGCTTGCGCCTGAAGTTCCTCAACGACGTGGGCCTGAACTACCTGAGTCTGGACCGCAGCGCCGAAACATTGAGCGGCGGCGAGTCGCAGCGCATCCGGCTGGCCAGCCAGATCGGCTCCGGACTGACAGGTGTCATGTACGTGCTGGACGAGCCCAGCATCGGCCTGCACCAGCGCGACAACGACCGCCTGATCGACACCCTGAAGCACCTGCGCAACATCGGCAACAGCGTGCTGGTGGTCGAGCACGACGAAGACATGATGCGCGCCGCCGACCACATCATCGACATGGGACCCGGCGCCGGCGTGCATGGCGGGCGGGTCATGGCACAGGGCACGTTCGACCAGGTCAAGGCCAGCCCCGGCTCGCTGACCGGCCAGTACCTGGCGCAGACGCTGACGATTGCCGTCCCCAAACACCGCACGCCTTGGCTGCCCACCGTCCACGCGGCGCCTGCGGCGGACAAATACACCTCGGCCCACCACGTGCCCAGCCCGGCGGCACTGCGTCGCGCCGCGCGCGAGGCCGCGCACCTGGCGACCCAGGGTGACATGCAGTGCCTGCGGGTCATCGGCGCGACCGGCCACAACCTCAAGGGCGTCAGCGTCGAGTTCCCGGTCGGCCTGTTCACCTGCGTCACCGGCGTATCGGGCTCGGGCAAATCCACGCTGGTCAACGACACGCTCTACACCGCCGTGGCGCGCACGCTGTACCGCGCGCACGACGAACCGGCCGAGCACGAATCGATCGAAGGCATTGAGCACTTCGACAAGGTCATCAACGTAGACCAGTCGCCGATTGGCCGCACACCGCGCTCCAACCCGGCCACCTACACCGGCCTGTTCACGCCGATCCGCGAACTGATGGCCGAGATGCCGATGGCGCGCGAACGCGGCTACGGGCCGGGGCGCTTCAGCTTCAATGTGGCCGGGGGCCGCTGCGAAGCCTGCCAGGGCGACGGCATGGTCAAGGTCGAGATGCACTTCCTGCCCGACGTCTATGTGCCGTGCGACGTCTGCGCCGGCAAGCGCTACAACCGCGAAACGCTGGAAGTGCTCTACAAAGGCAAGAACATCGCGCAAATCCTGGACCTCACGGTCGAGGCGGCGCACGAGTTCTTCCAGGCGCTGCCCGGCATTGCGCGCAAACTGCACACGCTGCTGGACGTGGGCCTGTCCTACATCCGTCTCGGGCAAGCCGCCACCACGCTCTCGGGCGGCGAGGCGCAGCGCGTCAAGCTGGCGCTGGAGCTGTCCAAGCGCGACACCGGGCGCACGCTCTACATCCTGGACGAACCCACCACCGGCCTGCACTTTGCCGACATCGACCTGCTGCTCAAGGTGCTGCACCAGTTGCGCGATGCGGGCAACACCATCGTGGTGATCGAGCACAACCTGGATGTGATCAAAACCGCCGACTGGCTGATTGACATGGGTCCCGAAGGCGGCGCCGGCGGCGGCACCGTGGTGGGCGTGGGCACGCCGGAAGACATTGCCGCCAACCCGGCCAGCCACACCGGACGCTATTTGAAGCGGCTGCTGTAACGGACGCCAGCGCTCACCGGCGTGCGCTGGACGGTGGGTCCTGGTTTTTTCCTTTTATTTTTGATGAAAATGGCCTCTAGCCCCCGTATTCATTACGTGAGCAGCTATCAAAAACAGAGCTATTTAGCCTGCTGGCGCAGGAACGCCTCGAACTGATCTGCCGGCAACGGCCGGCTGTAAAAATAGCCTTGCACTTCATCACAGCCCTGCTCGCGCAAAAAGGCCAGCTGGCCCGGCGTCTCCACCCCTTCGGCGATGGTCTGGAATCCCATGCTGCGCGCCAGGGCGATCACCGCGACGACGATGGCCTTGTCGTCCGGGTCGTCGATGATGTCGCGCACGAACGACTGGTCGATCTTGAGCTTGTACACCGAGAAGCGCTTGAGGTAGCTCAGCGATGAGTAGCCGGTGCCGAAGTCGTCAATCGACAAGCGCACCCCGCGCTGGTGCAGGTTGTTCATGACGGTGATGGCGCCCAGCGGGTCATCCATCGCCACGCCTTCGGTCAGTTCCAGTTCCAGAAAGTGCGGCGGCAGCCCGACGTCAGCCAGCACCTGGGTCACCAGCTCCGGCAGATTCACGTGGCGAAACTGCACCGCCGACAGGTTGACCGCCATTTGCTGCACCGGCAAGCCGGCATCCAGCCAGGCCCGCATCTGCCGGGCGGCGGTTCTCAGGACCCATTCGCCGATCGGCAAAATCAGCCCGCTTTCTTCGGCAATGGGGATGAATTCGGCCGGTGACACCTGGCCCAGCGTGGGATGCTGCCAGCGCAGCAAAGCCTCCATGCCCACAATGCGCTCGTCCAGCAAAGACACCTGCGGCTGGTACACCAGATGCAACTGCTGCAACTCCAGCGCGCGGCGCAAGCCGTTTTCCAGTTGCAGGGTGCGGGACGATTGCGTCTGCATCTCGGCGGTGAAAAAACGATAGGCATTGCGGCCGGCCTGCTTGGCGCGGTACATGGCGGTGTCGGCACTCATTTGCAGCGCCTCGAAAGAATTGCCGTCGGAGGGGAACAGGGCAATACCGATGGAAAAGGTCACCGCCAGTTCCTGTTGCCCGATGAGATAGCGTTTTGAGGTCAGTTCCAGCACCTTGCTGGCCACATGCGCCGCGCCCATGGCGTCGAGGTCCGGGCACAGCAGGACAAACTCATCGCCGCCCAGCCGGCAAACCGTATCTTCCTCGCGCAGCGCCGAGGTCAGGCGCTGCGCGACCTGGATCAGCAACTCGTCGCCGATGTGGTGGCCGAGCGAGTCGTTCACATTCTTGAACCGGTCCAGGTCCAGAAACATCAGGGCCAGCGGTTCGCCGTGGCGTTGGGCATGGCTCAGGGCGCTGTCGCCCCGGTCGCGCAGCAAACGGCGGTTGGGTAAACCGGTGAGCGGATCAAAGTCAACCAGCAGCCGGATGTGTTCCTCGTCTTTTTTGCGCTGGCTGATGTCGGTGGCAATGCCGACATAGTTCATGACGGCCCCGCTGCGGTCGCGCAGCAGGCTGATGGACAGCCACTGGGGGTACACGGAACCATCCTTGCGGCAATTCCACAGCTCGCCCTGCCAGTGGCCATGGGCCTGGAGGGACGCCCACATCTCCCGGTAAAACTCGGCATCATGCCGACCGGAAGCCAGCATATTGGGGTTGCGCCCCAGGGCCTCGGCCTCGCTGTAACCGGTAATGCGGCTGAAGGCCTGATTGACCCGCACCAGCAGGCCCTGGCTGTCTGTGATCATGATGGACTCATTGCCCTGCTCGAACACCTTGGCGGCCAATTGCAACTGCATCTCGCCGCGCTTGCGCTCAATGGCGATGGCCGTGAGGTGGCCCGCCATTTCGATGATGTCTATCTCATGGGCTTGCGGCAGGGTTGGCACCCGGTGATAAATCGCAAAAGTCCCCAGAATCTGGTTGCTGCCGGACTTGATGGGCTCGGACCAGCAAGCGGCCAGTCCGGCCTGCTGGGCCAGTGCCTTGTAGTTCGCCCAGTAAGGGTGCGTGGCGATGTCATCCACGATGACGCGCTGACCGATAAAAGCCGACGTACCGCAGGAGCCGGCCTGCGGCCCGATGACCTCCTTGCTGATGGCTGCGTTATAGAAATCGGGCAAATGGGGCGCCGCCCCCAGCCCCAGGTGCTGCCCTTCTTTGTCCAGCAACAGCACCGTGCACAGCGCGCCCGGCAGGGTGTCTTCAATTTTGAGGACAAAATCTTGCAGCACCTGCTCCAGGGGTAGCTCGCTCGTCAGCCGTTCCAGCATGAAACTGCGCAAGGCATCCATTTGCTGCGTTCTGGCACGCTGTACCCGACCCTGCTCACGCGCTTCTTCGCGCTCAAAATTGCGCAAGGCGTAGTCGATGTCCGAGGCCATTTCAAGCAGCAAATTTTTAGACTTCTGATCAAAGGCATTGATCTCGCCCACCAGCACATTGAAGGCCCCCGCCACCACCCCTTCGCGGTGCAAAGGCAACGAGGCCAAACCAGCCCAGCCAAACCGGGCGCCCAAGGGATGCCAAACTGCCGTCGAAGGGTCATGCTGGAAATCCTGGCACCAGAACGGCTGGTCGCGGCGCATGGCATCGCTGACCGCACGCTGGCCGGACAGGTCCTCGGGGTCCATCGCAATGTGAATGTCTGCCAGGCACTCCACGCCCATGCCGTAAGACACCGTTGGCTCGATCCGGCGGCTTTGCGGATTCATCAGGCCAATCCATGCCATCTTCACGTCGCCATGTTCAACGGCCGCCCGGCAGATTTGCTCAAACAGATCATGTTCATTGGTGCACCGCACAATCGCCTGATTGCAGTCACTGAGCATCGCGTAAAGCTGGGTCTGCCGCTGGAGCAGGGCATTGGACGCCTGGCGTGCCTGCTCGATGTCATGCAGTTGGCGCTGAGTCTGGGCCAGCCAGCCCAGCACACTGTTCTCCCGGCCCAGTGCGACCTCAATGGCCTCGCTGAAGTTGCCCTGCCCGATGCGCGTGATCTGGCCATGGACCTCATCGACAGAACCGCCCAGCGTGACCCACAGCGTCTTGTAGATGCGCCAAAGTGCCAGCAGCAGCCCCAAGCCCAGGAGGATGAAGCCGATCCGCATCAAGGTGGCATTTCTCTCGGATTGTTGAACACTCAGCAAGGTACGCCGATCCACCGACTCCAGAACCGCCTTGATGGGCCGCATGATGTCCGCCTTGAACTGGTGGTAGAAATCGTCATTGAGCATCTGGCTCGCCCGCAGACGGCGGGCTTCCCGGTTGCTGGCGTTGGCCGATTCAACCAGCGCCATGGCCTCGAACTCTATGCGGGTGAGCGTATCGGAGTCTGCCTTGGCTTGCGCCAGCAGTTGAAACTCTTCCTCGCTAAAGCCGGCCTGACGCATGGCCTCCAACAGGGCCACCCGGGTGCCGCCGTCAGAGGCCGGCGACCCATCGTCCTGTATAGCGAGGTCCCAGTAAATACCGTCGTAATGCGCAGGCCGCGGCTTTTTGCCATCCCGGATGTCGAGGATATCGAGATACTGCTGCTTGTAGACCGGATTGCCGGTGAGCACGTAGGTGCGGACCATGCGGGTCAGGTCATCGGAAGACTGGCGCAACTCCGCCGCGAGCAAACGGGACTGGTAGCGTCGCTCGTGGGCATGGTCGATCTGTTTTTCCGCGAAGATGTACGCCGAAAATACCGCAATCAGGGCACACACCAGCACCACCGCAGCCCGCAGGCTGCGTGAAAACGGGGAGAGCGTCGGGCGTGCAGTCATGAGAGCGAGTTTATGAAACGGTTGCATGCAGATTATCTTGCCAACAGTGTCTTTGCTGTGCCCAAAACCAGCAAGACGTAACATCGCCTTTTGAAGCTGACGAAACCTCGCGGATGGAGTTGCCCATGGAGTTCGAAGATTTTGGATCAAGTTCTCAGGCAGCACCCGAGAGTCTGAGACCCGCGTCCGCCTCTCAAGGTACACATCCGACCCTGCCCGTCTCCATGACCGACGCGCGCCTGAAGTACCTGCTGGCCAATACACCGGCCATCATCTACAGCAGCGTGCCGACCGGTGACGGCACCATGACATTCGTGAGTGACAACGCCTTGCGGGTGCTGGGCTACCGGCCCGACGAAATGGTGTTGGACCCCAGTTTCTGGTTTGATCACATTCATCCCGATGACATCCCCGCCATCTTTTCCAGTTTTTCGCTGATCTTTACCGAAGGCCAGCAAACCTATGAATACCGGTTTCGCACGCACGATGGTCGCTACCTGTGGATGCACGACACGCTGCGCCTGATTCGCGACGCGGACGGCCATCCGCTGGAAGTCGTGGGGTCGCTGACCGACATCACGGACCGCAAACTGATGGAAGAAGCGCTGCAAAAAAAGGGGGCGGAGCAGCAAGAACTCATCCATCAACTGCAGGAAACGCAGGCCCAACTGCTGCAATCCGAAAAAATGGCCTCCATCGGTCAACTGGCGGCGGGTATCGCGCATGAGATCAACAATCCCATCGGCTTCATCAATTCCAACATGGGGGCGCTCCGATCCTATGTGGACACGCTGTGTGCACTCACAGACAACATAAATCAGGCTGTGCAAGGCCTGCCGGGGCTGGATGATCTCAAGTCGAAGATGGCCCAACTCAGGAAACAGGCGGACTACGACTTTCTGAAAGAAGACGTCGCCGACCTCGTCAGGGAATCCCTGGATGGTCTCAAACGGGTCAAGGACATTGTTCAGGCCCTCAAGGATTTTGCCCACATCGGCGAAGCGGACTGGCAGTTTGCCGATCTGCACGCTGGCATTGACAGCACGCTCACGATTGCCAGCAACGAGTTCAAGTACAAGGCCACGGTTAAAAAGAGCTACGGCCAGTTGCCCCAGGTGAAATGCCTGGCCTCGCAACTCAACCAGGTGTTCATGAACCTGATTGTGAACGCCTCGCATGCCATCCAGGATAACGGCGTCATCACGATCCGCACCGGAAGTGACAACGGCTGGGTCTGGGTGGAGATTGGAGACAACGGTTCCGGCATGGCACCCGACATCATGAAGCGGATTTTCGAACCTTTCTTCACGACCAAACCCGTCGGCAAAGGCACCGGTCTGGGGCTCTCCCTGTCCTACAACATTGTGAACAAACATGGGGGTCGTATTGAAGTGAGCAGTGAACCGGGCCAAGGCACGCGCTTTACAGTGCATCTGCCCATCAACGCTGCAAGCCATGACCAGGAAACTGCAAGCCAGATCACCGCTGAGTGACAACGATCCAGTCTATGGCGCAGCGGGTCTCGAAGCCGGCACCTCACGCAGCTGCCGGCGCAAGATTTTGCCCAGATTGGACTTCGGCAAAGGCTCATTGCGAAACTCGATGACCTTCGGCACTTTGTAGGCCGTCAGATGTTGGCGGCAATGCGCAAGCAAGTCTTGTTCGGTCAGCGCCGGGTCTTTGCGGACCACCACCAGCTTGACCACCTCACCGGACCTCTCGTCAGGGATGCCAAGGGCCGCCACCTCCTGCACACCGGCAAGCAACTCCACGACCTCCTCGACCTGGTTCGGGAAAACCTTGAAACCCGAGACGATGATCATGTCTTTCTTGCGGTCCGTGATCTTGAAGTTGCCGCGTTCATCGACAAACCCCATGTCGCCGGTGCGCAACCAGCCTTCGGCCGTAAATACCTTGGCCGTCTCATCGGGCCGGTTCCAGTAGCCAGACATGACTTGCGGGCCGCGCACCGCAATCTCGCCCACTTCGCCCAGCGGGAGCTCATTGCCGCTTTCATCCAGAATGGCGGCCTGCGTTGACGGAATCGGCATGCCGATCATGCCGGTCCAGTCGGCACTGTTCAAGGGGTTGGCCATCACGCCGGGCGAGGTTTCTGTCAGGCCGTAGGCTTCAATGATGGGCATCCCCGTGGCCGCCTTCCAGCGCTGTGCGACCCCGCGCTGCATCGCCATGCCGCCCCCAATGGCCACCTTGAGGCCACTGGTGTCCACTTGCGCAAACTCAGGCGCATCCAGCAGCGCCCGGTACAGCGTGTTGACGCCGATGATGGCGGTGAAACGATTTTTTTTGAGATCATGGATGAAGGCGTGCAGGTCTCTTGGATTGGTGATCAACAGGGTATGCGAGCCGATTTTCAGGAACACCAGGCTCGAAGTCAGCGCAAAGATGTGATACAGCGGCAAGGGGCAAGCCATCGTCTCTTCACCATCGCGCAAATCGTGTGCGATCCAGGCGCCCAACTGCTGCACATTCGCCACCATGTTGCCGTGTGTCAGCACCGCCCCTTTGGCCACACCGGTGGTACCGCCCGTGTACTGCAAAAAAGCCACATCGGCATGGTGGAGCGGCACATGGTGCAAGGCCTGCGCACGTCCGGCGCGCAAGGCGGCGTTGAAGCCGGTCGCCCCCTCGATCTTCCATTGCGGCACCATCTTCTTGACGTACTTGACGACCACGTTGGTGAGCACTTCCTTGACCACCGGAAACAGGTCGCCCACCGCTGTCGTGATGACCATCAGGCTCAAAGCCGGATTCTTGTGCAGCACCTCCTGCAAGGTGTGGGCAAAATTCTCCAGCACCACCATGGCTGCGGCGCCGCAATCCTTGAGTTGGTACTCTAATTCGGGCACGGTGTATTGGGGGTTGACATTCACCACCACCAGCCCCGCCCGCAGCGCGCCGAACAGCGCCACCGGATACTGCAACAGATTGGGCATCATGAGGGCCACCCGATCCCCCTTGCGCAACCCCGCCGTGTTTTGCAGGTAGGCTGCGAAATCACGGCTGTACTGGTCCAGCTCGGCATAGGTGATCGAGATGCCCATGTTGCTGAAAGCAGGCAAGTCATCAAAGCGATCGCAACTGTGTCGCAACAGATCCTTGAGGGAGGCGAACTCATCCAGATTTACCTCCGCCGGGATGCCCGCCGGGTAATGGTTCAACCAGAGCTTTTCCATGATGTCTCTACTTTCTTCCGTATGCGCATGGCAGCCCCCCGTTCGATGCATTGCGTTGCCGGCCAGAAGGTGATCCCGACAAGTCTAGGAAGGTGCTGCCACACCCATTTGATAATTCGCAATGACCCAGAGGCGTGACGCCGGGGCTGCGCCAAGCCGCCGTCATCTGGCCATGTTGGGGAAAGTCACCCGATAACACTTAAAACGTTACAAATTGACACGGACTTTTCCATGCGCTGGCCATTCCCACAAAGCGCCATCAGCCTGCCAAGAAGCTTATTTCTTCTTGCCTTCTTTCTGCTGAATGCCATCCAGGCACACGCGCTGGAGGCCGTCACCCTGCAACTCAAATGGACGCACGCCTTTCAGTTTGCGGGTTACTACGCCGCTCAGGCGCAAGGCTATTACCGCGACGCGACCAGACCCAGCTGGCCGTGGTGTTTCTGGACCTGGACAAATTCAAGCCCGTGAACGACAACTACGGCCACAGCGTGGGTGATCTGCTGCTGCAGGATGTGGCCCACCGCATCGAAGCCTGCGTACGCGAGTCCGACACGGTGGCGCGCATGGGAGGCGATGAATTCGTCGTGCTGCTGCGCACCACCTCCCAGGCTGCGGATGCACTGGCCGTGGCCGAGAAAATCCGCAACAGCCTCAACCAGCCCTTTGATCTGGCAGGCCACCACCTGGAAATTTCTTGCTGCATTGGCGTAGCGATATTTCCCCAGCATGGCCAGGACGACCTCAGCCTTTCCAAAAATGCCGACAGCGCGATGTACCAGGCCAAGGACAACGGACGCAATCGGGTGCAACTGTTCACGACGCCAACGTCGTCTTGACCTGAACCCTGGCCGCGCTGGCCTGGGCCTCAAAAATTCCGGGTTTACCCTCGGAATTACCCTCCTTGCGAGAGGGCCAAATTGATGCAAGTAACCTTGGAACAATTTCCCCTCATTTAGTTACAAGAAAAATACCATGTCGTTCCTGCACCGCCTCCATCTTTCGCAAAAATTTCTTATTTTGGGCTTGATCGCCCTGTTGATGGTGGCCCTTCCATCGGGTCTGTATTTCAAACGAGTCTTTGCGGACGTGCGGAGCCTGCAACGCGAAGTACAGGGCACCAGTTCACTGATCGCGCTCAACAAGGTCATCCAGCTCACGCAAACGCACCGGGGCCTGTCTGCCGGCATGCTGGGCGGCAATGAGAGTCTGGCGGCGCGTCGCCCCGGCATGCGCGACAGTGTTGTCAAGGCGATGGATGCGGTGGACGCCGACCTCAAAACAGCCAAGGTGTCACCCCGCCTGCAAACGCACTGGAGCGAGTTGCGCCAACGCTGGGCTACGCTGGAGCAGAGTGTGGCCAACCGCCAGCTCAAACCCGCCGAGAGTTCCAAGCTTCACACCCAATTGATCGCCAGCGCACTGCTGGTCAGCGAAGAGGTGCTTGATGAATTCGGCCTGAGCCTGGACCCGGATGGCGATCTGTATTTCCTGATTCAGTCCTCTCTGGTCAATATGCCTTTTTTTGCTGAAAGCCTGGGCATCATGCGGGCCCAGGGCACCGGTTTTCTGGCGCAAGGCAACCTGCCACCCGAAGGCCGTGCGACCTTGCAGGCCTTGCAAAAGCAGGCACTAGGGCTACAAGGCGATATGTTTCGCAACCTTAGAAAGTCAACCGATGCCAATCCCGAGCTCAAAGCCTCACTGGACGCCAAAGCCCAGAGCATCCAAGCCGCTGTGGACAAGACCCTGGCCCTGGCTGAGCGCGAACTGATCGGCGCGGCCGAACTCAAACTCCCCGCCCCGGAGTACTTTGATGAGTTCACGCGCACCATCGATGGCTTGTACGAATTCAACGCGCTCGCCATGAAAAGCCTGGCCAATGGCATGGAGGCTCGGGTGAGCGCCGCGCACCGCATCCAGTATTCGGTGGCAGCCATCCAGCTACTTTGCCTGATAGCCGCACTGATGCTGGCCGTGGTTTTTGTGCGCAGCATCACCGGCCCCATGTCTGAGGCGGTGGCGGTGGCGCGTGCCGTGGCCGACGGCAACCTGCGGGTCGAAGTGCCCGTGCGAGGCAGCAACGAATTGGGCCAGATGATGCAGGCGCTGGCCTCCATGCGCGACAACCTGGCCCAAGTGGTGACCACCGTGTTGCAAAACTCGGAGAGTGTGGCCACCGCCAGCGCCGAGATTGCCCAAGGCAACAACGACCTGTCGGCCCGCACCGAACAACAGGCCAGCGCGCTGGAAGAAACCGCGGCCTCGATGGAAGAACTCGGCTCCACCGTCAACCAGAATGCCGACAGCGCCCGCCAGGCCAACCAACTGGCCGTGAATGCCAGTTCAGTGGCCGTCAAGGGCGGAGAAGTCGTGAGCCAGGTGGTGGAAACCATGAAGGGCATCAACAACAGCTCGCGCCAGATTGCCGACATCATCTCCGTCATCGACGGCATTGCCTTCCAGACCAATATTCTGGCGCTCAACGCGGCCGTCGAAGCCGCCCGCGCCGGTGAACAGGGGCGCGGTTTTGCGGTGGTCGCCAGCGAAGTGCGCTCACTGGCCGGACGCTCGGCCGAAGCGGCCAAGGAAATCAAAACCCTGATCACCGCCAGCGTCGAGCGGGTGGAACAAGGCACGGCACTGGTCGATCAGGCCGGCGCCACCATGACCGAGGTGGTGAGCGCCATCCGGCGCGTGACCGACATCATGGGCGAGATCAGCGCCGCCAGCACCGAGCAATCCCTGGGCGTGTCTCAAGTGGGGGAAGCCGTTTCGCAGATGGACCAAGCCACACAGCAAAATGCCGCGCTGGTGGAAGAAATGGCGGCGGCGGCCGACAGCCTGCGCAGTCAGGCCGGGCAACTGGTGCAAACCGTCGCCGCATTCAAGATTTAGGCATCAAAACAGCCTCTAGCCCCCGTCCTTCATGCGCAGACAGCTATTTATTTAATAGCAAAATCCAACGTAATCGATCGGGCGCAACCCTTGCAATGGCGACTCAGCCGCCGGCTTGCTGCCTGGCGGCCTGCAACAGATCGCGGGTTTTAAGCGCTTCACGGCGCGCCGCTGACGCGAAATCTGCGCCGCTGGAGGCGTACAACACGGCGCGCGAGGAGTTCACGATGATCGGAGCCACGGTGTCGCCCATCGCGCCGTTGGCAGCGGGCGCGCCACGCCAGCCGGCCTTGACGGTCGCCACGGCGTCGCCGCCCTGCGCGCCCACGCCGGGAATCAGCAGCGGCAAGGTGGGCGCCACGGCCCGCACACGTTCGATTTCTGCCGGGTAAGTGGCGCCCACCACCAAGCCCAACTGGCCGTTGAGGTTCCAGGGGCCTTGCGCCAGCCGCGCAATGTGCTCGTACAGCAAAGGCGCACCGTCCACGCTGGCGAGCCGCTGGTTCTGTAAATCATCGCCGCCGGGGTTGGAGGTGCGGCACAGCAAGAATGCGCCCTTGCCGTGGTACTTGAGGTAGGGCTGCACCGAATCAAACCCCATGAAAGGCGAAAGCGTGACGGCGTCGGCGCCATAGCGCTCAAAGGCTTCGATCGCATATTGCTCGGCCGTACTGCCAATGTCGCCGCGCTTGGCATCCAGAATGATCGGCACCTGGGGCGCAGCACGGCGCATGTGGGCAACCAACTGCTCTAACTGGGCTTCGGCGCGGTGCGCGGCAAAGTAGGCGATCTGCGGCTTGAAGGCGCTCACCAGGTCGGCCGTGGCGTCCACGATCGCGGCACAAAAGTCGTAAATCCGGCTGGCATCGCCCTTGAAGGCGGCGGGGAATTTGCTGGGCTCGGGGTCCAGCCCCACACACAACATGGAATTGTTTTGGCGCTCTGCTGCGCTCAGCATGTCTAGGAATGTCATGTCTGCATTGTAAGAAGCAGCGTCCGTCGGCCCAGCACCTTGCGTCGGCAAGCCTCCTTGGGGCAAAGGACAAGTGAGCCGTTTATTTATCAAAATTAATATATATCGGCAATATACAAATATATTTCAAATTTGTATCAATAAATCATATTTATACAAAAACGACATTTAGCAAATACATATCCACCAGTCTTGATATTAAATATCAACTGCGTAAATCATATTTTCAAACGGCATTTAAATTAACTGGTTTTCCACGGGTTAATGAATGTTTTCGTATTTATTTTTAAATCTAATATTCATTCACCCATTAACCACAGTACCAGGAGATTATTGTGAGCAGTATCAGTTCAATTTCATCATTTATTCAGCCTGCCGCGACCCTCAGGGCCTGCAAGGACAATTTCGATATCAATGCCAAGGCCTACGGTGTGGCCGCCGCTTCGGTCATCGGCCTGGCCGATGCCGCCGGCGACTCAGGCAGCGCCATCTGCTCGTTCAGTGCCGAGAGCCTGGGAAAACTGGGCGATGTTGCCGAGGCGGGCTACGACGCGGTGAGCGATGCCCTGAGCAGCGCTGGCAAGGCCGTGAGCGAGACGACCAGCCAATTCGTTCAGACGATTGAAGATGACGTTTCGGCTGCAGCGTCCAGTGTCAGCGATGCCGCGTCGTCGGTGGCCCACGGCCTCAGTTCCGTCGCGAGTAGCGCAACGGCGTACCTGGCGCTTGGCCTGGCTGCAGGCCAGCAAGTTATCAGCGAGATCGTCTGACATGTTGCGCCAGGGCACGAAGCGCCAGGCATCCTTGGCGCACAGAATACGCTCCCGCCACATGCGGCTGGTCTGGGTCATGCTCGGCCTGTCCCAGTCCGCTTGTTCCATCCTCGCCCCCACGCCAGCCTGGGAGCTGGTCAAGGCCACGGGCAGCGTCGCCAGCATCGCGGTCATGAGCCGCCCGGGCGAGGCCCGCAATACGGTGTACCACGAGCATCAGTTGTTCAACGATCTGTGCATCGAGTTCAATCCACAGACACAAGTGGCCGACATCGTGCCCGCCTTGCAAACAGCGTTACGCAAGCACCAGATCGAAAGCCGCGTCTATGAAAGCACGGCCTCTGCGCAAAAGTGCAATGTCTGGTTGAAGTACAGCGCGTTCATCGACTGGGGAACGCCACCTTTCAGCGACCAGTACAAACCTTATGTCAGTACGGCGGCGCTGACCCTGCAGACCACCCAAGGGCAGGTGCTGTCAAGCAGCCACTACGAACTGGACGGCACTTTCGGGGCCAGTAAATGGGCCTCTACGCGCGACAAGCTGACCCCCGTGGTCACAGCCTTGATCACCGGCTTCACGAACTGAATCACATCGACCCCATTTATCCCGGAAGAAAAGACATGAACAAGTCTCTAGCAAGCCGCCTGCGGGCCACCGCTGGCTCGCGCGGCGCCACGATGCTCTATGCGGCGCTCTGCGCCAGCCTGATGGCCGGTTGCACCAGCATGCCGAACTCCATTGTCCAGGGGCCGGTCGTGGCCCTGCCGATCCCACGCCCGGCCTCGGTGGAACGCGTGAACAACGGTTCTCTATTCCCGCAGAGCACGTTAACGACATCGGTGTTCTCGGGCCGGCGCAAACCGCGCAGCGTTGGCGACACCCTGAAAGTGGACATTTCCGAAAACTTTAACGCCAGCAACACGGCCAAGACCGATACCAGCCGTGAAAGCGCACTGAAATCCAAAGGACCCGGCTCCTCCAGCTCTCCTTACAGCCTCATCAAGGGACTGCTGGACCAGGATGCAACGGCGTCCGGCAGCAGCAGCTTCAAAGGCAACGGAACGGCCAGGAACAACAGCAGTTTCACCGGGCAGTTGGCGGCCTCCGTCATCAGTGTATTGACCAACGGCAATCTGGTGGTGGCTGGTGAACGAAGCATCTCGGTCAATGGCGGCATCAGCACCATTCGCTTCTCGGGCATCGTGGACCCCAAGGATTTCGATGAGAGCAACGTCATTGCATCTAGCGATGTGGTCAACGCGCGCCTTGAGGTCGCCGGACAGGGCGATGTGTCGGATAGCGCCACCCGCAGTTGGCTGCAACGCGTGCTGAGCAACACCCTGACCGTCTGGTAGCCGACGGTAACGCACCCTCCCCCTGCAACACATTGACGCAGCGCCGACCAACATGACGGACTGCCCAAGGAGAAAAAAACATGACATTCCGATTCAAAACGGCCTTCGCTGCGGCAGTTTGCGCCATTGCCTGCACCCCCACCATGGCTTCGATCAACACGGGCGGCATTGCGCTGGACGACTCGGTCCTGGTCGCCGGAAAAAATCTCAAACTCAATGGCGCGGGCGTCAGCTTTCGCCTTATTTTCAAGGTCTATGCGATGGGACTTTACCTGCTGGACCGCAAGGAAACCGCTCAAGACGTGCTGGCCACCGCGGGGCCGCGGCGCATTGTCATTGCCATGCTGCGCGATGTCAGCAGCGACGAATTCAATGAAGCCGTCATGAACTTCGTTTCCTCCGATGGGGGCGACAAGCAGGCAAGAATCGCCGGGCATATGTTGCAACTGGGCAAGGCCATCGCCAGCCAGCCCAAAGGCCTGCGCAAGGGCGACACCCTGACCCTGGATTGGGTGCCCGATACCGGCACGGTCATAGAACTGAACAAAAAACTCCTCACGGAGCCCCTGCGCGATATCGCGTTCTACAACGCGTTGCTCAATATCTGGCTGGGGGACAAACCGGCCGATTCGTCGCTCAAGACCCAATTGCTGGGCAAGCAACTGCAAATGAGCGCCTCGGCAAACTGATGGCAGTTATTTCGGCTTTGTATCAAATAAATCGAATTTGTATCTGAATAACATGTATTTCAAGAAACTTATTTATTCGAGCCAGTTGGTGTATCGACTCTGTAAATTGAATTCCAGACCCATCCCGGATAAAGGAGGTTTTTACCCGTCAATAAATGGCTTTACTTTTATTTTCCAGCCTACTATTCATTCACAAGATCATCGCCCGGAAATTATCGTGAGCAGGATCATTTCAGTTTTTTTATTTTTCTCATATCTACCGAAAACTACGGCAACCAGGGTATGCAAGGACAGCAACGTTATCAATCTCCCAGCCTGGCCCAAGCACTCTTGCGTTATCCAGCCATGACGGCAGAAAAGCAGATACTGATCGTTGACGACGACGAAGGTATCACCACGCTGCTCTCCGAGTACCTGGGGCGATATGGTTATGTGGCCCATGTTGCAGGCGACGGTGTCAGCATGCGCAGTCAGTTGGACAAACAGACGATTGATCTGATCGTCCTTGATGTGGTGCTGCCGGGGGAAGACGGTCTGTCGCTGGTACGCGCACTGCGGCAGAAATCGCTTGTGCCCATCATCATGCTGACGGCACGCTCCGACCCCTACGACCGGGTGCTGGGTCTGGAAAGTGGCGCCGATGACTACATAAGCAAACCGTTCGAGCCCCGTGAACTGGTGGCGCGCATCCAGTCGGTTTTGCGCCGCATCACCATTGCCCACGATGGCCCGGCGGCTCATTCCCTCAACGATGTCATTTGTTTTGACGGGTGGGAGTTGCATAGTGAAAACCGCTGCCTGTATTCGCCCGACGGTCTGGCGGTGGCACTGTCCACCGCCGAGTTTCGTTTGCTGTGCACCTTCCTGCACGCGCCACGCCGATTGTTCAGCCGCGACCAATTGATGGACCAGGCACGCGACCGCGCCATGGATTCGTTTGGACGCAGTATTGACTTGCTGGTGTCGCGCTTGCGCCAAAAGCTGGCCCGCGCGACGGGTCAGTCAGATGGACTGAGCATGATCAAAACCATCCACGGGGTTGGCTACATGTTCAATGTGCAGTCGGTTCAAGGACGAAAACACCCCAACCTGATTTCTGGAATACGCTAAGGAGGGATCGAATGCTGCGTTGGCGGCGAAGAGGGGCCATGAAAAAGCGCCCCCATCGTCGCGATAATCAGCATCGACATTCACCACGCGCGCGATGCGCGCTCCCAAGCACTTCAATTCCATGAAATTCACTCAACTTGCCGATGATTCCGATGACGCCGACCACACACCGGCCAAGCGCGCGGCGGCGGCATCGCGCAGCACCTGGGTCAGCGTGGGCGTCAACATCGTCCTGACCGTCACCCAGATTGCCGTGGGCCTCATGGCCAAATCGCAGGGTTTGATTGCCGACGGTATTCATTCGCTGTCGGACCTGGTGGCCGACTTTGTCGTCTTGTTCGCCAGTCACCACGCCCGCAAGGACGCAGACGTTGACCACCCTTACGGCCACCAACGGTTCGAGACCGCCGCCTCGCTGGCGCTAGGGGCGCTCTTGCTGGCAGTCGGCGTGGGCATGCTGTGGTCGGCAACGCACAAACTCCAGGCCCCCGAAACCGTGCCAACGGTGCATGTCATCGCCCTGTGGGTCGCGGGTGGTGCGCTGGTGGCGAAGGAACTGCTGTTTCGCTACATGCTGGCGGTGGCCAAGCGCGTCAAGTCCAGCATGCTGGTGGCCAACGCCTGGCATGCGCGCTCGGACGCGGCCTCGTCGCTGGTGGTGGGCGTCGGCATCATCGGTAACCTGGCCGGCTACCCGATCCTGGACCCGATTGCGGCGCTCATCGTGGGCTTCATGATCACCAAAATGGGCTGGAGCTTTGGCTGGGACGCGCTGCACGACCTGATGGATCGCGCCGTGGACGAACAGGAAGTCCAGGCCATTCGCCAGACGCTGATCGAAACCCCGGGCGTGAGCGACGTGCACGACGTGCGCACGCGCAAGATGGGCGACATGATCGTGGTGGACGCGCACATCGAGGTCGATGCCGCCATCACCGTCGAAGCGGGCCACGACATTGCCGTGGTCGCGCGCCAGCGGGTGCTGCAACGCCATCGCGTGCTCAACCTGATGACGCATGTGGACCCGTGGCACCGGCCTGACCTGGATCACGAGAAACGCCCTTAAGCTACGGCCTTCGGCGCTGGAAAATCTGCATGAACTTTCGTCTCTTTTCTTTGCAGTCGCTCAACACCAGGGTGACCGTCTTCACGCTGGCCATTTTCCTGATCGGCATCTGGTCGCTGGCGTTCTACGCCAGCCGGATGCTGCACGAGGACATGCAACGCCTGCTGGGTGAACAGCAGTTCTCCACGGCGTCCATCCTGGCAGACGAGGTCAACGAAGAACTGGGCAACCGCTTGGTCGCCCTTGAAAGTATTGCAGGCAACGTGACGCCGGCCTTGATGACCGATGCGCCAGCCATGCAGGATTTGCTCAAACAGCGCCCTTTGCTGCAGTTTTTTTTCAATGGCGGCATCTTCATCTCGCGGCTTGATGGCAGCGTGAATGCCTCTATTCCGGCCTCGGCCGGACGGGACAGCCTCGGCTATATCAACAGCGATTACCTGACCGCCATTCTCAAGGAGGGGAAATCCACCATCAGCAAGCCGGCCCTCGCCCAAGGAAAGCACGCTGCGATTTTTGCCATGGCCGCACCCATTCGCGATACGCAGGGCCAGGTGATCGGGGCCGTGGCCGGGGTGATCGATTTGAGTAAACCCAACTTTCTGGACAGCATCACGCATGGCGGGTACGGCAAGTCGGGCGCTTATCTGATTGCCGCGCCGCAGCACCAGGTGTTCGTCACCGCCTCAGATCCAGACCGCAACATGCGCAAGCTGCCGGTGCCCGGTGTCAACGCCTTGCATGACAAATTCATGGCCGGTTTCGAAGGCTATGGCACGCTGGTCAATTACCGCGGCGAGGAGGAACTATCGGCCGCCAAAGGCATTCCAGTCGCGGGCTGGTTTCTGGCTCTCGCGGTGCCAACCGTCGAGGCTTTTTCCCCGATCCGCACCATGCAGCAGCGCATGCGGCTGGCCACTCTTTTCCTGACCCTGCTGGCCGGGGGACTGACATGGTGGATGTTGCGGCGCCAACTGTCGCCCTTGCGGGTGGCGGCAAAAGCATTGGCCACCCTGCCCGCTTCAGGCCAGCCCTCGCAGCCCCTGCCCATCGGCAGCCCGGACGAAATCGGCGCGCTGATCGGCGGTTTCAATCATCTGCTGGAAACCTTGGGGCAACGCGAGGCGGTGCTGCGGCAAATCATGGACACCTCCAGC
>JAZKHK010000124.1:0-24311 GCA_040385425.1 Pseudomonadota bacterium | reverse complement strand
TCGCCATCTTTCTGGTTGACCGGGAAGGCCGCATCACGCAGGCCAACCAGCGCATGGCCGAGATGTTTGGATGGTCGCGCGAGGCGCTGGAGGGAGAGGAATATGTCGCCCTGGTGCATCCGGCGGAGCGCGAGATCAGCCGCCAGAAGATGCTGGACCTGTTGGCCAGTTCAGTGACCGATGTGAACCTGGACCGGCAGTACTGGCATGCCGATCACACGCAGTTCTGGGGCCACCTGACGGGTCGGCGCTTTTTTGACGCCAGCGGCACGGCCCAAGGCCTGGTGGGCGTGATTGCCGATATCTCGGAGCGCAAGGAGGCGGAAGAAAAACTGCGGGAAAGCGAACAGAAGCTGACCGAGATTCTGGCCAACGTCGACTCCTACATTTACCTCAAAGACCTCCAGGGGCGCTATCTATTTGCCAATCGCCCGGTCCTCCAATTGTTCGGGGTCACACTGGACCAGGTCATTGGTCAGGGCGATGAGAAATTTTTCGATGCCCAGACCGTCGAGCAGATACGCCTGAACGACCGCCGGATTCTGGAGGATGGCGCCACCCTGAAAACCGAAGAAACCAACTTCAACCTCCGGGACGAGCGCATCTCGACGTACCTGAGCGTCAAGCTGCCCCTGCGCAATGCAGCCGGCGACATCTATGCCTTGTGCGGCATCTCGACCGATATCACCTCCATCAAGGAGCACGAGAAACAGCTCCAGCACATCGCCCACTATGACGCGCTGACCAACCTGCCCAACCGCGTGCTGCTGGCCGACCGCCTGCACCAGGCCATGGCGCAGGCGCAGCGGCGCGGGCAGCAACTGGCGGTGGCATTTCTCGACCTCGACGGTTTCAAGGCCATCAACGACCGCCACGGCCATGATGCAGGCGACCAGTTGCTGATCGCCCTGGCGGAGCGCATGAAGCTGGCCCTGCGCGAAGGCGACACCATCGCCCGTCTTGGCGGTGACGAATTCGTCGCCGTGCTGCTCGATCTGGAAAATGTTGCGGCCAGCATCCCGATGCTGACCCGTCTGCTGGCAGCAGCCGCTGAACCGGTGCATTACGACGAACTGGTGCTCCAGGTGTCGGCCAGCGTCGGGGTAACCTTCTACCCCCAGGCCGACGACGTCGATGCCGATTTGCTGCTGCGCCAGGCCGACCAGGCGATGTACCAGGCCAAGCTGGCCGGCAAGAACCGCTACCACGTGTTCGACGCCGAGCAGGACCGCAGCATCCGCGGTCATCATGAAAGCGTGGAACACATTCGCCAGGCGCTGGCCGAGCGCGAGTTCGTGCTGTATTACCAGCCCAAGGTCAACATGCGCACCGGCGCCATCATCGGCGCCGAAGCGCTGATTCGTTGGCAGCATCCGCAAAAAGGCCTGCTGGCCCCGGCGACGTTCCTGCCGGTGATCGAAAACCATCCGCTGGCCATCGAACTCGGCAAGTGGGTCATCGACACGGCCCTGACCCAGATGGCGCTCTGGCAGGAACACGGGCTGCTCATGCCGGTCAGCGTCAACATCGGAGCCCACCAGTTACAACAGCCCGACTTCATCCTGCACCTGCAACAAATTCTGACGGCGCATCCGGCACGCCAGCCCGGCGACCTGGAACTGGAGGTGCTGGAGACCAGCGCGCTGGAGGACCTGGCGCATGTCTCGCACGTCATCAAGGCCTGCCGCGACCTCGGCGTGCAGTTTGCGCTGGATGACTTCGGCACCGGCTATTCGTCGCTGACCTACCTCAAACGCCTGCCGGTAACCCAGCTCAAGATCGACCAGAGCTTTGTGCGCGACATGCTCGACGACCCCGATGACCTGGCCATTCTGGAAGGCGTGATCGGTCTGGCCGGGGCGTTTCGCCGCCAGGTCATCGCCGAAGGGGTGGAGACGGTGGAGCACGGCACCATGCTGCTGCAACTGGGCTGCGAACTGGCGCAGGGCTACGGCATTGCCCGCCCGATGCCGGCGCACGCCATGCCCGCCTGGGCACGATCCTGGCAACCCGACCCGGCCTGGGCCGATGCACCGGTGGTAAGCCGGATGGATTTGCCGCTGCTGTTTGCCAGCGCCGAGCACCGCGCCTGGACCCAGAACATGGGCCACTACCTCAAAGGTGAGCGCACCGTTCCGCCAGCGCTGGACCCCCTGCAATGCCCCTTCGGGGCCTGGCTGGCAGGCGAGGGGCTGGCCCGCTATGGCAAGCACCCCTCTTTTGCCACCATCGACACCCTGCACCGCCAGTCGCATGGGCTGGCCGTTGAACTGTGCGATCTCCTGGCCGGGGGCCTCCACCAGCAGGCCCTGGCCCGTCTGGACGAACTCCACGTGTCACGCGATTTCTTGCTGGCGCAAGTGCAAATCCTGCTGCACCAACATCCACGGTAGCCGGTGCTGTTGGCGTGCGTCAACGCGGCGGTGCGGGCCACGCCACCGCAACCGGATGGACGAGGGCTTGCAAAGCGCTCAGGTCGTCCGGCGTATCCACGTCGGTGACGTAGGCCCGCCGCGTGGTGTGGACCGGCGCGACGAGCTCGGGGTGACTGCGCAGCCAGTCGCGGATACCCAGGTGGCGGGGTGTGGCAGCTATCTGTGCCACGGCATGGCCGGACAGCAGCAGTGGATGGCCGCGCACACCGTCCACCACGGGCATCTGCGCGTGAACTCCAGGCGCGCGCTGCTGCCAGGCGGCCAACAAAGGGGACACATCGTCGGCAGCCAGCAGCGGCAGGTCGGCCAGCACCAGCAACAGGTCGTGACCAGAGCAACTTTCGCCATGCGCCTGCAGTGCAAGCCGCTGCGACTCGACCAGGCTGGCGCCGGGTTGGCGATGCGCCACGGCGCGTGCGCCGCAGCCGGCCACCAGGGGCAAGAGCTGGTCGCGGTAGGGGCCGATGACCACGCTCACCGCCTGGATGCCCGCACCGCGCAGGGCCGCGACCAGGCGCTCCAGCACGCTGCACCCGTCAATCTGCAGCGTCGCCTTGGGCCGTCCGCCCAGGCGCTGGCCCAGGCCGGCCGCCAGGATGGTGGCCGCCAGTGGCGGGGGTTGATCCGCCGCCCGCAATCGGTGCCCGGGCGGGCCGGAGGTGTCGGACACGTTCATATCAGGCCGCGCAGGTCGGGACGGTGAGCGCCGGGTTTGCGGGCTGCTCAAACCGGGATTTTCCCGCCGCCACCGGCGCACCCAACTTGACACCGTTCTTCACAGCCACCACTTCGGCCATGATCGACAGCGCGATTTCGGCCGGGGTCTTGCTGCCGATATACAGGCCGGCCGGCCCGTGCAGGGCATCCAGGACGTGTTCCGGCAGGTCGAAATGCGTGTGCAATCGCTCACGACGCAGCGCGCTGTTGCGGCGCGAGCCGATGGCGCCGACGTAGAAGGCCTCGGACTGCAGCGCATCGATCAGCGCCAGGTCGTCGAGCTTCGGATCATGCGTCAGCGCCACCACGGCGGTGCGCGCATCGGGCTGCAAGCGCAGGACCAGGTCGTCCGGCATCTCGTGGCTGACCGTCACGCCGTCGAGCTGCCAGCTGGCGCGGTGCTCCTCGCGCGGGTCGCACACGATCACCTCGAAGCCCAGGCTCAGCGCCATCTGGCACAGAAAACGCGACAGGTCGCCGGCACCGATCACGATGAGGCGGGCCTGCGGCCCGAGGTAAATGCTCAGGTGCGAGTCCGTCAGTTGCGGCACGCCGTCGCGCCGGCCTTCGCGCAGGTCCACCTGGCCGGTGCGCAGGTCCAGCACCCGCTCGGTGTTACGCCGCTGCTGGCAGGCCTGGAGCAGCTCGTCCAGCCGGCTGCGACTGGAGACCGGCTCCAGCACCAGCTCCACCGTGCCGCCGCAGGGCAGGCCGAAGCGGTGCGCCTCGTCAGCCGAGATGCCGTAGCGCAGCACGGCGGGCGTGTCAGTCGCGCAGGCCGCTTGTACGCCGCCCTCACGGATGCGGCTGATCAGATCGTCTTCAATGCAGCCGCCCGAGACCGAGCCGACGGTCTCGCCCCGGCCGTTGATAGCCATGAGCGAGCCGGGCGGGCGGGGCGACGAGCCCCAGCTCCGCGCGACGGTGACCAGCACCACCGGCATACCGGCGGACTGCCAGTTGACCGCAGTGCGCAAGACCAGGGTGTCAATATCTTCCATGGTGCATGGCTCCTTGAAGGCAGATGAGCGGCCGGGTCACGCGAGCTTGAAGGGCAGAGCGCGCACCGGCTTGCCGGTCAGCCGCGCGATGGCGTTGGCAAACGCCGGTGCCAGCGGCGGCAAGCCGGGCTCGCCCATGCCGGTGGGCGGCTCGGCGCTGGGCACGATGTGCACCGCGATCTCGGGCATGTCGGTGATGCGCGGCACAACGAAGTCGCCGAAGTTGCTCTGCTGCACCCGGCCGTCCTTGAGCGTGATGGCCGCACCCGGCAGGCACATCGACAGGCCCATCAGTGCCGCGCCCTGCACCTGGGCCTCGATGGTGCGCGGGTTCACCGCCAGGTTGCAGTGCACGCCAGCCGTCACACGGTGCAGCACGGCCCTGCCCTCTTGCACCGAGGCCTCCACGACATAGGCCACCACGGTCTCAAACGACTCGTGCACCGCCACGCCCCAGGCGCGGCCGGCGGGCAGCTTCTTCTTGCCGTAGCCGCTCTGGTCCACCGCCAGTTGCAGCGCGGCGCGGTGGCGCGGGTGCTTGTCGCCCAGAAGCTGCAGGCGGTAGGCCACCGGGTCCTGTTTGGTGGTGCGGGCGATTTCGTCGATCAGGGTCTCCATCACGAAAGCGGTGTGGGTCGAGCCCACGCTGCGCCACCACAGCACCGGCACGTTGAGTTTGGGGTGATGCACGGTGAGGCGCATCGGCAGCGGATAGGGGTCGCGCATGCCCTCTGTCGCTGTGCCGTCGATGCCGTCCTTGACCATGGCGCCCTCGAAGAAGGTGCCCGCCGTGATGGACTGGCCCACCAGCGCATGGTCCCAGGCCAGCACCTTGCCTTGGTCGTCAAAACCGATGTGCGCGCGGTGCAGATGCATGGGGCGGTAGTAGCCGCCCTGGATGTCATCCTCGCGGCTCCACAGCAGGCGCACCGGGGCGTTCAGGCCGGCGGCGCGGGCGGCCTTGGCGACTTCGCAGGCCTCGATCACGTAGTCGCTGGTGGTATTCCCACGGCGGCCAAACCCCCCTCCGGCCATCTGCACGTGGACTTGCACCTGCTCGGGTTTGAGTCCCAGCACCCGCGCCGCCGCATTGCCGTCGATGCCGGGGAACTGGCTGCCCACCCACAGCTCGGCACGGCCGTCCGAAATCTGCACGGTGCAGTTGAGCGGCTCCATCGGCGCATGGGCCAGGTAAGGGAACACGAACTCGGCCTCGATGCGGTGCGGCGCGCTGGCCAGCGGCGCCATGTCGGCGTCGAACTTGCGCGGGCCGGGTTGGCCAGCCAGCTCGCGGTACTGCACCAGTTGCCGCTCGCTGTCCACCTTCTCGACCGCCGCCGTGTCCCATTGCAGTTTCAGTGCGTCCCGGCCCTGCTTGGCTTGCCAGTAGCCGTCAGCCACCACGGCCACGCCTTCGGCGCCGCGATCCAGCGGCACGCGCAGCACGGCTTTGACTCCCTTGACGGCGCGCGCCGCGCTGTCATCTACCGAGGCGAGCTTGGCGCCGAATACCGGCGGATGGGCCACCACGGCGGTGAGCTGGCCAGGCAGGCGCACGTCGATGCCGAAGTCCTGGCGCCCGCTGCTCTTGGCGCGCGCATCCAGGCGCGAGGTCGGGCGACCGATGATGCGGAAATCCTTCGCATCCTTCAGCTTGACCTTCTCGGGTACCGGCTGGGCCATGGCGGCCTCGGCCAGTTCGCCGTAGCCGAGCTGGCGCCCGTCAGGCGCCAGCACCTGGCCGGCCTGAGTGCGCAGCGTGGATGCATCCACGTTCCAGCGCGCTGCTGCGGCGCCCAGCAGCATGATGCGGGCGCGGGCGCCGAGTTCGCGGTACTGTGTGAAGCTGTGCTTGATCGAGTTCGAGCCGCCCGTCAGGTGCACGCCGAAGCGCGGATCGACATAGGCGGCGTCGTTGCTGCCGTGGCGGCTGCGCACCAGGCGCCAGTCGGCGTCCAGCTCCTCGGCCAGGATCATCGGCAACGCGGTCTGCACGCCCTGGCCGAACTCCAGCCGGTTGATGGTGACCATGACCTCGCCGTTGGGCGCGATCTGCACGAAGGCCGAGGGCTGCTCGGTCGGCTTGAGGGCGCTGGCCGCCTGCCCTGCGCCAGCGGCTTGCGCCATGGCCAGGTGCGGAAAGGCGCCGAGCGCCAAGCCGCTGGCGCCGGCCAGCTTCAGGAAACTGCGGCGCGCCAGCGGGGCGGGTGCGTCGGGCTGGCCCCGCTCCAGCAGGTGGCGCAGGGCGCCTGGCATTTCAAGCGGCAGTTCGCGGGGATCGAGGTTGTGCAACATGTCAGCTCCTTCAGGCGAGAGATTTGGCAGCGTCAGCCACAGCGGCGCGGATGCGGGCGTAGGTGCCGCAGCGGCAGATGTTGCCGGCCATGGCGGTGTCAATCTCGGCGGCGCTGGGCTGCTTGCCCTTGGGAAGCGACTGCAGGAACGCAGTGGCGCTCATGACCTGGCCGCTCTGGCAGTAGCCGCACTGCGCCACGTCGTGCTTGACCCAGGCGGCGTGCACGGCGGCACCAACACGGTCGCGGCCATCGGTCGCGGCTTCAATAGTGGTGATCTTCTTGCCCTGCGCCGCAGAAATGGGGGTGACGCATGAGCGGATGGCCTCACCGTCCAGGTGCACGGTGCAGGCGCCGCACAGGGCCGCGCCGCAACCGAACTTGGTGCCGGTCAGGCCCAGCGAGTCGCGCAAGGCCCAGAGGATGGGGGTGCTGGGGTCGGCGTCGAGCGTGTGCTCGCGGCCGTTGACGTTCAAGGTGCTCATGGTGGATCAATTCTCCAAAGGGTGGTTGGGACGGGGCTGCCGGCGATCAGGCTTGAATGGCCGTCTGGCGATGTGATGCAGCCTCCTGCAGCTTCTTCATGCTTCTTCCTTCAGCGACGCGAGATCGATCACGAAACGGTACTTCACATCGCTCTTGAGCAGGCGCTCGTAGGCGTCGTTGATGTCCTGGATGTTGATGACTTCGATATCGGACGTGATGGCGTGCTGGCCGCAGAAGTCCAGCATCTCCTGCGTTTCGGCAATGCCGCCGATCAACGAACCGGCCACCGCCTTGCGGTTCATCACCAGCGGCGCGGAGTTCAGCATCGGCTCCAGCGGGCCGAGGTAACCCACCAGCACCAGCGTGCCGCCGGTGGCCAGTGTCGGCACGTAGGGGTTCACGTCGTGCACGTAAGGCACGGTGTCGATGATCAGGTCGAAGCTGTTGGTGACGGCCGCCATCTGAGCGGGCTCCGTCGACAGCACAATGCGGTCGGCGCCCAGGCGGCGTGCGTCGGCCTCCTTGCCCGGCGAGCGGGTAAACAGCGTGACCTCGGCGCCCAGCGCCTTGGCCAGCTTCAAAGCCATATGGCCCAGTCCGCCCAGGCCGACCACCGCGACCCGGCTGCCGGGGCCGACTTTCCAGTGCCGCAACGGCGACCAGGTTGTGATGCCGGCGCACAGCAGGGGTGCCGCACCCGCCAGGTCCAGACCCTCGGGCACTTTGAGCACGAAGTCCTGGGAAACCACGATTTTCTCGGAGTAGCCACCCTGGGTGCGGGTGCCGTCCTGGCGGTCCACGCCGTTGTAGGTGTAGGTCGAGCCGCTTTCGCAGTACTGCTCCCAACCCTTGCCGCAGGCGGCGCAGTGGCGGCACGAGTCAACCATGCAGCCCACGCCTACCGGGTCGCCGCGCTTGAAGCGCGTCACCTCGGTGCCCACTTCGACGACGCGACCGATGATCTCGTGACCCGGCACCATCGGGTAATTGGCATTTTTCCAGTCGTTGCGCACGTTGTGCACATCCGAGTGGCACACGCCGCAGTACAGGACTTCGATCACCACGTCGTTTGCCCGGGGGCTCCGGCGGTCGAAACGGAACAGGCCCAGCGGGCTGGTGGGGGAATGGGCGGCGTAGCTGCGTACGGTGGTCGTCATGGTAGTTCCCTGAAAAAAGTGCTGGCGCGTGCACAAGACGCGCTTGCGAAATGGCGATGGACGTGACTTTAGGCGGGACAGTATCCATAAACTAGCCCCTTATCGCTTGTTAAATAATCAATAAAATATTGATAATCCGAGCCAACCCAGGAGCCCCATCCATGTCCATGAATGAACTGCGTGCGATTGCCACCTTTGCAAAAGCGGTCGAGCTGGGCAGCCTGCGGCGCGCTGCCGTTGCCCAGGGGGTAACGCCCCAGGCGGCCAGCCAGGCGCTGGCGCAGCTGGAGCAGCACTTGGGCGTGCGCCTGCTGCACCGCACCACGCGCAACCTGGCGCTGACCGACGAGGGGCGGCAATTGCTGGAGGCCACCCAGCCGGCCTTGGCCGCGCTGGAGCGGGCGCTGCAGCGCGCGCGCACCGCCAAGGACGAGATTGCCGGACCCTTGCGCATCGTGGGTCCCCAGTCCACCTTCGCGTCCGTGCTGTGGCCGGTGATCGACGAGTTCTGCCGCCTGCACCCGGACGTGCAACCCGATGTTCAGCTCGACGACAGCATCGGCAATTGGGTGCAAGACCGGGTGGACGTGGGCTTTCGCATCGGCGCGCCGCCTCAGGAGGGGCTGATCGCCCGGCGGTTGTTTCCGGTGCCGCTGATCATCTGCGCCGCGCCGGACTACCTGGCCCGCCACGGCGAACCAAAGACACTGGACGAACTGGCCTCACACCGATGCAGCGTGTTCCGCCATCCCGGCACGGGGCAGGTGCTGCCTTGGTATCTGCAGGTGGCCGGTGAAGTTGTCTGCCGCGATCTGCCGCCAGCCCTGTCCACCAACGATGCCGAACTCGAACTGCAGGCCGCGCTGTCCGGCCAGGTTATCGCCCAGTTGTCGGGCATACAGGCCGCGCCGTTTATCCGCGAAGGGCGCCTGGTCCCGTTGTTGACGCAGCACATGACGGACCATATGAGCGCCTACGTCTATTACGGAAACCGTACCGCACAGCCCACGCGCGTGCGGGCCTTTATCGACTTGGCCGTGGAGCGCCTGCATGGCGGTGGCGCATTCATTCTGACGGCCAGGGAACTCGCGTTGGCCGAATCAGCCGGGCGCAAGGCGGCCAACAAGCGCCGGTGACTGGGGTTCCGCCCCTTGTCGTGCGTTATTACGTGACGCCGCGCACCGCCGCCAGCGCCAGGCACAGATCAGCCCAGGCGCGGGCTTTGTCCAGCGGGGTGCGCAGCAGGTACGCGGGGTGGTAGGTCACGATGACCGGGATGCCCTGGTAGCGGTAAATCTGCCCACGCAGCTTGCCAAACGGGAGCTTGCTGCCTTCCGGCAGGTTGCCGTGCAACAGGGTCTGGGCAGCAAAACGGCCCATCGCCAGAATGACCTTGGGCTGCACCAGCGCGACTTCGCGGCGCAGGTAGTTTTCACACAGGGCCAGTTCCTGCGCAGCGGGGTTGCGCGCCGAGGCCGGCCGGCATTTGACGACGTTGGTGACGTAAGCGGACTGGGCGGCGCTGGCCTGCGCCGCCGCATCATCCGGGGCGCACCGGCGCACGCCCACGGCCTTGAGCATGTTGTCCAGCAACTGCCCCGCCTGCTCGGCAAACGCGATACCGGCGCGCTCTTCGGTTTCATCCACCGGCTCGCCCACCACCAGCCAGTCGGCTTGACGCGGGGCGTCCATCCCGGTAAACACCGGCGCTCGGCGGCCCTGGCTCAGTTGGCAGGCCTGGCACGCGGCCACCGTGTCGGCCAGCGTCGGCCAGTCCATGGCGGCAATACCGTCGGCCAGAACGCCGGGCGTCGCTGGAACCGGCGCGTTCGCCGTATTTTTTAAGGCTTTTTGGGCTGTAGCCCTTGTGTTAATTGCCTCAATAGCTCTATTTTCAATAGCGAATTCCGACGGTTGAGCGGAGTCTGCTGAAGGCGCTTGCGCCACACTTGGCGCGGCCGGCATAACGCTGCGGGGCGCGGGGGCTGCCACTTGGACAGGCGCCACCAGCGGCAGCTCGGCCACCGGCTCGGGCAACCAGACGTGCACGCCCATCTCTTGCAACATGGCGCGCTGGCGGGTATCGAGGTCGAGGCTCATGGCGCTATTTTCACCGACGTGGCGCAGCCGTCACAGCCGCAGGCTCATCACTACCGCATCTTCGCGCTGGCCATCGGCGGCGGGGTAGTATTTTTTACGCAGGCCGACACGGTTATAGCCTTGCGCTTCGTACACGTGGATGGCGCGCAGGTTGCCCGTGCGCACTTCCAGCCACAGCCACTCGGCCCCCTGCCCTTTGGCCCAGATCGCCAGCGCATCGAGCAGGACATGGGCCCAGCCCTGGCCCTGGTAGGCCGGGGCCACGGTGATGTTGAGCAAATGCACCTCGTCCACGCCTTTCATGGCGACGAAATAGCCCAGCAGGATGTCGCCGGCGAACAGCAACTGGGCTTCATAGCCGGAGGCGATGCTGTCGGTGAAATTGCCGTGCGACCAGGGGTGGGCATAGGCGCTGTGCTCCACCACCAGCACGGCCTCCAAGTGGGGCAGCCGCAGCGCTTCAAACCGGACTTCGGTGGGTTGTTCAGAAAGGGCACTCATGGACATGGGGGCGGGAGCGGCGTCACAGCGACAAAGCCGCTTTTTCGGCGGCCCGCTCGGCGGTGGTTTTGGCCACTTTGTCGCGGATGTAGAGCGGCAGCGCCTGATCGGCCGGCACGGCGCCACCAGCGGCCAGCAGGGCTGGCGCCAGCCGCAACAAGGCGGCGGCAGTGGGCAAGGCGTTGATGCGGGGCACGCTCACCTCATCCAGCCGCGCCACATAGACCGCAAATACATTGCCGGCCTGGGCCAGGTCCGGCTCGGCCACCAAATCTTCAGGGCGAATCAGGCTGTGGCCCTTGGTCTGCGTCCACACCCCGCTATCAAAGGCGTAGCAAGCGGCGTACATTTCGTCCATGCGGGCATCCAGCAGCGCCTGCACCTGCCACGTCGCCAGACCGGCGGCGTGCTGAAACCGGGCTTCTTCGGCCACCGCCAGCAGGGTGTCGATCGGCAGCACCGGCACCTTGGCGCCAAACGCCAGCCCCTGCGCCACCGCGCAGGCGGTGCGCAAGCCGGTGAACGAGCCGGGGCCGCAGCCGAAAGCGATGGCGTCAAGCTGGTCGAACTTCAGTCCCGCCTGGGTCATCAAATTCTGGATCAGGGGAATGAGGTTGGCCGAGGTCTGCGCGCCGCCGGGGGCGGTGTGCTGCCAGACCTGGGGCGCACCGTCTAGCGTGCGCTGCACGGCGATCGACATCATGTCGGTGCTGGTATCAAAGGCAAGCAGCGTCATGGCAGCGCGCCCCAACCCGTTAGCACCTGTTTTTTAGCAAAAATATTCATCAAATCAGCCTCTAGCCCCCGTACTACCTGCCTGAGCAGCTACTTTCTTTCTAGCAACCGGTGCCGCCGCACGCACGCCGAACAAAATCCCGACCGTCACCAGCGCCAGGCCGGCGGCCAGATTCCAGAACAACGGTTCGCCCAAAAACACCACCGCCCCCAAAGCCGACAGGCCGGGCACCAGCGCCGTGATCATGGTGGAACGCACCGGGCCAAAGTGCTGGATCATTTTGGTGAAGGTGATGCCGGAGATCACCACCGAACCCCAGCCCTGAAAGAAGGCCTGGAACAGCACCTCCTTGAAAGGGGCCGTGAACACATGGCCGGGCACCACGTTCCCGAGCACCAGCGCGGCGTACACCGGCACATAAATAAACGAAGCAAAGGCCGTGATGGCGATGGTGGCGCGCACCGCGTCCAGCGCATGACGGCGCGCCAGCACGCTGTAGCAGGCCCAGCAGATCGCCGCCGCCATGAACAGCAGGTCGCCCTTCCAGACCTCGCCGCCGTCAAACGCGTGCAGGAGGCTGGCGCCGCCCACCATCAAATCGCCCAGCACGATGAAGGCCAGACCCAGCGCCCGCAGCGGGGTGATGTGGTCGTGCAGCACCACCATCGCCAGCAGGGCGGTCCACAGCGGCAGGCTGCCGGGCATCAGGACCGAGGCGTGTGCCGCCGGGGCGAACACAAAGCCGCTGTACGCCAGCATCGCATAGAGCAGGCCGCCAAACAGGCCGACCTGGGCCGTCACCTTGAACGAGAGCGGCGACACGCCGAAAAACGAGGACTGGCCGATGCCGCGCTCGCGGTCCCGGTATGCCAGCGACCAGCCCCAGGGCAACAGGATCAGGCTGGCGCCCACCATGCGGCAAAAGGCGATGTCGAACGGGCTCAGGGTGCCGCCGCGCGTCGGGTCGGCCGAGGCGCGGGCAATGATGATGAAGGAGGTCCAGATGACCACCGTGACCACGGCGGCCATCAGGCCCACCGTGCGGGGCGACAGACCGCTTGCAGAGTCGCTTGTTGAAGGGTGCATGGGTTGATTATCCCAACTCCTCGCTGGTCCCCACTCACTCCCCCCGCCCTCTCCCGCCCCGCCGGGCGGAAGAGGGAGCTAACTGCCACATTTGGCCGCGTTTTTTAAGGTGGGCAGTGCAAGCGCCATCTCTGCACGCGGCCCGGATAATGGGGCATGTTGATTTCTAAATTCCTGCTCGCCGCCTTGTCTATCCTGGCCTGCGGCCTCACGCTGGCGCAAGCCTTGCCGCCCGATGTGGCCGCCGCCTTGGCCCGCGCCAAAGTCCCGCGCGAAGCCATCAGCCTGCTGGTGGTAGACGCCGAAGGCCAACGGCCACCGCGCCTGAGCCACCGCGCCAGCGTGCCCGCCAACCCGGCCTCGGTGATGAAGCTGGTGACCACTTACGCGGCGCTCGACCTGCTCGGCCCGGCCTACACCTGGCGCACCCCGGTGATGGTGGAAGGTGCGGTGCGCGACGGCACCTTGTATGGCAACCTCTACATCAAAGGCCAGGGCGACCCCAAGCTGGTGGCCGAGCGCCTGTGGCTGCTGCTGCGCCGGGTGCAAGGCCTGGGCATCCAGTCCATCGCCGGCGACATCGTGCTGGACCGCTCGGCCTTTGAGCCGCTGGAAGCGGACCCAGCCAGCTTTGACGGCGAGCCGCTACGCCCCTACAACGCCGCGCCGGACGCCCTCCTGTTGAACTTCAAATCGGTCGTCATGACTTTTGTGCCGGACCGCAGCGCCAACACCGCCTCCGTGCAGTTCGAGCCGCCGCTGGCCGGGGTGCAGTTTCAGACCAGTGTGCCGCTGTCGAACGGCGCCAACGCCGAATGCGGCGACTACCGGGCCGCGCTCAAGGCCGATTTTTCCGACGCCACGCGCATTCGCTTTGCCGGGGCCTACCCGGCCAGTTGCCTGGAAAAAGTCTGGCCGGTGGCCTACGCCGACCCGGCCAGCTACAGCGTGCGTGCGGTGCAGGGCCTGTGGCGCGAGATGGGCGGCAAACTCAGCGGCACGGTGCGCGAAGGGCGCGTGCCGGCCAACTTGCCACCGACGTTTGAAATGGGCTCGCCGGCCTTGGCCGAGGTCATCCGCGACATTAACAAGTACAGCAACAACGTGATGGCACAGCAAGTCTTTCTGACGCTCAGCCTGCCAGCGGCCTCGCGCCAGGCGTCACGCGAAGTAGTACGCAGTTGGTGGCAAAACCGCATCGGCCCGGAGGACATCCCGGTGCTGGACAACGGCTCGGGCCTGTCGCGCAGCGAGCGCATCAGCGCACAAGCGCTGGCGCGCCTGCTGCAAACCGCCTACCGCTCGCCGCTCATGCCCGAGCTGATGTCATCCCTGCCGATCACCGGCGTGGACGGCACCCTGAAAAACCGCCGCGCCCTGTCGGTGGGCCGCGCCCATCTCAAAACCGGCAGCCTGCGCGATGTGACTGCGGTGGCCGGTTATGTGCACGCAGCCAGCGGCAAACGCTACGTGTTGGTCGCTATCGTCAACCACCCCAACGCCAGCGCCGCCCGGCCAGCCTTCGACGCCCTGGTCGAGTGGACCGCGAATGACCATTGAACCATCGAACCGCTTGCCCAGTCTGACCCGCCATGCCCCTCTCTGACATCTTCGGCTATCTCGCCGCCATCCTCACCACTGTGGCCTTTGTGCCACAGGCCTGGCACACCTTCACCACGCGCGATGTGAGCGGGGTCTCCCTGGGCATGTACAGCACCTTCACCGCCGGCGTGAGCTGCTGGCTGATCTATGGCGTGCTGCTGGACGCCTGGCCGATCGTGATTGCCAACTGCATCACGCTGTCGCTGGCCACCGGCATTTTGGTGATGAAACTGCGCTATCGGTAGCCCGGCCTGCACCCGCCCACTGCGGTTGGAAAGTTCAATCTAAAAACCACGGGGGTTTTCCCCAGTTATCACCTATTTGATTGGGAAGTAGCATCGGTCACACAAAATAGCACGGTCATGCTATTTTCTTTGCAACCTTCCACACCAATTATTCAGGAGACGAAATGAAAAGAACGACCACCATGAAACTGCTTCCGGCGCTGATCATGGGCCTGTTTTCAGGCTATGCCTCGGCTTCCGGTTTTCAACTGATCGAGCAGAACGCCAGCGGACTGGGCAACGCCTACGCCGGCTCGGCTGCGGTGGCGGAGAACGCCAGCACCATTTTTTACAACCCGGCCGGCATGACACAGTTGCAGGACCGTGAGTTTTCCGGTGGCCTCACTGCGGTCGGGACCAGTTTCAAGTTCACGGACCATGGTTCGAGCGTGGGCCAGTTGGCCGGTAGCAGCAACGGTGGCGATGGCGGCGGTTGGGGCCTCATCCCCAATGGCTACATGTCCTGGGCCTTGAACAAGGACTTGTATGTAGGCGTCGGTGTAGGCGCCCCGTTTGGCCTGAAAACCGAATACAGCAACCCTTGGGTCGGGGCTGCCCAATCGACCCTGTTTGACGTCAAGACCTACAACATCAACCCCTCCATCGCTTACCGTGTGAATGAAGCGTTTTCAATTGGTGGCGGGGTGAACTGGCAGAAATTGACGGCAGAATACGGACGTGTGGCAGGGATTGGTGCCGGAGGATTCGCCCTTGCGCCTGTGAAGCTTAACTTGGATGGTCAGGCTTGGGGCTGGAACGTGGGGGGCTTGTTTACCCTCTCGCCCACCACCAAAGTAGGCGTTTCCTACCGTTCGGCTGTCAGTTACGACCTCACCGGCACCCTCAATGTCACCGGGGCTCAATTCGTTCCGTCCAGTTCTACCGCAGCAAAGGCGAGTTTGAAGCTGCCAGACACGTTGATTGTCAGCGGCACCAAGCAAGTGTCCGACAAGTGGCAGATGCTGGGCGATGTGTCCTGGACCGGTTGGAGCAGCATTCCAAAAATTGACGTGATTCGTACTTCTGGCGCGGGTGCCGGCACGATTGCCCAGACACTGGACACCGATTTTCGCGATACCTGGCGCGTCGCCGTGGGAGCTAACTACCAGTACACCGAGACCCTCAAGCTGAAATTCGGCATCGCCTATGACCAGACCCCGGTCAAGGGCGCCACCACACGCCTCGTCTCCCTGCCGGACAACGACCGGACCTGGTTCTCATTCGGCACCCAGTGGACGCCGAAAAAAGGCTCAACGGTTGATTTCGGTATCGCCTATCTGTACCTCAAGGACGCCGATATCAATAACGACCAAACAACGGCTGTACCAAATCGCGGCCGCGTCACCGGCACCTACAACGACAGCGCCTGGATCCTGGGCCTGCAATATTCGCTGGCGTTCTGATCGAACGTAACCCTCTCACAAAAAAGCCCCGAACTTCGGGGCTTTTTTTCGTCCGTTACTCGACGGTGGCAATCAGAGAAATCTCAACTGTCGCGTTCTTGGGTAGCTGAAATACGCCAACCGAAGTGCGTGTGTGTGCCCCGGCAGAGCCAAGGACCTTCAATAGGAGCTCGGATGCGCCGTCAGCGACCTCGCTCTGTTGCGTGAAATGCTGGGCGGACTGGACGAAAACCGAAATGCTGGGGATGGCTTTAACGCACTCCAGGCTCCCAAGGGACCGTTGAAGAAGTGCAAGCGCGCGCATGACGCATATCTTTGCGCCGAGTTGGGCGCGAGGCAGATCTATTTGATCTCCGGCAGCGCCCGTGACAACGACATCGTTTCCGACACGCGGAATCTGGCCGCTGACATAAACGCTATTTCCATCCCGAACCAAAGGCACGTAGTTGCCGCCAATTTTGATCTCGCCGTCGAAGCTATAACCGAGTACGGCAGCCTCGTCCTTGAATCTTGCGTCGCGAGACATTGATTACTCCGGGTATATCGGTAGGGCAGATTCAGACGCTCAACGTAGAAGTGAGCGGCCTGCGCGGCTTTTCGCGCAGGTCCGGTGGAATAAGGGGTTGGCATTAGAGCTTGCCAAAATTTGCTGCGATTATTGCTAGCGCAACAAACCCAACAAGAAATGTCCAGCCGAAACGAGTCATGAATGGTATAGGATTTTTTTCAAATTTTGCCTCAACTTCCTTAGTGTCAAGTTCCCATCCTCGACGGCAGACATCACATGCCAAGTGGTATTTCTTTTCCGTCACCCAACGCAAATAGTAGAGGTGGGCATATTTGTACTGAAGAAAAAGCTTAAACGGGCGCTCCTTCTCGCAGGTTGTGCATTGGCGAATTTCAACTTGACCAAGATCCGCTCCACCGCTTCCAGAACCCCAAATAATCATCTGCAATGCTCCCTTGTTGATTGTGATATGAAACTCGATGCCCAACGTAATGTTTACCGCAAAATGCTGCGGTATAAAGTGGCAACTTCGACCATAAAACCTGCACCTGCGTCCGTCCCATTTGGGCAGCTTGCTCTATTAAAAATAGCGACGAACCTGGCAATTCATAAGAGGTGGTTTATTTGACCAATAAATCATTCTCACATCAATGCGATGCTCTTGATATCCCCCATTGGGGGGATACCGCTGAACGATTCAGCCAACTTGTTGCATCGACCGGTTGAATCCAAGCTGCAAAGTCGTCTTCAACTTGCTATTAACTTCAACAAAATGCTTGAAATATAAAGCTGGCGCCTCCACCAATGGAATCAACTCGCCGACGCCCGCTGCAGGCGGTCGCGCACGCCGTCCCATTCGGGGGTGTCGGGCGGGGTTTCGATCCAGATCAGTTTGACGCCCTGGTCATCGAACTCGCGCAGTACGGCAAACAGTTGCTGCGCGGTGGCGCTCGCGTCAGCGGGCATGCGACGGCGCAGCACCATGGACGAGCGGGTTTTGAGAAGGGTGCGGGCATAGGTGGCAATGGTCGGACTGGCCGCGTTCGCGCCGGTTGCAGCGGCGGCATCCAGGCCATCACCCAACAAGTCCAGCGCGGTCTGCAGCGCCTTGGCATCCATCAGCCGGACCTTGGCTTTCGGCGCGTAGTGCGACTCCAGCGTGCCGGAGGCCCGGGGTGCCGGTGCAGCTTGCGCGACCAACTCCTCTTTTGAGAGCACCCTCAAACCACACACCGCTTGCACCTGCTGCGCCGTGATGGCGCCGGGGCGCAGCAGCACTGGCACGCCGCGCGTGCAGTCGATGATGGTGGACTCGATGCCCACGTCACACGGGCCGCCGTCCAGAATCAGCAGATCAGCGCCAAATTCGCCTTGCACATGCGCGGCCGTGGTCGGGCTGACGCGGCCGAACTGGTTGGCGCTGGGCGCCGCAATGCCCCAAACCTGTTTTTGCGGATGGGCCGGGTCATCGACCGGCGCCAGACAGGCTTTGAGCAGCGCCTGCGCCACCGGGTGCGAGGGGCAGCGCAGACCAATGGAGTTTTGTCCACCGGCGGCGGCGGCGGCCACGCCCTCGCGGCGCGGCAGAATCAGGCTGAGCGGGCCCGGCCAGAAGGCCTGAATGAGCTGGTGCGCAAAATTCGGCACCTGATCCGCAAAGTGCGCCACGCTAGCTTCGTTCAATACATGCACGATCAGCGGGTGGTCCACGGGGCGGCCTTTGGCGGCAAATATCTGGGCCAGGGCGGCGTCATTGTCGGCGTCGGCCCCCAAGCCGTAAACGGTCTCGGTTGGCAAGCCCAACAGGCCGCCAGCCCTGATGCGCTCTGCACCGGCAGCTATGGATTCAGAAGCAGAGCCGTCCAGGATCATGGTCAGGTCCGCGCTCAAAACGCCTCTAGGCCCAACAGGGCGGCGGCGGCCAAGGCGGTGGCGCGCACTTCGGCCACCGTGGCGCCGGTGAGGGTCAGGTGCCCCATCTTGCGGCCCTTGCTGGCTTTTTGCTTGCCGTACAAATGCAGATGCGTGCCGGGCAACGCCAGCACCTGGTCCCACGGCGGCGACACGCCATCGACCCACAAATCGCCCAGCAGGTTGAGCATGATGGCCGGGCTGTGCTGGCGCGGCTGCACCAGCGGCAGGCCCGCCAGCGTGCGCACTTGCAAGTCGAACTGCGACAAGTCGCAGGCGTCCACGCTGTAGTGGCCGCTGTTGTGCGGACGCGGCGCCATCTCGTTGACGATCAGCGAGTCATCCTGCAACACAAAGAATTCAACACACAGCACGCCGACGTATTGCAATTCTTCTGCTATCGCTTTGGTAGCTGCTACCGCACGCTGCACAAGGGCTAGAGGCATATTTCCTTCATAAACCTCGGTCACCGCCAGGATGCCTTCGCGGTGCAGGTTGAGCTGCACCGGCAGGTTGACGCAGGTGCCGTCCCAGCCGCGCGCCACAATCACCGAGCACTCGGCCTTGAGCGGCAGCATTTTCTCCAGCACGCAGGTCACACCTTTGAGTTCGTCCCAGGCGGCGGCCAGTTCGGCCCGGGTCTTGACGCGAATCTGGCCTTTGCCGTCGTAACCCAGGCGCGCCGTCTTGACGATGCCGGGCAGCAAATCGTCCGTCACCGCCGCCAGTTGGGCCGCCGTTTCAATCACCGCATAGGGCGCGCAGGGCACGCCGCAGCGCACAAAATGCGCTTTCTCGCGGGCGCGGTCTTGCGCAATGCCGACGGCTTCGGCATTCGGCGCCACCGGACGGGCGGCGCCCAAATATTTCAGGGCGGGCGCGGGGACGTTTTCAAACTCGGTGGTGATGGCGGCGCAACGCTGCATCAGTTGCGCCAGGCCTTGCTCGTCCGAATAGTCGCTCTGGATGTGCTCATGACTCACCAGTCCGGCCGGGCTGCTCGCATCGGGGTCCAGCACCACGGTGAAGTAGCCCATGGCCTGGGCCGACTGGACAAACATGCGGCCCAACTGGCCGCCGCCCATCACGCCGAGTGTGGCGCTGCCCGGCAAAATTGGTGTGCGGCTCATAGCACGGGTGGCAATGTCATGCCACGGGCGATTTCGGTTTGGGCAGTCCGAAAGGCGTCCAGCTTGACGCGCAAGGCCGGGTCTTCGTTGGCCAGCATAGCCACCGCAAACAGCGCAGCGTTGGCGGCACCGGCCGCACCAATGGCAAACGTGGCCACCGGAATGCCCTTGGGCATTTGCACAATGCTGTGCAGCGAGTCCACGCCCGACAAATGCTTGCTGGCCACCGGCACGCCCAGCACCGGCACCGTGGTTTTGGCCGCCAGCATGCCCGGCAGATGCGCCGCGCCGCCAGCGCCGGCGATGATCGCCTTGAGGCCCAGACCGGCAGCGGCTTCGGCGTAGGCGAACATGTCGTCCGGCATGCGGTGCGCCGAGACCACGCGCGCATCATGCGCGATGCCAAACTGTTGGAGAATGTGGACTGCGTGTTGCATGGTGTCCCAGTCGGAGCTGGAGCCCATGACGATGCCGATTTGAACGTTTTTCATAGTCCCCAATTTTACTTACCCCACAAGAGCAACATCAAATGACCCACGTGACTGCTGAAAACTTCAATGCCGAACTGCTCGACGTCTCCATGCACACGCCGGTGCTGGTTGATTTTTGGGTTCCAGGCTATGAAGCCTGCGAACAGCTCAGCCCGCTGCTGGAAAAAATGGAAACCCAGTACGCAGGCCGCTTCAAACTGGTCAAGGTTGATGCAGAACAGGAGCAGGAACTCAGCCAGGCCTTTGGCATTCGCAGCATTCCTACCTGCGTGCTGATGCACCAGGGCAAGCCGGTGAATGGTTTCACCGGCGCATTGCCCGAGAGCGAAATCAAGGCTTTTCTGGACAAACACCTGCCCGAAGGCGATGTGTTGGAAGCCGAGGTCACCAGCGTTGAAGTCAGTGACGCGCCCGATGCCAATGACCCGGCGGCCATCGAAGAGGCTTTGCACCAAGCCGTGCTGAAGAACCCGGATGATGAAAACGCCCGTTTTGACTACATCAAGCACCTGCTGCTGGCGGGCCGCGACGACGACGCCAAGGTGGCGTTTGCCCCGGTGATTGCCAAAACCGCGTTTGTGCGCCGCTTTGATTCATTGCAGCGCTGGATGAATGCTATTGATTTCGCAGCTGACCGATCAGACCTGACGGGGGCTACAGCCGAATTAGATCAAAAAATTGCGCAAAACAAGCGTGATTTCGACAGCCGCTTCGCCAAAGCCCAAATCCAGATGGCCCAGCAGCAATGGACCGCCGCCATGGACGAGTTGCTGGACATCCTGATGCGCGACAAAACCTGGGCCGACGACTTGGCGCGCAAGACCTTTATCGCCATTCTGGACATCATCGAGCCGCCCCCGGTCAAGGTCGCTGATGGGCAAATCCCCCCCGCCGACCCGACCGTGGCCACCTACCGCCGCCGCCTGAGCAGCGTGATCCTGAGCTGAGTCAGGGTTAGATCAAGGCCGGGCAGCCGTCGCAAAAAAGGTATCGGCATACCGGCTGCGCGCCTCAATGCTGCCGAAAAGCGGGTGAATGCTCTCATCCCAGACCAGGCCAAGCTGACTGCAGGCGGCGCTGGAAAGCGTGGTGACGCGGTTTTCAGCCCTGCCGCCAAGATCCAGGGCGTTGCTCAACACCTCGGCAACATGGACCACGGAAACCAGGGACGCATCCAGCACGGCATCGGGGATGTGGTGGCCGCGAATGGCGGTCACGATGCCGGACGGCAATTCCCAGTGCTCTGCCAGCCAGGCGCCGATGGTCGAATGGTCAACCCCGAACTGCTCGCGTTCGACCTCGTCGATCCCGTGCGCCGTGGTCAGAGCCTGCTGCCAGCACGTGCTGTAAGCGGAGGCGTTGAAGCTGTAGAGCCAGATCTGGCCGACATCGTGCAACAGGCCGGCAATCAGCGCGGCATCGTTTGAGACCGGCACCGGGGTGTGCAGCGCCAGTTCTTCGCAACACACGCCCACCGACACGCAGTGTTGCCAAAAGGTGGCGGGCAGGCTGGGCACCGCCACACCACCGACAAATGTGCCGAGGCAACTGACCAGCGTGATCTTGCGCACCTGGCTCATACCGATCAGCGAAATGGCGGTGTAAATGTCATTCACCTCGGACGAGCGCCGGGAGCGCATCGAGGCCGTGTTGGCCGCCGAGAGCACCCGGGCCGTGATGACCGGGTCGCGCATGATGCAACCCGCCAGTACCGCAAGGGACGCCTCCGGGTCGTCCAGGGCGGCCAGGATTTCGGTCACAAAGCGCGGAAAACTCGGCAGCGTCTGGCTGCGCTCAATCACTTCATCACGGGTCAGCATCAAGGCAGCCATCAGGCGCTCCGGTAGGCCAGCACCTGGTCGAACAAAGTCGCCAGGGTGGAATCATTCAGGTCGGCGCCGTCAAAAATCTGCCGCACCCGGGCGGTCGCCCTGGTGGCATCCTGCGCAACCTCTTCGTCGGAGCGCGTGTCGGTCTCCGTGATGCACATGAACTCGGCGGCATGGGCGCCGAGCTGGCCCATGTTTTCCTCGGTGAGGACATGGCCATCCGGCAGGGTCAGACTCAGGATGCCACGCTGCACCACGTTAAGCGGGGCTCCCAGCGTCATGCCAACCTGGACGTCACTGATGGGAATGTAGCGGTGGCGAGTTCTCATTGGGAATTCCTTTGGTGAGGGCTCATCCCTTCAACCGTTCTAGCACTCCCTGATCCTTGGCCGTTTGAGCCATCACCCGCCTGGACGCCCGGGTGCTGCGCATGGTTCTTCTTTAGCGCAGGATATCAGACCCGGACAACGATGAGAAGTAGCTGGAAATGACGCTCCCGCAGGGTCCAGGGTAGAGAACCTGCGGCTTCGCTTCTATACTGTTTAAGCAGTCATGACTTCACCCTTCGCTCCTGCTGGTGGTGTGCGTGCTGCGAGGGAGGATTTATAAAATGAACGCGAACAAATGCGTGCTGGAAGCCAGGATGCTTCTCGCACTGACCGGCCAGTTGCCCGTCACGTCCGTCAGCCCTGAGATCGAGGTCTTGCTGGGATTCAGTCCGGACGATTTTCTTGCTGGCAAGGTCAGCCTGAAAAGCCGGATTCATGCCCACGACCAGGATATTGCCGACGAGTTGTTTTCCAGCACCATCCATCCGCCTTCGGGCACTTTTAATCTACGGCTCAGGCAAGCCAATGGTCGAATCCGCTGCGTCAAGGTGCACTACCAAAAGTATCCCGACCAGAGCGGGGCGGCGACCCTGCTCGATTTGCTGCTGCAAGATTCAAAAAGCCTGCAACAGGCACAAGACGAGCAACCCATGATGGCCAGCTTCAAGGTCATGATGGACAACACCAAGGACTACATCTACGTCAAGGATCGTCATCATGTGTGCACCGCAGCGAGTCAGACCCTGGTCGACTTCGTGGACTCCGCCAGTCACTGGACTGATTTAATCGGCCTGACCGTTTACGATGTCTTTGAGGAGGACTATGCGGATGTCTACTACCGGCAAGAAAAGCATGTGTTGGCGGGCCTCGCCGTCACAGCCGAAGTCCAGGAAACCCTGACCAAGGATGGCCTGCCTGGCTGGATCGATCACCGGATTGATCCCATCCGGGACGAGAAGGGCGAGATCACCGGCTTGATGGGTATCGCCCGCGACATCACGGAGATAAAGCAGGTGGAAAGCACGCTGGCAGCAAGCGAACAGCGTTTTCAAACCATTTTCGAGCAAACGTCATCGATCTCGGTACAGGGCTATGACAGCCATCGCCGGGTCATCTACTGGAATCCGGCCAGCGAACGGCTGTATGGATTTACCCGCGAGCAGGCGCTGGGGCGGCGCCTTGAAGATCTGATCATTCCCGAACCCATGCGGGAAACCGTCGTACGGCTGGTCACGGACTGGACGCAAGGCGGCCAGGCCATTGCGTCGTCCAACCTGACCTTGCAAGATGCAGATGGCAAACCCGTCCATGTTTTTTCCAGCCATGTCATGTTGCGGCATGCCAACGGCGAAGCGGAAATGTATTGCATCGATATCGATATGGCCGAACACAAGCGGGCTGAAAAAGCACTGTTCGAGAGCGAAAACCTTTTTCGCACCATGATCGATGAGATTCCTGACCCCGTTGTTTTGAAGGATTACGAGGGCAACTTCCTCTTGTGCAACAAAACTGTGGCGGGCCTGTACAACACCACGCCCGAGGCCATGGTGGGCAAGCACGATGGCGATTTTGGCGTCCCCCAGGAACTCGCCGATTTTTTTCGCAGCAACGTGTTGGCCATCATGGCCAAAGGCGAAACAGAAGTCGTCTACGAAGACAGCCGGGATGCACTCACGGGCGCCATTCGCCACTACAAATCGATCAAGAAACCGTTCAAGAACGGGGAAGGCAAGGATCAAATCCTGGTCATCGCGCAAGACATCACGGACATCGTCAATGCGCAGGAGCTGGTGGCCGAGAACGAGCGGCGTTTGCAGGAAGTCATGGCGATCACGCAAGAGGGCGTGTGGGACTGGCATGTACCGACCGGCCGGGTGCTCCACAACCCCGAGTGGTACAAAACCCTGGGCACGACGCCCAGTGACAGCACGGATACGGTTGAGGCTTTTGCGGCGCTGATCCACCTTGAGGACAAGGAAATGGTTTTGGCACGCCTGGACGCCATGCTCAAAGGCGAAACGGATGTTTACAGCTCCGAGCATCGCCTGCTGGATCAGGAAGGCAAAGTTCTCTGGGTGCAGGACCGGGGGCGCGTCATGGAGCGGGATGCCAAGGGTGCGCCGGTTCGTGTTGTCGGCAGTTTTTCAGACATCACCTTCAGAAAAGAATACCAGCACAAACTGGAGCACTTTGCCCATTACGACACCCTGACCGGTTTGCCCAACCGTGTGCTGCTGGGTGCCCGCATGCGCGAGGCCATGACGCAGGCCCAGCGCGACGAAAGCAAGCTGATGGTGGCCTACATTGACCT
>JAZKHK010000123.1:0-11444 GCA_040385425.1 Pseudomonadota bacterium | reverse complement strand
GATGCTGCCGTCGGCGGCGGTGATCAGGATGCCTTCGCGGGCATGGGTGAACACGGTGGCGGCCAGGTGCAGCTTTTCTTCTGCCAGCCGGCGTTCGGTGATGTCGTGGATGATGGAAAACAGTTGGGGGTGTTCCTTGTTTTTCATCGGCGTCGAATACACCTCCACGTCGCGCACTTCGCCCGAGGCCAGGCGGTGTTGGAACAGGAAATAGCTGCGCTCTTCGCGCAATGCCCGCTGCCTTTCCAGTGCGGCCTGTTCTGGCGGCAGCGTGTTGATGGCGCTGAAGGGCATGTCGATCAACTGTGTCCGGGGGTAGCCGTAATAGGCGGCTGCCGATTCGTTGGCGTCGATGATGGCGCCCGATGCGGGGTCGACCGTGAGCATCACCGAGGAGTTCTTCTCAAAGAAGTGACGGAAGCGCTGCTCGCTGTCAAAAAGGGCTTCTTCAGCGCGTTTGCGCTGGCTGATGTCCACGCCCACCACGGCGACACGGATGCCGTTTTCCATGTGAATCGGCATTGCGCTGAACATCACGTGGATGGACGCGCCCTGGGGCGAAACGTGAATCGTCTCAAACCCGGCGTGCGTTCCTGCATAAGCCTGGTTGAGCGTTTCAATCAGTTGGCTGCGACTTTGTTCGTCATGCCACCAGGGTGTGTCCGGGAAATACTGGCCAAGAACCTCTTCGCGTGTGGCGTTGATGACCTGCAATGCGGTGTTGTTGACATCGACAAGGCATCCCTGATGGTCGAGGATGCCAAACAAAAAGCTGGCCTGGTCGAACAGGGCGTGAAAAATGGCTTGTGACTGTTTGCGCTCGGTGATGTCGGCGATGAAGCCGTGCCAGAGTACCGAGCCATCTTCCTCCTGCTGAGGGATGGCGTTGCCGTACAGCCAGCACACCGTGCCATCGGCAAATTTCACCCGGTATTCATGGCGCCAGGGCGTCATATCCTGTGCCGATTGCAGGATGGAGGCCTTAACGGCGGAGAAGTCGTCGGGATGAATCACGTTGGCGACTTTGGCCGCGTTTTCGCGGACGTCTTGCGGGCTGACCCGGTAGATATCGCGGATGACTTCACTGGCAAAAGGAAAGCAGGCGCTGCCATCGGGGTGCAAACGGTACTGGAACACCAGTCCGGGCACCCGGCTGGCAATTTTCTGGAGCAGGCTCAAAGCTTCTTCCCGCGCCGCTTCCAGTTGCTTGCGCTCGGTGATGTCGGTGCAGACGCCGACGAAGTGCTGCAGGCGACCGGCGCCGTCGCGCGAAGCGGTGATGGAAACCTCGAAATCGTAGAAACTGCCATCCTTGCGACGGTTGACCATGTCGCCGTGCCAGACATCGTGCTGCAAAAGCTCCTGCCACAGGAGCCGGTAGAAGTACTTGTCGTGTTTTCCCGAGGCCAGCAGGCGGGGATTCTGGCCCGTCACTTCTTCTGCGCTGTAGCCGGTAATGCGGGTGAAGGCGGCGTTGACCGAGATGATGTTGCCATTGAGGTCGGTGATGAGAATGGCCTGGGCACTGGCATCGAACACGGTGGCATTGATCCGCTGCAGCCGGTCCGCCTGGGCGCGCTGCGCGGCCAGCAGCAACTGGCGGCGGTAGAACGCGCCCGCGAGCAGGCTGATGAACAGCAAGGTCGGAAGCACCACGCTGAGCAGGGTTTTAGCCTCGGTCTGCCACGCTTGCAAAGCCTGATGACGATCCAGATGGGTAATGACCACGAAGGGATACAGGCGCGAAGCGCGAAAGGCGGTCAGAACCGGGTGATCGCCGTCGTGGAGTTGTTCAAACGTGCCGGATTCGACCTCGGGCAGACCCAGATCGTGCGCCACATAGGCATGCATGGAGCCGGTGCGGGCGTCGGGGTCGGTGTCCATCAACAGCGTGCCGTCAAACCGCAGCACCTCGACGGACCCTTCCGTGGCGTCCAGCGTCTGTGTAATGTGGTTGAGAAAGTAGTCAGGATTGAGTGCCACCAGCAGCGTGACGACGCGCGTGCCCAGCACCTGCGTGCGCGTGATGGGAATGAAGCTGTTGACCTCGGCCGGCGTCTTGGCGGTGGCGGGTTGACCATCGGCAAAGTCACGCCCGGCCCAAGGCGCGCCAATGCGCAAGAACTCCTCATGGCCGCTCGTTGGTGGTAAATAGCTTTGCGTTGCGACAGGCAGCCCCACGTTGGCGGGGTTGGAGCTGGCGATGATGCGCCCCTGCTCATCGAGCAGCGACATCGAACGCAGAGCCGGCGCATGCTGCAAGGTGGTGACGAAACTGCGCTCGATCCGGGGCAGATCGGGCGCCCCGGTCTCGGGTGGCAAGGCGTTGGCGGCCGCCAGCTCGATGATGTGCAGGTTTTGCGTTAAAAAATCTTCGGCGCTGCGGGTGTGCAAAGCCGAGATGTCAAGACCGTTGGTGATGGCCTCCGCGTGCAGGCGCCACAGCGTGTAGCCCGTAATCGACAGCATGCTGACGAGAAAAAGTGCCAGCGAAGCAAAAAATAGACGACGAAACTGCCGCGTGCGTCGCCTCATGGCGCGACGATGGGGTCAAGCTGATGACGCCGGGCGGCCGCCATCAGGCGACCGTCGCGTTTGATGTCGCTCACAAAGTGTTCCAGGCGCGCATGCCAGGCGTCGTCGCCGGGTTTCATGGCGTAGGCGTAAGGCGTCATATGGTAGGTGCTGGGCGGCAACACCAGGCGCGCCCAGTCGGCGTTGGCCAGGAAACGCTGGCTGTAGGGGTAATCGGTCATGAAGACGTCGGCGCGGCCGGACTGCACCTCCTGCTCGCGGGCAAACGGGGTGTCAAGCACGAGCAATTGCGCGCTCTTGAGCTTGTCTTTCATCACGGGTTCGTGCAGCGTGCCTTTGGCGACCGCCACGACGGAGCCCTGTTTGTCGATGTCATCCCAGTTTTTGATGCGGCGGTTGGTCTTGGTGGTGACGCCATAGATGTCGCTGGCGAGGTGGGGGCGGGTGAAGCGTAATTTCTCCGAGCGCAAAGGCGTGATGCCGATCGCGAACATGGCGACATCGCAGCGGTCCTGGGTGACATCGTCGATCAGTCTGGCAAAGGAGCTGTCAACGAACTGGACCGCAACGCCGAGGTCTTTGCCAAGTTCCTGCGCCAGGTCGATATCGATGCCCGACAGTTGTTGCGTTTTCGGGTTGCGGTAGGTGATGCTGTAGTAGTCGGGCCAGATGCACACGCGCACGACCTTGCTGGCTTTCACACGCTCCAGGCGAGAGCTGCTCAGGTCTTGAGCCCAGGACGGCAGCGGCAGGACGCCGGCGCTAACGAACAACAAAAGTAGGGGAAGAAGGCGCAACGGAGTCTCCACGATGAGGGGGCAATTTTACAGACCGTTACAAACCGCAAACTGACGCTTGAATCGGGATAGGTGTGACGTCAGTGAGGTGCTGGAAAGGGGCTTGAAACAGGAATTTTGTTATAAATTTATATCAAACTGGCCTCTAGCCCCCGTGTAATATGCGCAGACAGCTATTGAAAACATAGCATATACGGGGTAAGTTTTACTGCTTCGCACCCAAGGCCAGCGCTGCAGCCCGCGATGCGGCCAGTGCTGGCGCATCGGTCCCGGCTTGCGTCGGCCAACCGGCCAGGTGCTGCTGGGTGACTTCACACAGCGCGGTGATCCAGGCGGCGTCATCGTTGAGGCAGGGGATGTAGTTGAACTCCTTGCCGCCCGCGGTCAGGAAGGCGGCGCGGCCTTCCATATTGATTTCTTCGAGCGTTTCCAGGCAGTCGCTGGTGAAGCCGGGGCACACCACATCGACCCGCTTCACGCCTGCTTTGCCGAGTGCGATCAGGGTCGGTTCGGTGTAGGGTTCCAGCCATTTGGCGCGGCCCAGGCGCGACTGGAACGTGACTTTGAACTGCTCTTGGGTCAGCCCCAGTTGCTCGGCCAGCAGGCGCGCGGTTTTCATGCATTCGCAGTGGTAGGGGTCACCCAGGTGCAGCGTGCGCTCGGGCACGCCGTGAAAGCTCATCACCAGTTGTTCGGGGCGGCCGTTGTTCTTCCAGGCGCGCTGGATGCTGGCGGCCAGCGCCAAGATGTAGCCCGCGTCGTCGTGGTAGCGGTTGACAAAGCGCAGCTCGGGAAGGTTGCGCACCTTGCCGGCCCAGGCGTACACGGCGTCAAACAGGCTGGCGGTGGTGGTGGCCGAGTATTGCGGGTAGGCCGGCAACACCAGCACGCGGGTGGTGCCCGCCGCTTTGAGGACATCGAGTTGCTCTGCAATGGAGGTGCTGCCGTAACGCATGGCGTAGACCACCTGCACATCGTGCCCGCGCTGGGCCAGCCAGCCTTGCAGCAGTTTGGCCTGTTTTTCGGTCCAGATCTTGAGCGGGGAACCGTCCGGTGTCCAGATGCTGGCGTATTTGGCGGCGGACTTGGCGGGCCGAAAGCGCAGGATGATGCCGTGCAGGATAAAGAGCCAGAGCAGGCGCGGGATTTCGACCACGCGCGGGTCGCTTAAAAACTCGCCCAGAAAGCGCCGTACATCCGCTGTGCTGGGGGTGTCGGGTGTTCCCAGGTTGCAAAACAGGACGGCGGTGCGGGGTTTCTGGCCGTGGATGAAAGGAGGTTCTTTGGCGAAAGGGCCGGGCTTGATAAAAGTCATGCCCTATTCTCCCGCACACCAGCGAGTTATTCCAAAAACAGGCCAATTAACCTTCGGATCAGTTGCGGACCAATTGCCCGTCGGTTGACAGGCCATAGGGCACGTGTTGCGGCATCACCAGTTCGCCTTGCGCATTGGGGATGACTTCAATCTGGATCACCGGGGCGGAGCCGACCACACCGCCAAAAATGGTGGCAAAAGCAGCATCCGCTGCATCGCGGCCAGTGCCAAAACGCAAGAAGCCCATCGGAATCGCGACACCGGAGGAGTCGAACAAGTACCAGCGGTCGCCCACATAGACCTCGACGTAGGCATGAAAGTCAGTGGGTCCCAGAATGGGGTCGGCGCCGTAGTCAATGCCGGTGGCAAAGCGGGCCGGTATGTTGACCGCGCGGCACAAGGCAATCATCAAGTGGGCAAAGTCACGGCACACACCCACTTCTTCCACCAGGGTATCTACCGCCGAGGTGTTGGCGTTGGAGGAGTTGGACTGGAAGGTCACGCGGTTGGTCACCCAGTCGCGGATCGCCTGCACCCGGCTGTAACCCTGCCACAAGGTACCAAACTCCTTGACCGCCAGCCGGTGCAGGCGGTCGGATTGGCAGTAGCGGCTGGGGTAGAGGTAAGGCAATACCGGCCCCGGCAGATTCGCGATGGGCACTTCGCTGAGTTCCTCCGGCTGCGCCGTGTAGTGATCCAGGTCCACCGTCGCGTCATAGCGCACCGAGAGCGCACCGGCCAAGGCATGCAGCCGCAGAAAGCGGGTGTGCGTGACCGGGTCGGTGTAGAGGTTGGACTCCACCGGCTGACTGATCGTCAGCGCCTCATTCACCACAATCTGGTGCGGCGTTTGCGCGGCATGGATATTCAAAATGAAATCGCTGCCGGGTGGCGCGATGTCGTAATTCAACTCTATCGAAAACTTCAGTCTGATCATGGGACTCTCCATTGGGTGAGGGGTGTCGCAGGCAATGCAAAACCCGGCTGGACAATCGGTGATGCCGTCATACGATAGTAAGTTCGACTGAATCCTTTATCTGTTCGCCAGCAGACAAATCATGCTAAGACCAACGCAATTTCCTGGTTTGTCAACTGTCAATTGGTTCTGGCCGGCAGCGCTGGTTTGAGTATCAATTTGCTGCGTGTGTTTTCTTTCACATCGGCCTCACTCAGGTGCTGCGGCAGGTAGCCGCCGTCGATAAAGGTTTGCGCCTGGTCCTTGTAGTGACGGTCAAACAGCACGCCGCTTTGACCGACCGGGTTGATGCCCAGGGAATGCGCCGGGTCGGCAAAGTCAATCAGGCGCCGGGTGGAGGGGCCGTAGCTCACGGCCCAGGGTGCGGGGCCGATGGCTTGCGAGAGGTTGTTGGGCAATTCGCGTCCGCCTGGTGCGTCAAACGGTCCGACATTGAACAGCCAGTCCAGCGGTTTCTGGGCCGCCAGCGGATGGCGGTGCGTCAGCGTGTGGGCCTTGCCCCAGCCCCAGTCCGTGGGGTTCTTGCCCAGCGTCTCTTTCAGGTGGTCGATGGTGGCGCGCCACACCACTTTCATGGTGTCGGCACGGCTTTCTATATCGGGCGTGTTGCGGTTGTCCCACCAGGGCGAGTCGGCATCTGCGGCCAGCCGTGGCAGGGCAAAGTCGATCACGTGGGTACCCAGCAGGTTCTTGAACTGCACTTCTCCCAATTCATCGGCCATGGCGCCTTTGGCCAGCTCAAACAGGAGTTGGTTAAAGACCGTGGGGGTGATGCTGTTGACGATTTGGGTGCCGTCCCAGGTGGACAGACTCTCCAGCATGGTGCGTTCCAGCGGGTCGGTGACGATTTTGTTCAGAACCGGTAGCAAGGGCTCAAGCACACGGCGGTAATAGCCTGTGATGGTGTCAAGCTGCACCGATTGGCTATTTTTGATATCCCACTTGATGTTGTCGTTGCGCAGGTTCTGGTCCAGGCGCTCGGCCCGGTCGAAGAGGTTGTAGTAACCGGGAACGGGCACACCGCTTCTGGGCTTGGGCTGGTGATTGGCCGAGACGATGTAGCCGCGTGGCGGGTTTTCTTCCTGCGGGTTGTCGCTGAAACGGTAAAAGCCGGGTTTGTCCGCCTCGTCCGTGCTGCCGTCCAGGATGAAGCTGGGGTTCACGTGGTCGGGGCGAATCGGCAGCTTGGCTGCGGCCCACCAGGCGATGTTGCCGGCGGCGTTGGCCCACACCACATTGAGGCCGGGCGCGTGGATTTTGCTGGCTGCGCTGCGTGCCTTGTCCAGGGTGTCGGCGCGGTTGAGTTCGTAAAAAGCGTCCAGGATCGGGTTGTCTGTTTCCAGAAAAGCCCACCACAGGGCCACCGGCGTTTTGCCCAGACTGCTGGCGAAGGCATCGGTGATGATGGGGCCGTGCGGGGACAGCCGCAAGGTGATCTTGACGGGGTCGGCGCCCTTGACGAGGATGGTTTCCTCGCGGCTTTCCATTTCCACCCATTGGCCCTTGTAATAAACCTGATTGGGGTGGTCGGGGTTGGTTTTTTCCGCGATCAGGTCGATGTCGTCGTTCTGGAACATGGTCAGGCTCCAGCCAAACTGCGTGTTATGGCCCAGCAAGGCCAGGGGCGACAGGGCCTGGTGGTGGCCGTACAACTCGAAGCCGGGGGCCGACAGATGGGCTTCGTACCAGACCGAGGGTGTCGAAAACGCAATATGGGGGTCGCCGGCCAGCAGCGGTTTGCCGCTGGCGGTGCGGCTGCCTGACAGCGCCCAGGCATTGCTGCCCTCGAACTGCGGCACGCCTGCAATAGTCAGTGCCTGCTGGCTGAGCTGGGCGATTTTGTCGAGCTTTTGCCAGTCGTGCGCGCTCATGGCCGTCGTCGCGGGCGTGGGCGTGGACAGCACCCCGAGCGCGTTCCATTCGAGGTCGAACACGTCCAGATAGTCGGCGCCCAGTTTGTCGCGCACATAGGTCAAAACGGGTTCGGTACGAAACGCCGAGGCCAGGCTGTAGGCCAGGTAGCCCGTGACCGACACGGTGTCTTGCGGGGTAAAAGGCCGCTTGGGAATGCCCAGCAAGTCGAATTCCAGGGGCGCAGGATGCGTGGCCTGGTATTGGTTGATGCCGTCCAGATAGGCCAGCAGCACCTTGGCGGACGGGCTTTGCATGTCCATTTTTTCAACCCGGGTTTGGGCATGCTCGCGAATGCGCAGGGTGCGAAACAGCCGGTCCACCTCCACCAGCTTCGGTCCCAGTATCTCGGCCAGTTCTCCCCGTGCCAGTCGGCGCACCATCTCCATCTGGAACAAGCGATCCTGGGCATGGACGTAGCCCAGGGCGCGGTACAGATCCGCTTCATTCTGAGCCTTGATGTGCGGCACACCGCGCTCGTCATAGCGCACGCTGACGGGGTCGCTGAGCCCTGCCATGGGCAATGTCCCCGAGCGTTGCGGCTGTTTGGTATGAAGGTACCAGGCAGCGGCTGAGCCGGCAGCCACGGCCAGCAGGGCCAGTAGAACGGCGAAAATTTTCAGGGCAAGTTTCATGGGCGGGAGGCTGATCGCTGGTTGGGCTGATGGGGTCTTTGATAATAAGCGGGCACAGCATCGGACGGGCACGCTAGACTGTTTCTTCAACTTGAAACTTCAGGAGTGCGTCATGGGTTTATTTGATTCAGTGATCGGTGCGGTGACAGGTCAGATTCAGCAGCAGGGCGGTTTGACCAGCGTGCTGGGTGGCTTGCTGGCCAACAATGGCGAGCTGGGCGGCCTGAGCGGGCTCAAGGACAAGTTCAACCAGGCCGGCATGGGCGAGTTGATCAGCTCCTGGATCGGCAAGGGCGAGAACCTGCCGATTTCCAATGAGCAGATTTCCAGTGTGCTGGGCAGTGATACCGTGAGCCGCATCGCCAGCCAACTGGGCATCGACCCGGCGCAGGCCTCGGCCCAGTTGTCGCAAATATTGCCGGGCTTGATCGACAGGCTCACACCCGAGGGTGTCGCGCCTGAAGGCGGCCTGGGCCAGACCGACGACCTGATGGGCATGCTGGGCGGGTTTCTGAAAAGGTAGCTCCCGTCTGCGCTCACTCCTGCGGCCGGTCCGGGGTTTGTGCGTGCGCCTGTTGTGCCAATTTGGCCCGAACATAGTCCACATGCTGTCGCAGGGTGTAAACCCGGTCCGCAAAATCCAGGGGGAAGCGGGTGCCAATGATTTCGCGCTCGATGCCATCGAGACGCAGGTGCGACGCATCGTGCTCCGCGGCACTGAGGGTGCGGGTGGCAATGTCCTGCTCCAGGAACTTCAATTCTCCGTAGCGCCGGTACAGGCGGTTTTCCTGGCGCCAGGCCCGCAGGGGGCCAATGGTCTTGATCAGTGGCAGCAGGATGGCAATCAGCGGCAGCACGACCAGCACCAGGCGCTGGACCAGATTGGCCAGCCAGAAAGGCAGGTAAGTTTGCAAAAACGGGCGCCCTTCCTTGAAGTAGCGGGCCGCTTCAGCTGACAGTAAAAAATCAGTGCCTTGCGCGCTTGGAAACTCTCCGGGCCGATTCAACAGGCCGGGCGGGCGGTGAATCTGGTTGGCCGCCTCTAGCAGCAAATAAGCCAGGGCAGGATGCAAATCCTCCCGAATCACCAGATTGGCCGTGGTGGCGAGCAGCTTGATGTCCTGGCCGGGCAGCTTGCGGGCCGGGTCCACCGAGCCTCGTTTGAGGCTGACCGTCTGAAAGTAAGGGTAACGGCGCGCCAGGCCCTCGGCCTGCGCCAGTGACGCCAGTTGCAGTGCGCTGTCATTGAGCAGGCGGCTGACGGCGGCGGCTTGCGGCGCCGCAATCACGATCATGGCGTCCAGCGCATGCGCCTGCAGTTTTTCGGCGGCCGCCATGCCGCCCTCGGTGATCAGTTGCGTCGCGCCTGTCGGCGTGCCCTGGGCATCCGTCACGCCATAGGCCGCCAGCAGTTCAAGGGCCACTTTGTGGTTGCCGCTGCCCGCGACACCGACCGCTACTTTTTTGCCGATGAGCGGCCCCAGGCCTTCGGTTAGATCGAGCGAGTGAGAAAAAATCCAGACCGGCTCCAATCCAATCGTGGCGAGCGAGCGCAAGCTGCTGTCGCGTCCGTCGGTCGTCTGGTCCTGCGCCAGCACGCCCAGGCCCCCTTGCACAAAGCTGACCGACACCTCTCCCTCGTTGAGCCGTTTCAGGTTTTCCACCGAGCCGCTGGAGGGTTTGAGTTCCAGCTCAATCCCGTTGGCTTTGAGAAACGCCTGGTACTTCAGCCCGTGCGCGTGATAGGCCCCGTCCACCACGCCGGTGCTCATGCTGATGTGCTGCGGGGGCGCCGGACTCAGGACTTTGACCAATTTCCAGGCTGCAAAAATCGCCAGCAAGGTGAGCGCAATCCACAGGGCGGTCCAGTGGCGTGAGGTAAAGCGACGCAGGTTCATGCGACGAGTTTAGTCCGGTGGATGGCCGCCGCCACGCTGGACAGGCCGCTGCGCACCGCGCCTTCCAGGGTAGCCGGGTAAGGCCCATCGACATAGTCGCCGCAGGCGAAAAGCCCGGGTGCAATCTGCTGGGGCGGACGCTGCAGGCCGGGCGTGCAGGCAAAGGTGGCGCGCTTTTCCACAATGGTCTGCACCGCTTGCAGGGAGAGGCCGAGTTGCGCCTGGGCTTGTTGCAGCACCTGGGCTTGCAATGCCTCGCGGCTGCCGCTGCTGGCACTCACGACAAAAGCGAGCAAGCCGGGATGGCCGCCGAGCTGGCTGCGGTCAAAGACAAACTGGGCGGGCGCCTCCGGCGTTGAGCGCAGGGTCAGCATGGGGTGGGGCAGGGCCGCGCCCGCGCCCCAGGCATAGACCGTGGTGATGGCTTCAAACTGCAGCGCGTGGGTGAGCCGGGTCCAGTTGCTCATTTTTTTTGCTATTGAATCAGTAGCTGTCTGCGTACTGATATCAAGGGCTCGGGCCGATTCTGAAGCTGAAGTGGCCAAGATGACGGCATCGAACGCTTCGCCGCTGACCCGCCATTGTTCGCCTTGCTGCTCGACTGAAGCCACCCGATGTCCCAAGCGGAGCTGCCCATGGCGCGCCAGCAGCCAGCGGGCAGCAGCAGCTGGGAACAGTTCGGACAGGTCAAGGCGCGGCAAGAGCAGCCGCGAGCCGCCCTGCACGCCAAACAAGGCGTCTTTCATGACCCGCAGAAACACCTGGGCGCTGGCTCGTTCCGCCGGGATGTTGAGCGCCGACACACACAAGGGTTCAATCAGCTCGCGCATCACGCGCGGGCTCAAGCCCTGGCACAGTTGGGCGACGGATTGCCGGGCGGCACATTGAAAGCCGCTGAACTGCCAGCCGGTGGCCACGCGCAGCAAAGACCATTTATCGGCCACACCCCAGCCGCGCGCTGTTGCAATGCCCGCCAGCGCGTCCAGCGGTGTCGGCCAGGCCGGGAAGCACAAACCCAGGCCGTCGGGAAACAGCAGCGTCATGGGCTGGTGCAGTAGGGCGGTTTCGGGTTGCACGCCGACCCGCCGCATCAGCCGCAGGGTCTCGGTGTAGGCGCCGATCAGGATGTGCTGGCCGTTGTCCAGTGTCACCGGCGTGCCGTCTGGTAAGGTGCTATTTAAGGCTCGGGCCCGCCCCCCGCTTGCGTGAGCAGCTTCGAAAACGATAGCGGTGTGGCCGGCCAGCGCGGCCTCGACCGCCGCCGCCATGCCCGCCCAACCGGCGCCGATGATGGCGATTTTCATGGGTTCAGCGCAGTGGCAAGCGTAGGTGCATATGCCGCCGCGCCGGGCCGCCCCAAGCAAGGCACGGCCCCCT
>JAZKHK010000122.1:0-6534 GCA_040385425.1 Pseudomonadota bacterium | reverse complement strand
CGCTGCGCCCGGCGGTGCCCACGCGCGCTGGGGTGTGCCTGATCATGTGCGACATCGAGCCGCTCAAACCCAGCAACACTGGCTGGTTGATTGCCGACGTGGTGCAAGACACGTTCGCCTTTGGCTGGTCGCGCACCGAGGTGGACCCGGCCTTGCTGGCGCTGCTGGCCGACCCGCAGTGGTCGCCTTATCTGGTGTTTCCCGGCGAGTTTGTCGCCGCTGAGCGCGTCGTCACTGAAGTGCCGGACATCCCCGGCAAACGCCCGCTGTTTGTCTTGCTCGACGCCACTTGGCCCGAGGCGCGCAAGATGTTTCGCAAAAGCCCTTATCTGAATCACTTGCCGGTGCTCAGCCTGCAGCCGGAACAACTCTCGCGCTACCGCCTGCGCCGCTCGACCCGCGATGACCACCTGTGCACCTCGGAGGTGGCCTCGCTGTGCCTGGCCCTGGCGGGTGAACAACGGGCGGCCGAGACGCTGGAAACCTATCTGGATGTCTTCACCAACCATTATCTGAACGCCAAACAGTCCGTGCCGCCGGATTGGGACGATGTAGCGCATCAGTGCTTGCGTGCCCTGGCCGAGCCTGTCCGTGCCGAAAGCGCGATAAACATCCCGCTCGATGAGCGTTAAAAAGCCAAATGACATACAGCGTTGGGTGGTAGAGTGGCCTTTGAATAGGTAATAAGTTGTCTAAAAAATAACTGTTAAATAAAGATGAACATCTTTAAAACTGTTTTTCAGTGTTCCCCATGAGCAGCAGCCCGTTCCGGGAAAATCGGGAGCCCTTGATTCGTGCGCTGTTTGAGGAGTACATCGAGATGTATGCCTCCCGCGATGACCGTCTGACAAGCCGGTTCAGCAAGGATTTCAGCGGCTACACCGGCGGGGGCGATTTTCTGGTCAAGGACCAGGACGAATGGATCAAGATTACCCGGCAGGACTTTGCGCAAGTGGCCGGCCGCATCCGCATCGAAATGCTGGACCTCTCGCTGCAGGACATCAGCAGCGACGTCGTCGTTGCCACGGCTTTCTTCCATATTCACCTCCCCATCTCCGACCACGTCCTGTCGAACGAAACCGCCCGCTTGGTGCTGATTTTTCGACTTGAAGAAGAGGGGTGGAAGATTGTGCACAGCGGCATTTCCATACCCTACCACCTGGTTCAGAATGGCGAAATCTACCCCCTCAAAGGTCTGGAAAAACGCAACAAGGTACTTGAGTCCTTGGTTCACGAGCGCACCCAGGCGCTGGAGGCGGCCAACAGAAAGCTGGAGTTACTGAGCAATACAGACGGATTGACCGGCGTTGCCAACCGCCGCAGCTTTGACCGACTGCTCGCCGAAGAATGGAGCCGTGCACAACGTGCAGGCACCCATCTGGCGGTCGTCATGCTGGACGTGGATAACTTCAAACTCTTTAACGACCACTACGGTCACTTGGCCGGTGACGATTGCCTGCGTGAGCTTGCCCAGGCGCTGGTCAAGTCGGGGCATCGGGCGGGCGAGCTGGTTGCCCGCTACGGGGGTGAGGAATTCATTGTCCTGTTGCCCGATACCGACATGGCGAATGCGCTGGAAGCGGCGCAACGCATGCAGCGCGAGGTTTGGTCGCTGGCACTGCCGCACGCATCAACATCGGTCGGTATTGTCACGTTCAGCTTTGGCGTCGCCAGCCTGATACCGTCAGTTCAGCAGATCCCTGAAAATTTGATCCGCCAAGCCGATGCAGCGCTCTACCGCGCCAAAGCGGCGGGGCGCAACTGCATCCATTCGGCGGCAAATTAACTTGGCCTACATGCCCAGCGACTTCAGGAGCTCGTCGTGGTCACTGGTTTCGGCCGCTGCCGCTGGCGAGCTGGCATTCAGCTCGGCGCGGGTCTGGGCGATCAACTCGTCCGGGTTGACCACTTCGTTGACCTCAAAGTCATGCAGCTTGATGAATTCGGTGCGATCGATCGCCAGCTCCAGGTAAAAAATGTTGTTTCGGCCGGTGTAGAAGGTCACGCGCCGCGCTTCCGGCTTGTCCAGTTGGGTGTCCACGCTCAGCATCACCTGTTTGTTGAGCACCAGCATCTTGGGCTGGTTTTGGGTGATGTGGGTTTGCAGTTCACGCCGCACCTTGCCGGTGAAGTCGCCCACGATCTGGTTCATCAGCTCCCCCAAGATGTTGGCCACTTCGTCCGAGGTGTGGGAACTGGCCAGTTCGCTCTTGGGCATGCCCATGTTGAGCATGTAGCTTTCATAAAGCTCCATGGCCGTTTGGGCGGAGAAATTGAGGACCACCAGGCCGGAAAAGCCACCGTCAAACAGCACAAAGCAGCCGATGTCCGGTTTCAGGCAGGTTTTGGTGATGCGCTGCACCATGCCGGAGTAGTTGATCTGGCCTTGCGTGGCCACATTCAGCACGCGGGTCACCGAGTTGCACAGGCTGGTCAGCAAGTCTTCGGTGCCGTACACCACAGCGGATTCTTGTCCCTTGTTGGTCATGTCATATTTCCCTAATGAAGAGAGGGACTGTACAACACAGCACCCCCTGTTCGGTTTCCTTCGCGGGCCGAGATGATTGATGCTGCGATGAGTGTGCTCGACGTCTTGCAGCGCACACAGGCCTACCAAGCCAGCGCGTCACTTACTCTTAGAAACGCATGGGCGCTCCCTCACCCAGATGAGCCGCACCTGCTAATGGTAGGAGCCTTCGATAAACCACTGTGACTTACATTATCTGTAGTAATTTACAAAAAGCACCAATGGGAGTTGGCATGTGGAATAAGTTAAACGGTTACCTTTTTGCGGCGACTGAGCGCGGCGCGGCATTCCTTGGACGGGTATGGGCCTTGGTCTTGCCTTGGATGCGCAAGGTCTTGGGTCAGTGGTCGCCGCCGGGTTGGATGGCGGCGCTTGGGAGTGGCCTGACCTACCTAGGCCGCAAATTGCAATCGCATGCGCTGACCACCCTGCTGCTGATCGCGGTTCTGGCCATGGCCGGGTGGCAAGCGCCTCATGTGGCACAGCACTGGCGTACATGGGCTCCGGCCTGGATGAACGTCGGGTTGATGGTCGATAACCTGGGGGCTGCGTCGGTCACCTTGAGCGTGAATGAACCCGGCCTGACGGATGTAGCCAATAACGGCTCACCCCGGCCACTCATGGTGACGTTCAGCGCACCGGCCGCACCCACCTTGCGTATCGGAAAAGAGGCCACGGATATCCAGATGGAACCGGCTCTGGCCGGACGATGGTGGTGGGTGAATGCGACCCAGCTCAACTTTGAGCCCAAAACCGAGTGGCCTATTGGACAGCGTTACCAGGTGGACTTGGGGAAGAAGGCCCTGGCCGCCCATGTGGAGCTTAAGCATCGAAGTTTCGAATTTGGTACGGCCCCATTTCAAGCCTCGATTGCCTCCATTGAGTTTTACCAGGACCCCACCCAGCCGGGCGTTCGCCGGGTGGTGGTCCAGCTCAGTTTCACCCATCCGGTGGATGCGCAAAGCTTGGAATCACGCGTCGAGCTTAACGATGGCGTAACCCGCAAGTTCAGTATTTCCTACGATAAATTCAAGTTACAGGCTTCCCTGCAGTCAGAGCCACTGCCCATTCCGACCGAGACCCAAGCCATGAGGGTCCTCATTGGCAAGGGCGTCATGGCACAGCGAGGTGGCCAAGGCAGTAAGGAAGACATCGTCAAATCCATCGATGTCCCGGGCCTTTACAGCCTGGCCATCTCTGAGATCAACGCCACCATTGTCAGCAACGACAGCGGTGACCCGGAACATGTATTGCACGTGACCGCCAGCATGGCGGTTCATGAGCGTGAAATCGCCAAGTCCGTGCAGGCGTGGGTATTGCCGGAAACCGCCAAAGAAGGGGGCGAAACCTTCGCATGGAGTGACCCCGCCGAGGTGACTGATGTGGTGCTCAAACGTGCCAAGCCGCTCAAGCTCGACGCGGTGGCCAGTGAACGTGAAGTGACCGAGACCAGTGATTTCCGCATGCCACAGGCCGAAGGCGGGCGTTTTGTGTTCATCCGGGTGGCCAAGGGACTAAAAACCCCAGGGGGCTACCAACTGGGCGCCACACGGCAGGAGGTGTTGCAACTAAAAACCTTCGCCCCGGAGCTGAGCATCATGAGCAAAGGCTCTCTGCTGGCGCTTTCGGGCGACAAAAAGCTGCCGCTCCTAGTGCGTGATCTGCCAGGAATCAGCGTGGACATTGCACGCGTGCTGCCACAGCAATTGCATTTGCTTGCCAGCCAGTCCTACGGGGAGTTCAGTCGTCCCCGCTTCAATGGCAACCTGACCGAAGACAACCTCAGCGAACACTTCGAACGCAAGATTCCCCTTCACCTGCGCCCCGGTAAATCGCATTTCGAAACGGTGGACTTCGGCGACTATCTGAAATCAGGCAACGGTGAGCGGCGTGGCATTTTTCTGCTCAAAGTCAAAGGCTATGACCCCAAAGCCGAAAAAGCAAAAGGCCCGTCACGCGCCAGTGAAGATGACACGCCCCAGAACCCGAACCAGGGCAACTATGAAGGAGAAGGCGAGGGAGACGGCGACAGCATGGCCAACAACCCGGATGCGGTGCAGGGAGATCCCGAGCAGGTCCAGGACCAGCGGCTGGTGGTGGTCACGGACCTGGGGCTGATTGCCAAAAAATCAGCCGATGGCACGCGCGACGTCTTCGTTCAAAGCATCGCCACGGGGCTGCCCGTGAAAGGCGCGACGATTGAAGTGTGGGGGCGTAACGGGCTGGTGCTGGCTACCGCGACAACGGACGCCAATGGCCGCGCCGCGCTGGCCAATCTGAATGGCTTCACACGGGAGAAGCAACCCGTCCTGCTGGCTGCGCGCAAGGAGGGCGATTTAAGTTTTCTGCCTTTCGGGGGCGCAGCCACACTGGCTCGCAGTGACCGGGGGCTGGACATGTCGCGCTTTGACGTCGGGGGACTGCGCACCAGCGGCGTGCCCAACCAGATGACCGCTTACCTGTTCAGCGACCGGGGTATTTACCGCCCCGGCGATACCTTTCACATCGGGATTTTGGTGAAGGCGGCGAATTGGGCCACCCAGTTAAAAGGCATGCCGGTCGAAGCCGAGGTCATTGATGCCCGTGGTTTGTCGGTGCGCCGCGAAACACTGTTCCTCGGGCCCGCAGGGGCGGCTGAACTGAGCTATGCGACGCAGGACAGTTCGCCCACGGGCAACTACACCGTCAACCTCAGCTTGTCGCGCCAGACCTCGCCAGGCGCGCCGGATGTATCGGCGCTGCTGCTGGGCTCGACGAGCGTGAAAGTGCAGGAGTTCATGCCCGACCGCACCAAGGTGGTGGCACGGCTCAGCGCAGAAGTGCCCGAGGGCTGGATCAGCCCCAATGAACTCAAGCTCAAAGTCAATGTGCAAAACCTGTTTGGCACGCCCGCCCAGGGCCGCCGGATCGAAACCCACATGACGCTCAGCCCGACTTGGCCGAGCTTTCGCAGCTTTTCCGACTACACGTTCTACGACCCCACGACCGCCAAGCGCGGCCAAAGTGAAGATTTGGCGCGGGCCGAAAGCGATACCCAAGGCAATGCCGAGATTGACCTGCAGTTGCAGCGTTTCGAGGCCGCCACCTACCAGGTGCATCTGCTGGCCAAGGCCTTTGAGCCCGAGGGTGGGCGCAGCGTCGCGGCCGAAGCGCAAGCGCTGGTGAGCGACCGGCTCTACCTGGTGGGGGTGAAGTCGAGTGACCCACTGGACTACGTCACCCGCAACGCCAAGCGGGTCGTGAGTCTGGTCGCCATCGATTCCAAGGCCAAGAAAATGGCAGTGGGCGACTTGAAGCTGGTGCGCGTGGAGCACAAGGTGCTGTCTGTGCTGGTCAAGCAAAACAACGGCTTATACCGTTACGAATCACGCTCCAAAGACATCACCCTGGATGAGCAGCCCTTCAAGCTCGCCGCCGCCGGGGCGATGCTGACGCTCAACACCGCCACACCGGGCAACTTCGCCCTGCAGGTGCGCGACAAGGACGGCTTGCTGCTGAACCGGGTGGAGTACTCGGTAGCGGGCGCCGCCAACCTGACCCGGTCGCTGGACCGCAATGCCGAGCTGCAGATCAAGCTGAGCAAGAAGGACTACCAGCCGGGCGAAAGCATCGAGTTGAGCATTCAGGCGCCCTACATCGGCGCCGGGCTGATCACGATTGAGCGCGACAAGGTCTATGCCCACACCTGGTTCAAGACCGACAAGACGGCGTCGGTGCAGCACATTACCTTGCCCAAGGAGTTTGAGGGCAATGGCTATGTCAACGTGCAGTTTGTGCGTGACCCCGCGTCCGACGAAATCTACACCAGCCCCTTGAGCTACGGTGCCGTGCCGTTTGCCACCGGCCTGGGCAAACGCACGGCCAACATCAAGCTGACCGCCTCCGCGCTTGCCAAGCCGGGGGAGGTGGTCAAAATGAAGCTCACCTCCGACAAGCCCGTGCGCGCCTTTGTGTTTGCGGTGGACGAAGGGATCTTGCAGGTGGCACGCTACACCACGCCTGATCCG
>JAZKHK010000121.1:0-5673 GCA_040385425.1 Pseudomonadota bacterium | reverse complement strand
CGGCTGCAGATTTTCTTGATGACGTTCATCTCGTGCGAGATCAGCACGATGGTGATACCCAGGCGCTCGTTGATCTCTTTCAGCAGCTCCAGAATCGCAGCCGAGGTTTCTAGGTCCAGCGCCGAAGTCGGCTCGTCGCACAGCAGCACGGCGGGGTGATTGGCCACGGCGCGGGCGATACCGACGCGCTGTTTCTGGCCGCCGGACAGTTGTGACGGGTAGGCCTGGGCTTTGTCTTCCAAACCGACCAGCTTCAAAATTTCCGGCACGCGCTGCTGGATGTCGGCCTCGCTTGTGCCGGCCACGCGCAGGGCGAAGGCGGCGTTGTCAAACACGGTGCGGTTGTGCATCAGGTTGAAGTGCTGGAAGATCATGCCGATCTTGTGGCGCTCCAGCCGCAGCGCGCTGCCGGTGAGGTCGGTGATGTCTTCGCCGTCCACCCAGACCCGGCCCGCACTCGGGCGCTCCAGTAGGTTGATGGTGCGCAGCAGCGTGCTTTTGCCGGCGCCGCTGGTGCCGACGATGCCGAACACCTCGCCGCGCTGAATGTGCAGCGAAACCTGGTCCACGGCCTTGACCGCTTGGGCCTGCTTGCCGCGCAACTCGAAATTGACGGAAATATTGTCTAGTTTGATCATCTTGCGGGAGAGTAAAAAGCGCAAAAAACAAAAACGGATCGGGCCAGTGGCCCGATCCGTTTGGTGAAATCACCTTCGGCCCTTTACTTCTTGGCAGCCTTGACAGGCGCCGCTTTGGCCGTTTTGGCAACCAGCCATTCAGGCTTCTGGAAGTCCTTGAAGATGTGCTTCGGGTCATCGACCGTGGCCAGGAACTCGGGCGATTCGATCACCTGCTTGATGTCCTGCACAAACGGCTTGTCGAAGTCGGCGGTCTTGACGGCCACCAGGTTCTTGATGTTCTCATCGAGCTGCTCCAGCTTAAGCGCATCGGACAGTTTCAGGCCCGCCGCAATGGCGAAGTTGCCATTGACCACGGCCAGCGTGGCGCTGTCGAGCGTGCGCGGCAGTTGCGCGGCTTCCAGCGGCTTGAACACCAGGCCGCGCGGATTCTGCTCGATGTCTTTTTCCGAGGCTTGTACCGGGTCGATGTCCTTGCGGAAAGTCAGCAGGCCTTCCTTGGCCAGGAAGCGCAGGGCGCGCGCCAGGTTGGTCGGGTCATTGGCCACGGTCACGACATCGCCTTTTTTCAGCTGGTCGAGCGACTTGATCTTGTGCGAGTAGATGCCCAGGCCGGCGGTCGGCACATTGATCACGGGGGAGAGCTTCAGGCCCTTGTCGGCCGAGAACTTGTCCAGGTACAGGCGGTGCTGGAACAGGTTGGCGTCGATGCTGTTGTTGGCCAGTGCCAGATTGGGCTGCACGTAGTCGCTGAACTCCTTGAGCACGACTTTGTAGCCTTTCTTTTCCAGGCTGGGCTGGATGGCGGTCTTGATCAGGTCGCCATAGGGGCCGGGTGCGACGCCGAACACGATGGTCTTGGGCGTGATCTGGGCCGAAGCGGCGCTGACGCCCAAGGCGAGAACGGCAAGAACGCGGGTGGCCGCAGTGGCAAGGTGTTGAAAGCGCATGACGGGTTTTCTCCAATGACAAATAAGGACGCGATAGTAGGGGGTGGCGCGGCTTTAACCAACTAAATTAAAGCTATTTGCATATTCCACCCCTCACAAGACCCTCCGGGCCGGGTCAGCCCCAGACGCCGGTGCGCCGGTCTTCGACCCGTTTGGCCTTGTGCGTGGCGCGCGGCAGGGTGTCGGGCGGCAGGATGCGCACCGTGGCCGCGGCCCCGGTGACTGATTTCAGGTGGCCGTTGAAACGGGCCGCCAGTTCCGCATCGTTGCCAGTAAAGGTGGCGGAACGCTCGACCTCGACTGTCAGCACGTCCAGGTGATTCACGCGCTCGACGATCAACTTGTACTCGCCGGAAAAGTCGTGGTCCTTGCGCGCAATCGACTCGACGTCGCTGGGGAACAGGTTGACGCCCTTGATGATGAGCATGTCGTCCAGCCGCCCGTGAATGCCTTGCAGGCGGATCGAGGTGCGCCCGCAGCCGCACGGTTCGGACGTGAACGAGACGATGTCGCCGGTGCGAAAACGGATCATCGGGCGCGCCGTTTTCTTCAAGGTAGTCAGTACCAGCTCACCGCGCTGGCCTTCCGGCACGGGTTCGCTGGTTTTGGGGTCCAGCACTTCGACCAGGATATGGTCTTCGGCCCAGTGCAGGCCGTCTTTCTCTTCGCACATGCCGGCGCAGGAGCCGAAGATGTCGGACAGGCCGTAGTAGTCATAGACCTGCGCGCCCCACAGCGCCTCGATGCGCTGGCGCGTTTCCGGGATTGAGCCGCCGGGCTCGCCCGCGACAAAAATGCGCTTGATGTTGAGGTCTTTCTTCGGGTCGATGCCTTGTTTGACCGCCGTTTCACCCAGATACCAGGCGTAGGACGGCGTGGTCCAGATGGCGCTGGCCTGGAACTGCTGAATGATGGTCAGCAGGCGCTCCGACGGCACTGTGCCGGCGTGGATGGAGAGGGCGCCGAGCTTTTGCGCGCCCAGCACGCAGGGGCCACCGACAAACAGCGAAAAGTTCAGCGAATGGCAGTAGCGGTCTTCCGGGCGCAGCCCGGACGACCAGAACTGGCGCGCTTCGTAGTCCATCCAGTCCTCAAAATCCTGCGCCGTGAAGGGCGAGGCGGTCGGCACGCCGGTGGAGCCGCTCGACGCCGAGATATACACAATGTCGCGCTCAGGCACGGCGACCAGATCGCCAAACGGCAGCACGGCCAGCTGGCGCTCACGCAGGATCTGCTTGTCGATGAAGGGGAAGCGCCGAATGTCGTCCAGGCTTTTGACTTGGTCGGGATGGACACCCGCCGCGTCGAAACTGGCGCGGTAGTAGGGCGAGTTCTGGTAGGCGTGAGCCAGATGCTTCTGCAGCAGGTCCAGCTTCAGGGCGTCCCACGCGGCGCGGGGCTGGGTTTCAAGTGCCTCGTCCCAGTATTTCTGGTCACTGGGCGGGCTGCAAGGGGTAACGGTGCTCATGGCCATGCTCGCGGTTCGGTTGGTGTGGCGAGAATTGTCAGGCCTGGCTCGGGTGCCAGAACGATGCTTTTGTTATTAGCTTATATGGCATTTAGGCATAAAAACAGGCGCTAGCCCCCGTCCGTTGTGCGCGAACAGCTATGAATTACATAGCAAACTCAACGGCGCGATGTCAGGATTTCTCGGCGCTGCCGGGCGCGGCCACCTTGCGGTGCTGCTCGGCCGCCATTTGCGACGGCATCACCTTGGACATGGCGGCCTGCAGCTTGTTCTTCATGCCCGTCACCACACCGGCCTCGCCGTTCATCATGGCTTCAAAGCCGATTTTGGCCACCTCGGCGGGGTCGTCCTTGTGCTCATCGGTGCCCAAGCGGGTGTCAAGCATGTCGGCCCGCGCAAAAAATCCGGTATCGGTCACGCCCGGCATCAGGCAGGTCACCGTTACGCCCGAGTCCTTGAGTTCGTTGCGCAGCGCGGCGGCAAAAGAGTCGATAAACGCTTGGGTGCCGTTGTACACCGCCTGAAAAGCACCGGGCTGAAAACCCGCAATCGAGCCGGTGATCAGGATGCGCCCCTGGCCGCGCGCGCACATGGCGGGCGCGACCTTGTGCAGCAGATACAGCGTGCCGGTGATGTTGGTGTCGATCACATGCTGGATGGCGCCAAAGTCCTGCGCCAGAAAGCTGTGGCCCAGTCCATGGCCGGCATTGGCCAGCAGTGCATCGACCGTGCGGCCCCGCAAGGCCACCAGCAACTGGTTCACCCCCTCGGGACGGGCCAGCTCGGTCTGAACCGTTTCAACCTCCGCGCCCAGAGCCCAGCAGTCCATCGCCGCGGTTTCCAGCGACTGGTCGGCGGCCACCAGCAGGTCAAAGCCTTTTTTGGCGCAACAGAGAGCGAGGTTGTAGCCGATACCAGACGATGCGCCCGTAACCAGGGCCAAAGGACGAAAGCCTGTGTGCATGGTGCCTTCTCCTGAATAACTTATGCGGCAGATCAGGACCAAGGCCTCATCCACAAGTCAACTTATTATGGAAAAGCCGGATGACGGCGTTTGTCAGACAGCGCCGCGTCTGCGGGCACGACAAGGCGAAGAAAGCGCCCAACGTGGGCGGGCGGCGGGCTGCCGCCTCAAGCCGCCTTCGCGGCACGCACCCGGGCGACCAAGGCGCGCACCGCCGGATCGGCCAGGGCCGATGCCCCGGCGTTGTCGATCTGCGCGCGAATCAGGCGCTCCAGCGTTTCAGGCTGCGGCGTTACCGGGCCAAAAAAGCGCGCTTCATCACCCACCGCCAGCAGCAGGGTCGGGAAGTCTTCCACGTCCAGCGGGTGCAGCAGGTCGGCCTCGTCTTCCACGTCGATCCAGAGAAACTGCGCCTGCGGGAACTTGGCCTGCAACTGCAAAAAGCGGCTGGAATAGTCGCGGCACACGCCGCACCACTCGGCGCACAGGCACACCACGAGGACAGAAGGCGGCAGCGCCGGAGTTTCAGGGTTCATGAAGCAATGATCTCAAAAATCGTTATGCTGATTTTGAGATAAACAAATGGGAAATAAGTAGTTTGCGTTTTAAAGAGTGCCCACCACAATTCGCCCGAATTGACAGCTCTTCCTTCAACGCCCACAAACTACTTATTCCCATGGCCCCCATCATCATCGTTCCCGGCTGGCGTGATTCCGGCCCCGGTCACTGGCAAAGCCTGTGGGCCGACCAGTTGCCCGGCACGGTGCGGGTGCAGCAGGACGACTGGATCACCCCGTCGCGCAAGGCCTGGGTGGCGTCCATCGCAAACACCATCCTGGAGCAAACCGAGCCGGTGGTGATTGCCGCCCACAGCCTGGGCTGCATTGCCACCACCCATTTGCCGCCCGAAGCCGCCGCGCGCATCCAGGGCGCCTTGCTGGTGGCGCCGGCCGACCCGGAACGCCGCGGCATCCTGGCCGACTTTGCGCCGGTGCCTTACCAGGCCCTGCCCTACCGAAGCATCATCGTGGCCAGCAGCAACGACCCGTATTGCCCCGTGCGCACAGCAGGGGCTTATGCGCGCGCCTGGGGCTCGGAATTCGTGCGGCTGCAAAATGCCGGGCATATCAACATCGAGGCCGGCTTTGGTGCCTGGCCGCTGGGGCTGGCGCTGTTGCAGTCCCTCTTTTCAACCTCATCCCAGGAATTCGCATGAAATTTAAGCAAAAACTGACTCTAGCCCTTGCCGGCATTGCCTTGACAGCTAGCAATTTGGTAGCAGCACAAAGCACGCTGCTGAACGCCTCCTACGACGTGGCGCGCGAGTTCTACAAGGACTACAACACCGCCTTCGTCGCCCATTACAAGAAGACGACTGGCAAGGACGTCAAAATCGACCAGTCCCACGGCGGCTCCAGCGCCCAAGCGCGCGCCGTGAACGACGGGCTGGATGCCGACGTGGTGACCATGAACACCACCACCGACGTGGACTTTCTGGCCAGCAGCGGCATCGTGGCCAAAGACTGGGCCAAACGCTTTCCCGGCAACGCCTCGCCCACCAGCTCGACCATGCTGTTCCTGGTGCGCAACGGCAACCCCAAGAACATCAAGGACTGGGACGACCTGATCAAGCCCGGCGTGCAGGTCATCGTG
>JAZKHK010000120.1:0-11115 GCA_040385425.1 Pseudomonadota bacterium | reverse complement strand
CGGCGGGGGGAATCGTGTTCGGGCTCGCGGCGGCCGCGAGCGCTCGCATCGTGTCGGGCTTCGAGTTGATCTGGCACTGGCTCGATCTCGAGTCCCGCGTAGGCCGCGCGGATTGGGTTATCACGGGAGAGGGCCGCTTCGATCGAGGCAGCAGATCCGTGAGTCTTGATGAGTCTGCGGGCAGCGCGGCCAACGATCCTGGTCTCGATATACCCAGAGAGTGCCGCCACCTGCTCGGCGGTATCATCCGCCAGTGCCGCATATATCGCGACGAGGTTGCGTGCCTCGGGGCGGTCGGCCAGCGCCGCCGGGTTGTCGGGCAAGGGCTCGGCGTCGGTCCTGGCCTTGCGCCAAAGAGAGGGCGCTGAAGCCGAGGCTGGCCGCGGCAATGGCGCAAACAATGGCGGTGGATTTCATGGCGTAGCTCCTGGTGTTGAAAGAAGCTTCATGGTGTTCCCCCTGTGTGTCGCTGCTGTTAACGGCGCGGGCATCAATGCAAAGATGCGTAACGGGCTTATTTCGGGCTTATTTTTCGGTCAGAACCGAGCACACCCTCGAATGAAAGGTGCGGATCTTGTACGCCAGATGGTGGCTGACCGTTCCGCGATAGCCCCGGGAGACGGCGCGAACGGCCCACTTGGAAACCCACTCGATCCAGTTTTTGGTTTCCTGATGGTCGAATCGATCACAGTCGTTACAGAATTTTTCAAATTGCGCATATTCACGGGCGATGGCCTGGGCTGTTGCCTTCAACAGGCTGACCTCCGTCAAGAATGCCCGGTCAAACTTTCGTCTGGATTCAAGAACCTGGGTGGCCCGGCCCAGATAGGTTTGCGCCATCCTGGCAGACAGCAAAAAACCGTAATCGTTCATGGAAATGGTCGCCAGCCGATGCGTTCCTTCAAGGATGAAAGAGGTGATTTCATCTGAAACTTCAGGTGTTTGCGAATACATATCAGATACCTCCGACCATGATTTGCGGCGACAGTGACAGGGATGATTCCATCATTTGTACACCTCAAGCAATTGTCAACACCCCAGCAGGCCCTTTCAAGAAAAAATACAAAAGCTTGCGCGCACACCAGTCGCCAGCCGCCCCCCCATGAAAACCCCGTCCAGCAGAGCGTGCTGTCAGCCGAGATGAAAGAGCGATGGAGCCCCGTTCAGCGCGCCGGATGATCCGTGGCCTGCTGCGCCCACACCAGCAAGAGGTTGTTCGCCGGCATGGCGTGCCGTGCGGTCAGTTGCAGCCCGGCGCGGGCGGCCTCTTGCGCCACGTCTTCGCGCCGACGGATGCCCCAGTCGGGGTTTTGCGCACGCAGGCTTTGGTCAAACGCCAGGTTGCCCGCCGAGGTGGGCACACCGTCTTCCAGATACGGCCCGTAAGTGATCAGCAGGCCGCCGGGCGCCAGATGCCGGGCGCTGCCCTGCATCAACGCGGCGCAGGTGGCCCACGGGGAGATGTGCAGCATGTTGGCGCAGTAGATCAGGTCAAACTGCGCCTCGTCTGGCAGCCAGCGCGGCGCCAGCACGTCCAGCCGCACAGGGGCAAGCACATTGGGCAAGTCTTGTTGGGCCACGTAGGCTGCGATGCTGTTGAGTGCGTGAGGCTGGGTGTCGGTGGGCTGCCAGGTCCAGTGCGGCAAATGAGCGGCAAACCAGGTGACATGCTGGCCGGTGCCCGAGGCAATCTCCAGGGCGCTGCCATGCTCGGGCAACACCTGGCGCAGCACCTCCAGAATGGGCTGCTTGTTGCGCTCGGCCGCGGGGCTGAAGTCGGGTTGGGACATGGTTAATGCCTCCGGTTGGCTGCTGGGTGTTTTAAAACGAGGAACCCGGCTGCGTTAAAAACGCCTGTTCTTCAGGCGTGGACACCCGGCCCAAGATGGCGTTGCGGTGCGGGTAGCGGCCAAAACGCGCAATGATGGCCTGGTGTTTGTTTTCAAAAAAAAGCGTGCCCTCCATCCCCGGCTGGGCGAAGAGTTGCGCTGCCTGCGCGTGGATCAGCAGCGACTCGCTGTGCATGTAAGGCATGTAGGCAAACGTGCGCTGCGCCAGGGGCAAGGTTTGATCCTGCCCGCTGGCCACCAGCTCTTGCGCCAGCGTGAGCGCTTGCGGGTCTTGCGCAAACGCAGCGGGCATGTCGCGGTAGATGTTGCGCGAGAACTGGTCCAGCAGCACAATTTCTGCCAGCCGCCCCAGCGGCGTGGCCCGCCAGCCAAACAGCTCGCCCCGCGCCGCCGCCTGCAAAGTGGCCCCAAAGCGCTCGCACATGCTGGCGTCGAGCGCTTCGTCTTTGGCAAAACGCTGCTGGTCGCTCAGCTCGTCAAACCAGAAGTAGAGGATGTCCTGAGCTTGCATAGGCGGCTCCAGAGGTCAGGTGATGGGCTTAGTGCGTGACGAACTCGTAGGTGACTTCTTCGCTCTCGACCATGTCCAGAATGTCGTTCAGGACATCATCGTTCTCGGTGCTGCTCCAGGTTTCCTCGGGGTCGATGGAAAACAGGGGCTCGATGGCAATGTCCATGAATTGGTTGTCCGGCAGCTTCAGCACTTGCCCGCCTTCAGAGGTCTGGACCAGCTCCCAATCCTCGGGGACGGACAGTTCCAGCTTGATGGTGACGTTGAGTTTTTTCATGGTGGGTTCCTAATTAAATGAGGCGAGAGGTTAACCGAAACCCGTTGACATGAATGGCCGGCATCAAACGCCGAACTTGGCGTAGTACTGCGCCACGGCGGGGGTCTGGGTGATACGCTGCAAGTGGGCGCTCAGCAGCGGGGCCACTTTTTCCACCAGATCGGTCGGCACATGGTCCAGGCGGCCGGAATTGAGGCCGCGCACAAAGACAAATACCTTCAGGTCGGCAATGGTCAGGCGCTGGTCGGCAAAGTACTCGCCGCCGTGGGCTTGCAACTGCGTTTGCAGCCAGCCCAGGTACAGCGGCAGCGCGCCGTTGACCAGCGCGGTGCGGGCCTCCTTGAGCGCATCGCCGGTCAGGCCGAAGGTGGTGCCCAGTTTGATGTTGGCATCTTCCACCGCATCCAGCACCTCGTCGCACAGCAGGGCTTGATAGGCGTCGGTGGGGTACAGGCCGGTGAGCTTGCCCACGTAGCGCGTGATCGCGTCGCTCTGGGTCACCAGCACGTCATCGACGAGCAAGGTAGGCACCTGGCCCAGAGGAGTGGACTTGCGCACCTCGGCAAAGTCGGCTCCGGCAAAGCGGTTGTCTTCAAAGGCAATGCCGCCGATGTGCAGGGCCAGGCGCGCAGGCTCGCCGCGGCCGCCGTGAAAGTCGAAATAAGTGAGTTTGAGTTGGCTCATGGTGATGTCCTGGAGTTGTTACGCGCAGACCCGCGCGGGAAGTTGGGCGGATTCTAGGCTTACACCGGGCTTTGAGAGGCTTGGTGTGGGTGAGAGCAGACGCGCCGCATGACTACCGGCGCAGCGGCGAGTCTTTGGAAATTCCCCACGAACCGGAGCCGGAAGAGGAGGATCCGCTTGAGTTTTTTTGATGTGTCGCTTCTATGGCCTGCTCCAGCGCAGGCGAACCCAGTGACAGTTTGTCGGCATACCAAAGCGCCAACCCGATTGTTCCTATGAGTACGGCAGCCGCCAAGACCACCTTCAAGGTGCTGACCCATGTTTTTGGTTCGTCGTCGTCTTCGTCCTTGCCCATTTTTATCTCCTTGGCGTTACTGCTGCGACTGTACCTAAACAAGCTTGTTTCAGTGCTTTAAATATGGGCTAAAAGTGGCTCTAGCCCCCGTGCAATATGCGTGAGCAGCTACAAAATATGTAGCGATTAGTGGCTGCCTTCATCTCCGCACAGCTTGGCATTGAGTTCATCGACATCGGCGTTTGAAAGTGGCGTGTTGTGCCGGTGGGTGAACGGCCCGCTCCCGGGCTCCACGCCGCCGGTGTCGTCATAGCCCACGGCCTTGAACTTCCAGATTGCGCCAATGCGCTTGAGATTGCCCACATGCGAGCCATCGGGCAGGTGCACGCTGTGCACATTGGCGTTGACGCAGGTGAGGCTAAGCGTGGGTGGGGTCATGTCACTTTGATGGCGTTGCCGAACGCCACACGGCCCCGCACCATGTCAGCCTCGGGCTTGGGGTCGGGGTAGTACCACACGGCATCAGTCAGCATCTCGCCGTCAATCAGCAGCGAGTAGTAACTGGCCTGGCCTTTCCAGGTGCAACTGGTTTTGTGGTTGCTGAAGGTGACGTACTCTTTTTTCAGCGCACTGTCGGGAAAGTAGAAATTGCCCTCCACCAGCACGGTGTCGTCGCTCTCGGCAATGACGATGTTGTTTCTGCTTGCTTTCATGGTTCTGATGTTCTCCGGGGTTGAAGTGGCCAAGCCAGCGCTATGTGAAATTGGCCTCTAGCGTGATTCAAGTGCATCCGCAACCGCTTGCGTTGCCGTCACCAAGTCTGCCACCAACCGCTCATCCACATCGAGCAAGCCTTCGTACTCACCCAAGTTGCGCGTGTTGTGGCATTTGTCCAGCACCCGCCACACTTCAGGCCCCAAGCCCAGCGTGTGCGGTAGCACCTGAAACACGATGTAGCGATTACCTGCACGGTAGCCCATGCGACGCAATGCCGCCAGACACAAAGAGTGCGCGGCGTTGTAGGCCAGGTCAAATTGGCTTTCAAGCGCCAGCGTGGCATTGCGTGCGTCTTTGAGTCGCGCATTACCGCTACGCAGCAAGCCCGCCAGTTCGTTGGCGTCGGGTGCTTCCAGTTGCAGCGCCTTGCCGGGGCCGCAGAGGTTGTCAAGTGGACTGGACATGGAGTTGCTCCTCGTTTCCTATGAGCCATATTTTGGGCTGCTGCAACACGCGCGTGACAAACGCGTTGTCCTGGTTGATGCGTTTGGCAATTTCTGCGGGTGCATACAACGTTGGGTTGACCTTGCGGCCCAGCGTGTCGGCGGCACTTTCCAGTGCGCCAAAGACGTCGGCATAACCCAGATATGGACTCACGATCATCACGTCAATGTCGCTGTGGGCGGTGTCCTGCTGCTTGGCGACCGAGCCATAAACGAATGCCAGCTCAATTTGTGGCAAAAGGGGTGCCAAAGCAAGCTTCAACACATCGGCCATGCCCATGGTCTTGAGTACCAACCCGCGTAGTTCGGTAAACACCGGAGCCGCTGCATTGGCCTGGTAGTGTTTTTGATTGCCTTGTTTGGTCACCGTGACCAAACCTGCTTCGGATAAACCTAATAGCTCGCGCTGCACGGCGCCAGTGCCTGACTGCGCCAAGGCAATCACCTCGTTGGCGTAAAAGCTGCGCCCCGGGTTGCCGAACAAAACGGACAGTACGCGTTGGCGAACTTTCGGAAAGAGAGCGTCGGCCATCGTAGAAGATGCGGGGAGTGTCGTTGCTATACCCATAATGGGGTTCATCATACCCTTTATGGGTTTTATGCCGCTAGCCCGCGTTTCATCTGCATGAGTAGCTATTTATAAGATAGCGGAATCAGCGTAGCGCTGCCACCATCGGCAGCCGCGATTTGCACTTGGGGTAATTGCTGCAACCCCAAAAACCGGCGCCGCCTTTGGCAGGCTTGCGCTCCACCAGTTTGATGCCGCAGCTGGCACATGTGGGGCGCCAATATTCGCCTTCATACGCCACGTCCAAAAGCGCTTGCTGTTGCTCGGGCGTGCGTTTGGCGATGAGTTCCAGCAGGCCTTGGCTGTCCAGCGCATTAATGCTGTTGACTTTGGCAAACTGCTGGGCGTCTGCGGTGTAGGTGGACGTGGTGGCATAGACGCCGCGCGTGAGCTTGTGCGACGCCATCACGCCAAAGAACTCGCGCATTTCCTTCACGCCCACGGCTTTGCCCTGCCAGTGTTTGCACTGCACCACAGCTGCCGGACCAGTGGCGTTGCGCGAGTACAGCCAGATGTCCACGCCGCCATCGGCCCCGTGCGATTGCGATTTGGTCTCGAACCCCGCTTGCCCAAACAGCTTTTCGCACACTGCTTCAAAACGGCGCCACTCTATGGCAGCAAAGACAGCAGGGCTCCAGCTGGTCTCTGCTTGGCGCGCTTGCTGCACAGGTACGTCGCGTTCGCGTGGCTCGCTCACGAGATTGGGCCGAATGTCGCGCAGTATGTGGGGTTCGACCGGCGTGGGCGCTTGGGGCGTGAGTGAAGGCAGGGGGCTGCCTGCGTCCAGTTTGGCCTTGCTGATGCGGTGAAGGCCCAGCATCAGCGCCCCTGCGGCCAATGCCAGCCAGCCCGGCGTGCGCAGACCCGTTGCGACGGCCTTGAGCATGGGCGACGAACCCAGAAACCACGGAATGATCAAGAACGCCAGACCCAGAGCGCAAAGCCCCATGCCTTTGTCTTGCAATGTGTTGAGTGCGCGGTTCTTGCGCTGCTTGTATCTGGGCTTGGCCATGTGTTTTTCCCTGTTGCTGCCGCCCACTATGTGTGTGGGCTGAATGCAGTGTAACTTTAAGATAAATTGGCCTCTAGCCCTCGTTTAATAAGCGTATATAGCTATTAAAAACGTAGCAAATTTAAGCTATTACACCCACCACTTGGCGCTTCACTTCATCCAGCGCTTGCACTGTAGGCATTCTTGCAAGGTACCTTGAATGAATGTCCCGTTGTACGATGAGTAAAACAAGGGAGGGCAAATGGCTGCTAACAATAATCAAAAACTCGCGGTACTCATCGACGCCGACAACGCCCAGGCGTCTGTCATTCAGGAACTGTTGGCCGAAGTGTCGCGCTATGGCACGGCAACCATCAAGCGGGCCTATGGTGACTGGACCACGACCAACCTCAAGGGTTGGAAAGAGGTGCTGCACAAAATGGCGATTCAGCCCATCCAGCAGTTCAGCTACACCACGGGCAAAAACTCCACCGATGCCTCGCTCATCATCGACGCGATGGACGTGCTGCATACCGGCCGTGTGGACGGCTTTTGCCTGGTCTCAAGCGACAGCGACTTCACTCGCCTTGCCACACGCATTCGCGAGGCAGGGCTGGTGGTCTATGGCTTTGGCGAGCGCAAAACGCCCGAGCCCTTTGTGGCTGCGTGTGACAAGTTTATTTACACCGAGATATTGCGGGCCAAGCCAGAGGAACCAAAGATAGAGGCTGCGCCTGCTGCGACCGACATCAAACCTGCAGGGGAAGTTGCGGAGTTGCCCGAACTGCGTCCCATGATATTGACGGCGCTTGATGCCGTAGCGCGTGATGATGGGTGGGCGCCGCTGGGGCCTGTCGGAAGCCAGATGAATAAAAACAACCCATCATTCGATCCAAGAAATTACGGATTTTCCCAACTGGGCAAGCTCATGCGCAAGCAGGACTACCTAGATGTCAAAGAGGTGTCCATGGGAGACGGTGCGACTGCTGTTCATCTGCACATCCGGCGTAAGGCGGCGACACCTTCTAAGACGGGAAGCGCAAATTAGATATTTACGCTTTATTATTGAAGCGCAAATAGATAAAATACGCTTCATGTACCTCTGGCAATCTCCCGACTGGCCTAATTTTCAGCACAACGCACAAGCCTTGGCTCCCGTTCTGGCGCAGGCCCGGCTGGCGCAAGGGCGCATGCTCGGGCTGGCCAGCAGCTTGCAACTGGTTGATCTGGCGGAACTGCAACTCAGCGGCTGGGCGCAGGAGGCCGTCGCCACGGCTCAGATAGAAGGTGAAATTTTGCAAGTCAACTCCGTGCGCGCCTCTGCCGCACGGCGGCTGGGCTTGCCGGATGCGTCTGATACCACTCGCGACGTCCGCACCGAAGCCACGCTGGACGTGTTGCAAGCCGCCGTCCACCAATGGCAACGCCCTTTGCTGGACGACGATCTGTTTGGCTGGCACGCTGCCTTGTTCCCCACCGGGCGCAGCGGTATCACCCGCATTGCCACGGGCGCGTACCGCAGTCATGCCGAGCCCATGCAAATCGTCACGCCCCGCTTGGGCAAACCCGATGTGGTGCATTACCAGGCGCCCGCATCCGCTGACGTGCCGGCCCACATGACGCTACTGCTCCAGTGGTTTAACCAAAGTCTGGGCACCATGGATGGACTGGTACGCGCGGCCATCGCCCACCTGTGGTTTGAGGCCATCCACCCCTTTGAAGACGGCAATGGCCGCATCGGCCGCGCACTGGTCGAACTGGCGCTGGCGCAAGACATGCAAAGCAGCCAGCGCCTGTTCAGCCTGTCAACGCAGTTGTGGCAAGACCGCGCGGGCTACTACGCCTACTTGCAAGCCGCCACCGCGCAGCCCAATATGGACCTCACGCCCTGGGTGCAATGGTTTGTGGGCCGCGTCGAGGCCGCTTGCCACGCCGCGCTGGGCCAGATGCAAACCGCGCTGGCCAAAAACCGTTACTGGTCGCAGCTTAATACCGATTACCCCGGTTTGAGCGCCTCGCAACGCAAAGCACTGGTGCGCCTGTTTGACGCGCAGCCGGACGGGTTCAAAGGCGGTATGAGCACTGAAAAATATGTCAATCTGACCAGCACCTCGCGCGCCACCGCCTACCGCGAACTCACCGAGCTTTCAGAATTGGGCCTGCTGCTGCGAACGGGGCAGGGGCGGGGGACACGGTATCAGTTGGTGCTTTAGATATGGGTCAAAAGTGACTTCAGCCCAGGTGAAATATCCGTAATTTGCTATCAAAGGCGTAGCGTTCGTCAGCCTTGACCAAGTCTTGTGCGCCAGTAGTTGGGCTTGCGGTGTTGGTGTGCCACGGCGAGTATAAGAATGTCGTCAACATCCCGTGTGTACACCACGCTGTAGGGGAAACGCTTGAGTCGGCAGCGGCGGATCTGGGGTGTGAGTGGATGCCACGCTGCTGGAAATTGCTCAATCAGTTTGATGGTCTTCAGCGTTTCGATCAGAAACGCATCGCCCAGTCCAGGCGCTTGCTCCGCATACCAGGCAATCGCTTCGTCAAGCTCTGCCTGTGCGGGCTCAAGCAGGCGAATATTCATGCGGGTTTTTCGTTGACTTGGTACTTGGCGATCACCTCGGACAAGGCAACGGCCCGAATCTCTCCGCGCCGATAGGCCGTTAACCGTTTGTCCGCCTCTTCGGCCCAGAGCGCCTCCAGCGACGCATCGGGCTCGTCCAGACTGTCCAGAATGCGCTCTACCACCTGCATGCGTTCTTCCGGTGGCAATTGAACGACTTGGGCGCTTAGCGTTTCAGCGGCAAGGGTCATGGGTAGCTCCAAAAATGGTTGTAGATGATCTGGATATCAATATAGCGCTGCGGTTTGTAACCTGTCGTTTTATTTTTCTTTACGACTTTTTTGGGGCTATCAAACTGGATGAAAAAGACTGGATCGCCAAAGCCGCCTCGCGGACGTTCCACAAATAGGCGCGCGGATCACGCTGCATAGATGACCTCGCAGCCGAGCTGAACACCTCCAGTCGGCTGATGCGGTAGCGCTGGCAGATTGCGGATATACCGCAGCGATGTTGGGCGATGGCAGGGTGCATGGCTGAATTTTAGGGAAGATTGGGTGACTCAGGCACATTGCATGAGCCAAATTGGCACCTAGCCCACGTGGAATATGCGCAAGAAGCTACTAAAAGCGTAGCAATTTCGTTGCCTGCATGACTGCCAGCCACGTTATCCCTTCCCCTAGAATGATCTGAAAAAAGGGGAGGGAGGCTAGATGCCAAAGTTCATTCATAGGAAGAAGCTCGCAGAGGTGACGGTCAAGTCCCACTGGCCTGTTTGGATGCGCAGGGTATTTGATTCATTGCGTGAAATACCTTGGCTGCCATTGACAGCTATAGGCACGCTGTTTGGGGTACTCGTTCTCTCGCTGTACTTTCAATCCATCAACTACTTTCCAATGGACAGGTCTGCGCTGTTTGGCTTGGGCATTGCTACTGCGGTATGTGCGTTTGGCCTGTACGGTCTTCTTTCCATTGTGGTGTTCGCGCCAGCAGCCCTATACCGGCAGTACCGCGCTGATGACAAGGTTGCAAGCAGCAAATCTGTCCGTGCGTTCTCCACGCTGGAGTTGATCGGACTTCAACTCGGTAGCGTCGCCATGCTTTTTTTGTTGATGGCATACCCCAAGTACCGTGACTGTGATGTTTTATTCAGCAGCTATGGCGTGATTGCGATGGCCTTGCTGCTTCCGTTCTTGGGTGCGCTGACTCGCATAGTGTTGTCCAAGGGAACTATTTGGCAGCGTTTGGAAAGAGTGAACGTAGGTATTGGAGTTGCGGTGTTCGGTGCGTTGTTTACGCCCATACTTTCGCCACTTCTATCGGCGCTTAAAGCAGAGTCCTACTATTTTTTAATCCTCTTTTTTAGCCTCTGGGGGCTGGCTATCTTGGCTAATGCGTTCCTTGCCGAACGTTTTCCTGTCATTGCATTGGTACTTGTTGGGGCCTTGGTTATTTGGATTTTGTTTATTGCCGCCCCTGCATTGGTGGGTAAAGCCGGCATGTTTCCTCAAATGGTTGCGACTGCCATGGGAATCAGGCAAGAGAAGAGCCAAGAGTTTCGAGTACCTAGCAAGACCTGCTTACTTATCCAAAGCGGATTGGGCGCTACCAGCAATCCAAATGTGAATTGCGACAGCGGCGATTGGAGCGTTATCAAGGTACAGGTGCTGTCTAACGTAGGGGACCAATGGTTTGTTGAGATTCCGATGGAAGCAACACAACGTGGCCCCACTCCCTCTTTGCGCATGACCATACCCAAAGCGGATGTTTATCTAATTCAAAGCCAAAGCTCGGGGAATGCGGAGAAGGTGAAGACTACATGTGACAAATGAGGATTTTTTCCCCTATTTGTAGTGAAATTGGCCTCTAGCCCCCGTGTAATATGCGCGACCAGCTATAAATAATATAGCGATTAAATTCTGGAAGTTAGAGCAGCTGAAAATCCTGCGGCCACAAAAAGTAAGGGCCAAAGCGTGATTTGGCGACGAACTCCACGCCTACTTTTTCTCCCTTAGGGCTCAAGGTGTGCTTTTCACCATCGAACAGCAAAAAGCCTTGTTCCGTCGCACGGTCCAGAAACTGCGCTGTCTTCAAACCCAATTTTTGCCCGATCTTGGATGACGTCAGTTTGTCTTCTGTGTTGGCGCCGTCTGCACCTTTGT
>JAZKHK010000119.1:3381-12859 GCA_040385425.1 Pseudomonadota bacterium | reverse complement strand
TGCGGAGACGGCGGCTCGCACCCGTGCCCTGCTTGGCGCGCTCAAAAGCGACAAAATTCATAGTATTAACTCCTGGAGGAGTCCACCGCGACCAGTGTGACTCCGATTTTAAAAAGGCTCAAAGCACGTGTACCACGTGCTTTGAGCCCACTTTTGCCCGAATCAGAAAAGGTTTTCTTGATCCGAGAACAAACTCATGACCGACTCGCCCTTGGCAATGCGCTGGATTGTTTCGGCAATCAGCGGTGCCACGGACAGTTGCCGGATTTTTTTGCAGGCAGCAGCGGCCTGGCTTAGCGGAATGGTGTTGGTGACCACCACTTCATCAAGCGCGCCACCATTGGTGATGCGTTCGATAGCCGGGCCCGAGAAAATAGGGTGCGTGCAATACGCATAGACTTTTTTCGCGCCACGTTCTTTCAAGACCTCAGCAGCTTTGACCAGAGTACCCGCGGTGTCGATCATGTCGTCCATGATGACGCAGTTGCGACCGTCGATTTCACCGATGACGTGCATCACTTCGCTGACATTGGCTTTGGGACGGCGCTTGTCGATGATGGCGAGGTCGCAATTGAGTTGCTTGGCCAAGGCGCGGGCACGCACCACACCGCCCACGTCGGGGGACACCACAATCAGGTCTTCGTAATTCTTCTGGCGCAGATCACCCAGCAATACGGGAGATGCATAAATGTTGTCCACCGGGATGTCAAAAAATCCCTGAATCTGGTCCGCATGCAAGTCCATGGTCAAGACGCGGGCCACACCGACGGCTTGCAGCATGTTGGCCACGACCTTGGCGGTAATCGGCACGCGGCTTGAGCGCGGGCGACGGTCTTGACGGGCATAGCCGAAATACGGAATGACCGCACTGATGCGCTCTGCGGAGGCACGCTTGAGCGCGTCCACCATGATGAGCAATTCCATCAGGTTTTCGTTGGTCGGGGCGCAAGTGGATTGCACCACAAACACATCCCGGGCCCGTACGTTTTGATTGATTTCGACAGTGACTTCACCGTCAGAGAAACGGCCAACCGTGGCGGCACCTAGTCCAGTACCCAGGTGGCTGGCAATTTCTGCGGCCATACCAGGATTGGCATTGCCGGTAAAAACCATGAAATCAGGAGGGGGTGGAGCAGCCTGCATGAGTATCCCAGCTTGAGTGTCGTTAGCGCTTGTACGAACCGCGCGGGTTGCGTACATCTGAAAAAATTTGGCAGGGGAAGAAGGATTCGAACCTTCGCATGCTGGAATCAAAATCCAGTGCCTTAACCAACTTGGCGACTCCCCTACACGGGTCAACAGTCAAAAACTGCCAACCGATAAACTACCGCTTCATGCCCAACCCACCAAAGGGTGTGCATTCAAGCTATTGCACAGCCTGATTTGAAATGCGCTTGGAGCGCTTTGCAAATCAATCTGCCGCAATACCTGAGCAAACACCGCACTTCCAGAGCCTGTCATTCGTCCGCTAAGTCCGAGTGAGGCAAGCCACTCAAGGGCTTGGTTCACGCCGGGGCAAAGCCTCTGAGCAACACTCTGCAAATCGTTTTGGCCAAAACCAAATGTGTCTGCAGCGAAGCCTGAAATTATAGCAGTTTCTGTGTCTCTTTTTAAAGAGGGGTCTGAAAAAATCAATTTTGTGTCTAGTCCGTCGGCGGGTTTAACCACTAAAAACCTGGATGGGGGCACTGCGACGGGTGTCATTATTTCCCCAATACCTTCAACCCACGCATTCTGGCCGCCCAGAAAGAAGGGAACATCGGCGCCTAACTGAAGGCCAATGCGCGTGAGTTGTTCCTGTGAAAAGTTGAGTTTCCAGAGCCGGTTCAGTGCCAGCAGGGTCGATGCCGCGTCGGATGAGCCTCCGCCCATGCCGGCTTGTGCGGGGATTCGTTTTTCAATGCCGATGTGCACGCCGAGCGCGCTGCCACTGGCGGCTTGCAGGGCTCGGGCGGCCCGGACGATCAGGTCGTCTGCCGGCAACGGTGTGATGAGGTCTTCGCGGCTGATTTGTCCATCAGCACGAAGGTCGAAATGCAGTGTGTCGCACCAATCAATGAGCATGAACACGGATTGCAGCAGGTGGTAGCCATCGCTTCGCCGTCCCGTGATATGCAGAAACAAATTGAGCTTGGCCGGGGCGGAAATATCGTAGAGCGACTTCATGGCATGTTATTTTTCAAGGACCAGGCGCAGCTCTGCCAGAGGTGCGGGGTCCGTGCGACGGGCCGTGACCCGGCCATTGGCGTGTTGTGACAGGTCGGCGCTCCAGCCAGCCGCCGTCATGTGATCACCTGCCAGCCAGGCGAAGAGCGCCGCCACCGGTATCTCGGTGCCGACGGCCTGCTTGATCAAGGCGTCCAGCGATTCGAAATAGCGAACTTCGCCTTGGGCGCGCATCACTGCGGTTTGAGTGGACCAGGAGAGGGCGGCTGCCGTGCTGCCCAAGGGGGTGTACAGAGTTAATTCGCCAGCAGCAGGGGTGCCGATCAACTCAAATCCGGCAGAAAAAGATTGGGGCTGCTGGGACTGAGGCTGTTCGGGTTCCACCCGAATCGCCAAGCGCCCACGCCAAATCAATGTTTCTGGTTGATTTAAGCCTCTAGTCCCCGTCGGTATTGCGCAACCAGCTATAAAAATAGTAGCAAAAGCAAGGGCTGCGTAAATGACTTTCACCCGCGGACTCACAACTTCACGCGCAGACGTTTGAGTGTTTCTTGCAAAGTCTCGTTTTCGCTGTTGAGTTGTGCGGCCTCTTTCCAGGTGCTTAGGGCCTGATCACGGCGTCCCATGCTCCATAAGACTTCACCCAAATGGGTCGCAATTTCAGCATCTGGTTTGGCTTTGAATGCGTCCTGAAGGATGCGCAACGCCTCCGTCAGATTTCCGCTACGAAACTCGACCCAACCCAGGCTGTCGCTGATGAAAGGATCGCCTGGTGCCAATTCCAGCGCCTTGGTAATGAGTTGCTTGGCTTCAGGCAGGCGGATGTTGCGTTCCGCCAGCGAGTAACCCAGTGCGTTGTACGCATGCAAATAGTCAGGTTTGCTGGCGATCACGCTACGTAACAGGCGCTCCATTTCATCGAGACGTCCCAGTTTTTCAGCCATCATGGCCATGTCATACACAAAATCAAAATCTTTGGGACCGCGCGATAGTGCCTGGGCGAGAAGGGTGTAGGCTGCGGTGTATTGTTTGCTGTCTCGCAGCAGTTGAACTTCAGCGGCAACTTTTAGCCGGGCGTCGGCGGGGGAGTTTTCGGGCTGGCTGTGGATCAGTTTTCGTGCGTCTTCGAACTTGCCTTGCCGGGCAAGAATGGCGGCGCGGCGAAGCTGGGCGTTGAGTTGGTCGTCAGCGCTGTCAATGCGTTTGAGCCAGGCGTCCGCTTTGTCGTATTCTTTCTTTTGTTCGGCAATCTGGGCCAAGGAGAGATAAGCCTGCACCAGTCCGCGTCCTGTTTCCGCGCCTCCCGAGGGCTTGGACATCGCCAGTTCCACATACCGATGGAGAGACTGCTCGGCAATGGTGGGTTTGCCCTCCTGCAATTCAAGTGCGCCCCGTATCAACCAAGCTTGAGGGTAGGCTGGGTTATTCGTGGTGATGACTTGCAGTTGGGTGGTCGCTTCCGCGTAGCGCTGCGCCTCAAGCAGGGCGCGGGTGTATTCCATTCGTACTTCTGGCTTGGTGTGCCCTTCCAGGTACTTTTTCACAATAACCTCGGCTTGTGGTGTCTTCGAGCTCATCATGGACAATGCCAACAGGACGGGACGGTCCGATTTGGCGTCGATGGCTTGCCCCTTGCGGGCCGCCTCAACAGCGCCGTTGACATCTCCCGCCTCAAAACGCATCACACCAATGACAGTCCAGGCCGAAGCGCCCATTCCAGGCATTGTTAAATACCCGTTTAGCGCCTGCTCTACAGTGATGGCCGCCAATTTTTTTTCGGTGGTGCGTGCAAAGTAGCGTGGAATGGTGGCAATGACGGAAACCCGGTCTTTCGGATCGGCTGCGGCTACCTCACGTTTGAGAGGCTCCAGTGTTTCACCAATCTTGTTCAGACCAATCAATATCTGCAAGACGTACCGATTGGCTTCTTTTGACGCGGGAATGGCTTGTTTCCAGGCTCGGGCAGCCTGCAATGCAGAGTCGCCTGAACGCGCCTGGAGTGCAATATCGACCGCGCGCTGGTAGAGCCGGGGGTCATTCGTTTTGCGTGCGGCATCAAGAATCAGCGAATAACCGGCACCTGCTTCTCCATCCCGGGCATTGAGTTCCCCCAGTAATAACTGATAAAAAAGCTCACTGTTCAGAGCCGAACTGACCGGTTGGGTTGATGTGGCGTCAGGGATTTGTGCATTGGCAGACAAGACACAAGTAAGCAGAATTAGGATTGAAAAACGGTGTAGCAGCGACATCGGACCATAATAATCCATGTCTGCTGAATATTTTTGTCATGCCTGAATTACCTGAAGTTGAAGTCACTCGATTGAGTTTTGCCGACAAAATTACGGGAGCAAAAGTAGTATCGGTGCAGATCGGCAAAGCCTTGCGCTGGCCTTTGGGATGCCCCGCCGCCGAATTGGTGGGGCGAACTGTCCAGGCTGTGCGCAGACGTGGCAAGTATTTGTTGATTGATATGGATCAGGGCGTCTTGCTGGTGCACTTGGGCATGTCGGGGAGTTTGATGTATGGGCCGCATCTGCCTCCTGAGGGTATCCATGATCATTTTTGGATGATGACGACGCGCGGCACACTTCGACTCAACGATCCGCGTCGTTTTGGCGCAGTTGTTTATGTCGACAACGAAGACGTCCCCATGGCGCGCAAGTTGTTGGGAAAGCTCGGTATGGAGCCTCTTTCCGAATATTTTGATATTGCTCAATTTCATGCTGACTTGGTGCGCCGCAAGGCGGCGATCAAGCAAGTGTTGCTTGCCGGTGATGTTGTGGTGGGTGTCGGCAATATTTATGCGTCAGAGGCGCTATTCATGGCAGGCATCCGGCCGACGGTGAGTGCTGCGAGCTTGAGCCGCCCGCGAAGCGCCAAACTTCATGCCGCCATTCGCGAGGTGCTGGCGCGTGCGGTGGAAAAAGGCGGCAGCACCTTGCGGGATTTTTCCAGTGCCAGCGGCGCGACGGGTTATTTTCAGCTTGAAGCCATGGTGTACGGACGCGAAGGGCAAGCTTGCCGGGTGTGCGGAATGGCGATCAAATCCTTGCGGCAAGGACAGCGTTCCACGTTTTACTGCGCTCATTGCCAGAGATTTTGAGCTTTGTAGTCTGGCACGGTGCTATATTGAAACATTGCGCGGAGGATATTTGGGTACTTCATTCAACGAAAAATTTGACCAACATGGTACATGGCGGCGTGAGTTTGCTCTTCGGCTGAAGTTGCTGGCCGAGTGGATGAAGGATCACGAATTGCTAGATGCTGCCGTGGAAGAGCGCTTGCGTCGCCTGGAATCTCAGGTTCGTTCCGACAAAGTCATGGTGGCGTTTGTGGGTGAGTTTTCCCGAGGGAAATCGGAACTGATCAATGCCATTTTCTTTGCCGGCTATGGGCGGCGCATCATGCCAGCCAGCGCCGGTCGAACGACGATGTGCCCGACCGAGATGGGTTTTGATGCAGACGTTCCGCCCTGTTTGCGTCTTTTGCCCATTGATACCCGCATCAAGCCCCAATCGCTGATGGAATGGCGCATGGTGCCGGAGAAATGGACTCGCATTGATCTGGATGTGAATGATCCCAAGCAGTTGTCCGCCGCGCTTGAAAAAGTGGCAGAAACCCGACTTGTGACCCAGGACGATGCCAGGGCGCTCGGGTTCTGGCAGCTTGACGCGCCACAAGAGAACCCAACGGTTGATGCACAAGGCTTGGTGGAGGTTCCCCGCTGGCGCCATGCCCTGATTAATATTGCTCACCCCCTTTTGAAGCAGGGCTTGGTGATTCTGGATACCCCGGGACTTAATGCCATCGGTGCAGAGCCTGAGCTGACTGTCAGCCTGATTCCGCAGGCGCATGCCGTCGTGTTTCTTCTGGGGGCCGACACAGGGGTGACCAAATCAGACCTCTCCATTTGGCGTGAGCATTTGCTCAATGACTCGGACGATCCCAGCACAAGGCTGGTGGTCCTCAACAAAATTGACACATTGTGGGATGCCTTGAGTTCTCCCGCCCAGGTGCAGATGCAAATTGAGCGCCAGCGGGTATCTACCGCCGAGATTCTGGATATTCCCGTGCAGCAGGTGATTCCGGTGTCAGCGCAAAAAGGGTTGGTTGGCAAGGTGACGGATGATGCCGCTTTGCTGGAGCTGAGTTGTTTGTCCAAACTTGAAGATGCGCTTAGCTTGGGCATCATGGGACAGCGGCAGAAAATATTGCGCTCAACGGTAGCCGGCGGCATTTCTGACTTGCGAATTGAGTCCGGCCGGGTTATCAATATCCGCCGGCGTGATCTGACGGAGCAGATGATGGAGCTCAAGGGGCTTCAAGGCAAGAATTCGGCTGTGATCAAGAACATGCGATCACGTATTTCACAAGAGCAGACTGAATTTGATCTGGGCGGGGCAAAAATTCATGCGGTGCGCTCGGTTCACATGAAACTGCTGCGTAACGTTTTCGACGTTTTGGGACCGGTGGCACTCAAGAAAGAAATGGCGAAGCTCACTGAGGTCTTGCAGGAGAAAGGTCTCAAGCTGGGCGTCAAGCGGGCATATGGTGAAACGTTTGATCGTTTGCGAGAAAACTTGCGCCAAGTGCAGTCCATCAGCGGGGAGATTCAATCCATGCTGGCGGGGACTTTCAGGCAATTGAATGCTGAGCACGGCTTCTCCTTGCAAGCGCCGAGCGAGCCTTCCATGGCCCAGTATTTGCAGGATCTTGATCTGGTTGAGCGCAGTCATCTTCAATATTTGGGTATTGGTAACGTTTTCAGGCTTGCGCAGCCGGAGTTTTCCGACCGTCTCGTGCGTGCCCTGTCCACCCGCCTTCGCGCTATCCATGAAACGGCGCTGGGAGACATTGAACTGTGGAGCAAATCAGCCGCAGCCCAACTGGATGCCCAGTTGCGCGAACGTCGCAGGAACTTCGGTCGTCGCCTGGAAGCGATTGATCGTATCCAGCAAGCGTCCGGGGGACTGGATGACCGAATTGGTGAAATACAAGTCCAAGCCGATGTCTTGAGTCAACTCGATACCAAACTGGCAGAGTTGACCGACTATTTGGTGACTGCTGCAAACCAGGTTGATCCCAAGACTATTCAAGCTGCCGAACTGGTTTGACAAGTAAGGTGCATGAGGTTGTGATGGATTTGGCCAGCCACGTGGTGCAGTGGCAAAAAGTGCATGGGCGCAACGATTTACCCTGGCAAAACACGCGTGATCCCTACCGGGTCTGGCTGTCTGAAATCATGCTGCAGCAGACGCAGGTTAGCACCGTACTGGATTATTTCCCCCGTTTTTTGGCTCGTTTTCCTCATGTCGCTGCGCTGGCCGCAGCCCCTCTTGATGACGTGTTGGGTTTGTGGAGTGGCTTGGGCTACTACAGCCGAGCCCGCAATCTCCATCAATGTGCGATTGACGTGATGGCGTTGCACAGCGGTGTTTTCCCGCCAACGGCGCAACTTCTGCAGACCTTACCCGGTATCGGCCGTTCTACGGCGGCTGCCATTGCCTCTTTGTGTTTTGGAGAACGGGTCGCCATTCTGGATGGCAATGTCAAGCGAGTCCTCACCCGTGTATTGGGGTTTGATGCCGATTTGGCCTTGGCCGCCAACGAGCGGCAGCTTTGGGATGAGGCCACGGCCTTGTTGCCTTCACGTGATCTGTACCATGCCATGCCTCGCTATACGCAAGGCGTCATGGACTTGGGCGCGACCGTGTGTGCCACCAAAAAACCAAATTGCGGCGTTTGTCCGCTTGCGCCTTCTTGTGTCGCAAGGCAACAAGGTGTGCCTGAAAAATACCCGGTAAAGACGCGCAAGCTCAAGCGCAGTTCGCAGTCCATCTGGTTGCTGTGGGCCCAGACCGCAGAGTCGGATGTGTGGCTGAGCAAGCGACCCACTCCCGGCGTTTGGGCCGGGCTTTACTGTTTTCCGTTGTTTGATAACCGCGAAGCACTGGAAGCGATGGTGCCGGATCGCTACCGTGCAGGATTGCAGGATGCGCCTGTTTTCACCCATGTCTTGACACACAAGGACTTGTATCTGCACCCGGTTCAAGTGCAAGTGCCGGCCTCTGCACTAACTTCGTTGGAAGGGGCGTGGGTTGCAGCAGAAGAGTGGCCCCGCTTGGGCTTGCCTGCGCCGATCAGGAAACTGCTGGTTCAGGGCTGAACACCCTGTTCAGATGGCTTCCAGTTCCCGATGCCGTTTGAGTGTGACCCACTTGTCCTCAAACAACTTTACCAATTGTTCCACCAGGTACACCGAACGGTGTTGTCCGCCAGTGCAGCCAATGGCCACCGTGACATAGCTTCGGTGATCGCGCGCCAGTGCTTCAAGCCAGTGACTCAAAAAATTCTGGATGTTTTCAAGCATGAGTGTCACATCAGCCTGCTCCCGCAGGAAGGCCGCTACCGGCTCGTCTTGACCCGTTAATGGGCGCAGTTCCGGTTCGTAGTGGGGATTGGGCAGCATGCGCACATCGAACACATAGTCGGCGTCACCCGGCACGCCGCGTTTGAAGGCGAATGATTCGAACACCAGCGTCAGTTGCTCACTGGACGTGGTGATCAGTGATTTGACATAGGCCTGTAACTGGGAGGGGCGAATGATGCTGGTGTCGATGACATGGGCTTGTTCACGCAGATCCGCCAGCAGTTCCCGCTCCAGTTCAATGGCATCCACCAGCGCACGCCGCTGGTCTTGGGCCGAGTGTTCGGAGGCTGATTGCGACAGGGGGTGCTTGCGCCGGGTTTCGGAATAACGACGCACCAAGGTTCCAGTCGTGGCATCTAAAAACAGGGACTTCACCATGATGCCCTGTTTTTTCAAAACGGAGAGCTGTTCTGGCAGCAACGGGAGAGAGGTGGCGGTGCGAACATCCATCGCAATCGCTACCCGGGTCGCTTTATGTTCTTTCTCCAGCGCTACGAAGGGAATCAGGAGTTCTGGGGGCAGGTTATCGACGCAGAAAAATCCGGCGTCCTCCAGTGCATTCAGCGCCACCGACTTGCCGGAACCCGACATGCCGGTGATCAAAACGATGTCCAAATTGGGTGATTCGGCGTTCATGGCATTACTCCCGTGCTTGCAGCATTTCTTTGGCGTGGGCCAGCGTTGTGTTGGAGAGGCGCTCGCCTCCCAGCATGCGCGCCACTTCCGCCACCCGTTGCTCGCCTTGTACGGGATTGACCGAACTCACGGTCGAATGGCCCTGCAATTGTTTGGAAACTACCAAATGGTGATCAGCACAGGCGGCAACTTGGGGCAGGTGAGTGACGGCGAGTACCTGCCGGTCAACACCCAATTGCCGCATGA
>JAZKHK010000119.1:931-3371 GCA_040385425.1 Pseudomonadota bacterium | reverse complement strand
TCTCTGCCACTGCCCCCCCCACGCCGGCATCAACTTCGTCAAAAATCAGCGTCTGAGCCGTGCCGAGGCGGCTGGTGGTAACGGCAATCGCCAGTGCCATGCGAGACAGCTCTCCGCCCGATGCCACTTTGTTGACAGGGCGGGGCGTACTGCCAGCATGCCCCGCGACCAGAAAGCTGACTTCTTCTAGGCCGCTTTGCATGGGGTGTGCTGATTTTTTCAGCACAACTTCAAATTTGCCGCCTTGCATGCCCAGACCCTGCATGGTTTGCGTGATGGCTTTGGCCAGCTGAGGGGCGGTTTTGGCGCGGGCTTTCGAGAGCAGCTTGGCTTCAAGCATGTAAGCGTCCAGCGAAGTCAGTGGCTGCATCGAGTTTTTCAAGCTCCTGTTTCCAGGCCGCCAGCAAATCTGGCAACTCCGCAGGGGCTCGCTTGTAGCGTCTGGCCAGCGACAACCACAAGGCCATGCGCTCATCCAGCTCGCTCAGGCGCTGCGGATCAAGCTCCGTCTTGCGTAGATAGCCCCTTAAAGAATGAATGGTGTCGTCCACCTGGGCCAAACTGGAGGCTAAAACATCCCCTAGCCCTTTGAAATAGGGTTCTAGATGCTCCTGTTGTTGTAGCAACTGAGTGGCTTTGTGAAGGCCTCCCAATGCACCGTTACTGTCATCATCCAGAATCTGAACGGCGCTCTGTGCGGCATCCAGCAGGGCTTGGGCATTGGACAGGCGACCATGCTCGGTGTTGAGATCGTCCCATTCGTCGGGCTGTGGCGCCAGTTTTTCGACTTCACCAATTTGCCACGCCAGGCGTTCCCGTTCCCGGTGCAGTGATTCTTGAGCGGCCAGAGCATGTGCCAAGTCGTTTTGAGCTTGACGCCACTGTTGCCACAAGGCGGTCAACGTGATGAGCGACACCTCGGCGTAAGCGTCCAGCAGGCCTCGTATGGCATCCGGGCGAGTGAGGCTTTGCCAAGCATGCTGGCCATGAATATCGAGCAATTGCTCGCCGATCTCACGCAGTTGGGTGGCTGTGGCCGGGCTGCCGTTAATCCAGGCGCGGCTTTTGCCTTGGGTATCTACCGTGCGACGCAGCAAAAGGCTGTCGCCGGTGTCGAATCCGGCGGCATCAAGCCAAACGGCTAAAGCGTCGGTGGCATCGAATTCGGCACTGACATCGGTGCGCTTGGTGCCTTCACGGATCACGCCCACATCGGCCCGCCCGCCCGTGACCAATTGCAAGGCATCAATCAGAATCGATTTGCCCGCTCCCGTTTCGCCGGTAAGCACCGTGAACCCGCTGCTTAAATCCAGGTCCAGCTCGCTGACGATGACGAAATCGCGCAAGACAATACGTTTCAAGCTCACGGTCAGGCCACTCCTTCATTCCAGTGCAGTTTTTGACGCAGCGTGTCAAAGTAGGACCAGCCTTTGGGGTGCAAAAAGCGCACATGATGTTTCGAGCGCGTGACCACGATACGGTCGCCGTGCAGCAATGTCGCCAGCGACTGGGTGTCGAAGCTGGCGCTGGCATCCCGTCCTGCTACTATTTCGATAGCTATCTCTGTAGCATTGGCAAGGACAATCGGCCTATTTGACAATGTATGTGGGGCAATGGGTACCAAAACCCAGCCAGGGATGGACGGATGCAGCAGGGGACCGCCGGCGGATAGCGAATAGGCGGTAGAGCCGGTCGGGGTAGCAATGATCAAGCCATCGGCCCGCTGGTTTGCTACAAAATGACCGTCCACCTCCACCCGCAACTCAACCATGCCCGAGGTGGCGCCCCGGTTAACCACCACATCATTCATAGCCAGCGCGTCAAATACGCAGTGCCCGTCGCGCATGACCCGGGCATGAATCAGACTGCGATGGTCTTCTTCAAATTCACCCTGCAGCATGGGGGCCAGCGCGGACTTGAAACTGTCAAACGGGATGTCGGTGATGAATCCCAGCCGTCCTTGATTAATACCGATCAGCGGTACGCCAAAATGGGCCAGTTGTCGGCCAATGCCCAGCATCGTGCCATCACCACCGACCACAAGCCCCAGATCACACTGGGCTCCAATGGCAGGGACTGTTAAGGTCGGGTAATTGGAAATTCCCATGTTGTGCGCTGTGTCATGTTCCAAAATGACTTCACACCCTTGGGCGGTCAAGAAATGGGCGATGTCTTCTAGCGCACTCCGAGAGAATGCCCCGCCAGCGCCTGACGCGACCGTCTGGTATTTGCCAATCAGTGCCACCTGGGGGAATTTAGATTTCATTCGCAAATTACATCACTAAAATGCCCCCATGCTGGATGATCGTGCCAAGTTGTTATTGAAAGCGCTGGTCGAGCGCTATATTGCCGATGGACAGCCGGTGGGGTCGCGCACACTCTCAAAAGCCTCGGGTCTGGATTTGTCGCCCGCCACCATCCGCAATGTCATGTCCGATCT
>JAZKHK010000119.1:0-921 GCA_040385425.1 Pseudomonadota bacterium | reverse complement strand
CAGCCCGCACACCTCGGCCGGACGTATCCCGACGGCCCGAGGCTATCGCTTATTTGTTGACACGATGTTGACAGTGCAGCAAGGGCAGTTCGCCTCACACAGCCTGGCGCCCGATCAACCGCAAAAAGTCATTTCCAATGCGGCCAATTTGTTGTCAAGTCTGTCCCAGTTTGTGGGCGTGGTCATTGCGCCGCGTCGATCTTCTGTTTTTCGTCACATCGAATTCTTGCGACTGTCAGAGCGGCGACTGCTGGTCATTATTGTGACGCCCGAGGGGGATGTACAAAACCGCGTGATTTTTACCGAGGCTGATTATTCACAGACGCAGCTCGTGGAAGCCGCCAATTACCTGAATAGCAATTACGTTGGTCTTGCGATCGAGCAGGTTCGCGAACGACTCAAAAACGAGGTTGAATCGCTGCGCTCTGAAATCGCCAGTTTGATGCAGGCCGCTGTGGTGGTTAGCTCTGATGCGATTGCAGAAACCCAGGACGAAGTCGTCATTTCGGGTGAGCGGAATCTGCTGGCAGTCACCGATTTTTCAAACGATATGGGTCATCTGCGACGTGCGTTTGATTTATTTGAGCAAAAAGCACAACTCATGCGTTTGCTGGATGTTGCCGGCCAGGCCGAGGGTGTGCGCATTTTTATTGGCGGTGAAAGCCAGGTCGTGCCATTTGAAGATCTTTCCATCGTCAGTGCCCCCTACGAGGTGGATGGCCAGGTGGTTGGCACCTTGGGTGTCATTGGGCCAACCCGCATGGCTTATGACCGGATGATTCAGATTGTCGACATTACGTCGAAATTGGTCAGCAACGCCCTGAGCCACCACAAGTAGGCCTTTACAATCCGTAGTTCGGTAGGGCCGTTAGCTCAGTTGGTTAGAGCAGAGGACTCATAATCCTTTGGTCCACAGTTCAA
>JAZKHK010000118.1:65339-77988 GCA_040385425.1 Pseudomonadota bacterium | reverse complement strand
ACCCAGGCTCGCGCGCCACCTGTGGCTTGTTTAGTCCAAACACCGGATTGACAAGAAAGTGTTAAGCCATTGACGTCTCTTGAAACTGCACCATTCAAAGCAATGTCTGCGGCTCCGGGCGCTGCTGCCGTGTTGTCGGAGCAGCGGTTCCCAGAGGTAACGATATCTGTGAGTTTCACTTTGCCGGTGGTCAGAGAACCGGCAATAGTCATGTTCCCCGAATCGTCGGCAGAAATCGCTGCCCAAGTGGTCGTTGTGCCGTTGCAAATGTAGGCACGAGGACCGGTGCCGGTGGTGGGCGTTTTGACTACGCGCACCTGCCACGCAGATGCCGCATTGCATGGATAGCTGGTGTTTAGCGCTGTGTATGTAGCAACTGGATCTTGCCAATATGCCGATCCTTGGGACTTGTAGATGGTCCCATTGCACATCAAGAAATTGCCAGTGGCATCGCGCGCCATGCTTCCAAGTTCTGCAGCGGTGCAGGCTGCGCCCGAGGCCTGCACAGCGCCCCCCCCAAGAATGAGGGGGGTGTTCATGGTGTTGAGCTGCGGCTGGCCAGGTACAGCGTTCCGATACAGATAGCTGCTGTTGAGCTGCCCATTGTTGAAACTCAGGAGGGCGGCCAAATGGCCACCAGCCACACCGGTGTAGTTCGCCAGAGGAATATTCCAGCCACCGAAGGAGCCAACCGCATTTGCAGAACCAGTGGCATAGATACCGCTGTCATTTTGTGGAATCACACCACCGGCAGCGCCGACATAGGCCGCAATGCGGCCAGCTTGGGCGTCAGTGAGGGCTGTCCCGCCAGTGGACATGACGATGGCTTGTAAATAGCCCGCGCTGGGCTGCAGCACGCCAATTTGCCACGTTTGGCTATATGGGTTGGTCGAGGAGAACCCAGAATCCAGCAATTTGACTGCTGGCGCTTGCAGCATAGGGACAGTGATGATCGCCGGCACTGTGGCGGTGGCGACAGCCTGTAGTGCTGCACTATTTTGCTGGATATAGGTGCTTCCAACGGCAATCAGCTTCAATTGCTGTTGCGCGGTGACGGTCGCAATCGTTGTCTCAGTGCTGGTCTGGTTGATCTGGACGAACTTCGGGAGGTATGTGGTGAATGCAAGGATCGCAAATAGAAGACCAAGGATTTCGCTCATGACTTACTTACCGATTTGGTTGACAGATACCGTGTACCCAGACGGGACAGCAGTGGCAAGGGGTTGAGAAGTTGCACCAAACGCAATGCTGGTCCAGGAGCTGCCGTCAGACGTTCCCAGAGAGGCGTCGTAATTGGTGGCCAGCGCCGCACTGGCTAATGCTCCAGCGGGGAGGCTTGCATAGACGGTCACGATGCGACCCGAAGCGCCAGTGAGCGTGATTGCGTTGCCGGCAGTTCCGGTAAAGCTGGGCGGAAACGGAGTGCCTTGGGCGGTCAGTTGGGCGGGGTTTATTGACCCAGTAAAGGCAGGGTTCGCGTTCAAGTAAGCCAGGACAGCATCCCGATATGCGACGAAGACCTGCCCACTTTGGGCGCTGACTAAAGCCGATGTGGATGGCATAGCAGCACGCGAGCGCGAAGTCGCGAGCATGAACTGTGAACTTAAGAAAACAATGACGATTAGAGGGAAAAGGGCAAATCTCATAGTGGGCAATCAGGGCAACGGCCCACCGTTCATCAAACGCCGACGCTGCAGGTTGATCTCGTTCTTGAGCATGTGAAATTGGCCATCTCGAATTGCAGAGGCTATGGAACTGGCGTTTTCATCAGATTTCCAAAGAGGCTCGACGGAAAGGACCCGTGGTGGTGTGCCTGTACCTTGGGAATCGGGAATCGTGAATGCCGAGGACGGGATCGAGCTGGGGTCTGCGTTGTAGAGACACAGATGAACGCCCATTTGAAATGCATCTGCGAGCGCGCCTTTGGCCTCTTCATCACCGGCCAGCCACGCCAGCCGGGATAACCCGGAAGTCAAATCCGCAGAGTGGTGTGTGGCCACCACTATGTGCCCGCTGTTGCCGGCAGTAATAGCGACACGGGCAGCGCCAGCGGTGCGAATTTCACCAATAAAAATAATGTTGGGAGAAGCGCGCATCATGTCTTTCACGCGTTCACCAACTGCGTCATCCGAGTCCACCTCGGTTTGATAGCACCAGCCCTTGCCCTGAGGGCCTTGCAGATCAAGTTCAATGGGGTTTTCTGCTGTGATGCAGACCCCACCGTACTGGTGCAGGCGCTCCAGGACAAATGATGCGGCTGTTGTGGTTTTGCCTGATCCAGTTTTCCCAAAAAAAATGTAGAGGCCGGCCTTCTTGTTCGCATCAAGCAGTTTTGTCGCAACAGCTTTCGGCATACCTAGAGACATGAGCGATCCTGCCGGCATCCGATAGCGCCGACAGATATAGACAACCTTGCCTTCCGCGACAAACATTTTCTTGACACGCAGAGGATGTTGTTGCGAGCCTTTTTGGGGCCAGACCACCCGAAACTCGGTGCTTCCGCGAATCCCGTCGAGGTAGGTGCGGAGCTGAGTGATCTCCACGGTCAGTTCCTCGGACACCGGTTCGCATTTCAACGAATCCGGTGTTGGCTTGAACCAGCATAGGCGGGGATCTTCCGCCACAAACAGATCAGAAAATGCCAAGTCAGTCAGCATAGGAGTCGATTAACGGCTGTAGGTATAAATAAGGGTGTTTGATGCCAGATTGCAGGCCGTAACCAGTGCACCTGCATCTGCTGGAAGGGTCTGGGCCGCGCCATTAATCTTGAGTCCTACCAGGGTGCTCTGGCCCGTGGCGACCTTGGCGCAGCTTTCGGCAGGAACGCTGGCGTCCGTAGCGTCGTACTGTGAAGCATTGCCGCTATTGACGACGACCGTGACTGCTCCACCCCAAGGATTGAGCAGGCTACCAGTTACGGTCATGCTTTTGGGCGCGAGATGGCCGGAGATGATCACAGTGTTGGTCAGGCTGGTGTAGCTTCCTTGAGTGGAATACAGTGCTTGAATGTTCAGATTCATTTGATGCAGATTTGCCAGGTGATCACTGGTCTTGTTGGCACCAAACACCTGGTTCGCGACCAGGGTAATGCCGGCCAGGGCCAGCAATGCAACGATAGTTTTAAACAGGCTACCAAGAATTTCACTCATAAAAATACTCCTTCTAGTTTCAAAAAAATGGGTTAAAAACCCGGGTTCGTGCCAACGGCCGCTGACAACGAATTCACTGCGAGCATCAGGAAAAACATGACCATGTACATGACCAATTCCATTCCTAAGCCCCAATACACCGCACCATCAACCATGGATTCCTCCATCTGTTGAGCCCAGTCAGTTGCTACCTTTGCGATTCGATCCGGGCTGTCCGAGAAACCGGCTAGCGAGGAAATGTAGTCAACTACGTCAGGATTCGGGAATCCAAATGCTGGCAGGCCATTTGCGCCGCGTGCCAGCAATGCATCGGAGAAGGATGCACCGTTATTCACACGCCACCACAGGGCACGTAAACGCTCACGCATCCAGGGAGAGTTCGCCCACTCTTTACTTTGACGCTCCAGAATATCCACATCAGAAACGCCGGCGCGAAGGAGGGCAGTGAAGCCCATCAACCAAGCAAAACCCTGTGTGTCACGGTAGTAGGAGAACGGGAAATAGCGTTCAGCGGCGATGCGGCGTGCGCCTGTCCAGCGGGGCAAAGACCACCGGATTAGCAGAACGGCGGCGATAAGTGTCAGCGGAGGCAGGAGTGCCCAGTAGGTGTTCAGAAAGTCACCTGCCACATAAAGCGCATAGGCAAACCCTTCCGCTCTGTTCATGGGGAGCGCGAGTTTCAAATCTGGAACTACGTGGCGTCCGATGGTCCAGACGACACCAGCCACAGCCAGTCCATATACGGACGGGGTAATTGCCGCGCGTGTTGCAGCACGACTTATGCGCGCCATGCTTCGCTTGGACTCCACGATTAACTCAAGTGCACGCGGAAGATTCCCGGAAAGCTCGCCACTGCTGATGATGGCGGTTTCATCGCGAGGAATCCATTTGCTGATGGCAACGGCCAAAGTAGCGCCGTCACGCATTCGCCTGGAGACTTCACTGATAATTTTTTCGGAGCTGACGCGCTTGTTGCGCACAAGGCGGGTGCGGAAGTTGTCCAGCGCCTTTTCCATGGGAATGCCGTTGCCGTTTTGGGTGGCCAGGTGGATGTAGAGAGACTCCCGGATCGACCAGGAGAAAGCATACTGATCGCCCTTGACTGAAAGCCAAGCCCACAAACCACGATGGCGGCGACGGGCAATATTGCGGCGCTTGACGGAGGGCCGGAAAAATTTCATGACGGACTCAAACATGGGTGTTGCCTTGCATCATTGGGATGAGGTTCACGTTCTTCTCGACTGCTCGTGGATCTACAAACCCACGTAGCGCGTATTGGATTGACGTAGACAGCATGGAAGGATCGGCGCCCTCCCTGGCGCGATAATTCTTGCGGGCGACGGTCGTACCGTGTTCGATAAAATCGTTCATGATCCGCTCATCCATCACCAGAACTTCTGCGACGGAGAAGCGTGACGTGGAACCGCTGTGATTGCAGTGATCGCAGCCAGGACCCTGTAAGCGGACATTGTCAGTAGGACCCCACGAACTGAGGGCTTCAGATAGACGTTTGGAAATCAAGCTCGGTTTGCTTTGAAGCTTCACGCTGCATTCTTTGCAAAGGTGAGGCAAGAGGCGCTGCGCCACAACGCCACGTACTGAATCGTGATCACAGAACACACGGCGATTAAGCCGAACGTTGTCCATCAGCTCCAAGCGTTCTACGAATTGGAACGGGTCGTTAACGTGGAGTGTTGTCAGCACCTTGTGCCCGGTTAATCCGGCCTGCAAGGCGGCCTCTGCCACGCTGGGGCCGCGAACTTCGCCCAAAAAGATGATCTTTGGTGCCATGCGCAACGCTGTGCGTATGCCTTCTTGATACCCTGCGCCGGTATCTGCTTCGTTGCCAGAGCCACCGTTCATTTGAACGGCCCACTCCATCGGGTATTCCACTGGGTCTTCAATCGTGACTTGGCGATGTTCGGGTGAGCGGCGGGCAAGCTCTTTTAGCACCTCATAAAGCGTGGTTGTTTTGCCGGAACCGGTAGGACCGGTAAAAAAAACAATCCCGTTTGGCGAGTCCATCAGCAATTCAAGCTTGGAAAGATTGCTCTTTGTGAAACCCATCTTGCCCAGTCGCATAACGCCATCTGGGCTGCGAGGGTGGAGAAGGGCGCGTAACTTCTTGTCTTTGATTTGATGCGCGGCTGCGCTGTTGTACTGCAGTCGCAGGGTCATAAATGCCCCGCCAGCCGACTCTGGGTAGGACGGGCCGCGAACAATCCGCACTGAAGTCAAGCAGGTGTCGGTAGGCAGAGCATCCCCAGGGATCTGGGCGTTTTGGACCTCAAGCGGCTTGTAGCTGTCATCACGGATTTTGGCGATACCCTGGTATATGGAACGGACCATGGCCTCACCCTCGTCTTGAGCCAGCCTGGCGAGAACGCGCAATTCACCGTTCACAACAATCTGGATCTCACTGTGGGTGCCGCGCAGCATGATATGCATATCGCTCGCGTGATAACGCGCCGCGTCACAGAGATAGTTCATGGCACGATTGCGCACAACCATATCCATGTCCACATCAACGCTTTCTACGCGCATGCCTTCGGCACGCATACGCACGATTTCGTCCAGCTCGGTCGGGAGGATCTGGTAAGCCATGTTTCCCGCAGTCTTCATGCGCTCCTGCCAGCTCAGCAACAGGTGATCTGTTTGAAAGCGCTTGTCGATGAAGATGCGGCGGTTTACAGAGTCGAATGCAACCTTGTCTTGCAGCGTGTTGGGAAAGGGCACGCTGTGTGGTTTTACGAATTCGTCAATGTCAGCGACCATACAAAGTTCCTTCGATGTGCCAACCGTTTTCCGTCGTCTTGAGACTGCGCAGGCGCAGTCCTGGGACGGCGGACAAATCCATGTTGAACGGCGAGACCAGCATGTCCAGCGTGAAGCTCAGCTCGGGGCGAGTTACAGGTGTAGCGATCACGTCAGCAGGCTTACCCGGCAGGGCCACGGGCGAGGCCTTGCTTTCGGCCCCTGCAATCGACAACGTAAACATTGCTGATTGCGCCCAGGCACGCAAGGCCAAGGAAGCGTCATTCAGCTCCACTGAATCATCGGCACCAGACGCTTCCAATCCTGTTAATGAGACCGTTTCTGTTACCCCCTCACCATCCGCCGACACCACGCCATCGGGGCGGAGTGCCACAGTGGCACCAGCGTCACGCCGCCACTGAATTACAACGGAACTGGAATTGCACGTCATGGCGGAGAGAGCCCAGCCGGATCGGGACAGATGCTGTACCAGCATGATGGTGCCGCAGGCTGCAAGCCAATCATTGGCTGCTGGCATGGTGAGCAAAGGGGAGGGCAGGGCAGTAGACACAATCGGTTTACCTGCTTCGAGCTGGGCTCGCACGCGGGCCATGGCGGCTTCGGTTTCCCGCTGCTCTTGAAGCAGCTTTTGTTGCCACCAAAAACCACCGCCGCATGCAGCAAGAAGTAAAACTGTTGCGCCGACGACCCAGGGCATGCTCGGCATGAAGCTGCTATTGAGTGAGCGCACCGGGGTTGGGCTCTCATCAATCGAGTCAATCAGCTTTGCCAGAGTTGTGAGGTCGCCTTCTACGTGGTTCCAGTCGGCAAAACCAGAGTGCCCGTCACGTACGCGCTTAATTTCATCTTCACCACCAACCACGTCGCCATCACTGGGCATGATGGCGTGGCCATCGCGCACTGCGACATACCACCAGAGGTCGTCGGCGATTCTGAAAATCCCTAGCCAAGGTTGTTCTCGGCTGTCGGCCAACATAGCGGCTAGGCTATAGACCTTGGAGGGTTTCTTGATGCCGGGCAGAGCTGCACAGAATCCGGCTTGGACGGCTGCACGACCATTGCGCACACTGACCCATGATGCATTCAAAGACTCGGCATCGCTATCGAGTTGTTGGCTGTCTGGCGCTTCCTCGAAACTGCGCCACGTCATGCCTACCAGCCAACGGCGTTTACCAATTTCGATAATTTTGGAAGTCATCAGCGCATCCCGTTTGCGAAGGGAAGGCATTGCGGCTCGGTCTTGCCACTTGCGCAGACTTCATTCAGCGTGATGCTTTTGACCGTACCAACGCCAGGTATGTTGCTGCCAACCTTGACATTGATCTTTCCACCAGTGGGCAGCAGAACGGAAGCCGTGAGCTTGCCATCAATGCCATCGACCAGTAGTACCGTCGCCGTAACGGGAGTTGTCGAGGACATGCCGCCAGCGACCGGAGTTGTGCCACCAGTGATGCCATTGATCTTGTTGCGCATCTCGATGCTCTTCACCTGTTCCTGCAGGAGCGCGTTTTGAGTGCGCAGCTCATCTAATTGGCGAAAGGTGGCACTTGCGTTCACCGTTTTGTTGGAATAGGCCGCTACTGGTGCTGGGGCAGGGGGCGTTGCGGAAGGAGCTGGCGCTGCAGCAGCCTTCGGTTTGCTGCTGGAAATGACCGTTTCGGGCTTGCCGTCGTATTTTTCGACCTTGGGGGAAGAAACAGGCGCAGCGGGCGCTGTTGCTACCGGTGCCGGGGCGACCGGCGCCGGAGCGGCCGGGATTACTTTCTTTGCGTTCTGGGCAACTTCGGTCGCAGTGGGTGCCAATGGATCGGAGCTTGGTGTAGAGCCCAATAAGGGCAGACCAGCGTACGCGGAAAAATTGGCGGAAGCGATAGCAACCGCACCCAGAAGGAGTTTGTGTTTCATGTGCATATCAAAGAACCTTGGCTTCTACGACGATGGCGAGCATTTGTTTGCCAACGGTGTGATCAACACCGCCACCAAGCAAATAGAAATCGGGAGAGCCGACGCCAGTGCGATTGCTCTTGCCGCTTTGCTGCGATACGCCAGTGAGCATGATTGCGTCGCCTGGCGTGAGTGAGGTGCTTTGCTCAAAGGTATTGAGTCCTGCATTCGCAAGCATGATGGTGGAGTCACCTGTGCCACCTGTGCCAAAGCCCTTGTTGGCACTGATCGTCATATTCATGGAGAGAAGGACCTTCCCATTGACTACGACAGGGATAAAGGTCGCGGTGAAGCCTGTGGTGATCGAGCCAGGCGTAAGTGTGGGAGGCAGTGGCGTGGCCCCAACCGCGACAGGGGCAGAAGGCGTGCGAGCGGCCAGGTAACCCTCAACGTCGGCGTTTTGCATTTGAGCTGCCCGACGGTTCAAAGAGACCAGGGACTGGTTGTAGACCACGGTTGTTTTGCCCAGTGACGACAAGGCCTTGAATGCCAACTGAGTTCCGCTGAACTGCGCAGCAGAACCAGTCGCCGAAGACAACACGGTGGCGGTGTAGTTCATAGGAGTTGTGCCGGACACGACGCTAGGGGCCTGGGGTGCGGTCAAATTGAAACCGTATTGACCGGACACGCTGTTGAAGATGACACTGGGGTTCCAGCTATAGTTGTCTTCTGCGGTTTGGTCTACCTTGTAGACGGTGATGCTGATCTGAACCTGTTGGCTCAAGCCATCGGCCAAACTCTTGACCCATTCCTCGACGTTGCGGATCTGTGTTGGCGTGCCGGTGACAGTGACACTGCCTACGGAACTATTGGCGACAACACGGGCTGTACCACCAACCGTTTGCGCGGTCTTTTCGAGATCCTTCCAAATATCGACGCTGTATGTGCTGTCGCTATTCGTGCCACCCGAAGTAGTGGTGGTCGCGCCGCCAGAACTGCCACCAGATGTGGAGCTGCTGGAGCCCCCGATGCCGGAGGCGATGGTGGTACGGCCACTGGAGGCATTGGGCAATGCCGGAATGTAGAAAGTCTTGGTTTCAGTACGGAAGAAAGTGACGCGACCCTCCAAATACTTCCACCAAACGCCGGCCTTGTTTGCGGCCAGGTCCAGCAAGCCAGCAACAGGGCCGTCATATTCGATGTTGAACAGGCTGGAATTGGTTTGCGCTTGGTTGTTGGGCATCCCTTGACCGGATAGCGAGGGGACAACAGGCTGTGGCATGGCTGGGGCCATGGCGCTGGTTTGTCCCGAGGCGTTATTGGACGCAATGAAGCTCCACACCTCAGAGGTGTCGATGCTCAAGCCCGTCTTTTGGGTGATAGAAGCTGCCACGTCAGTCAAGGACACCTTGGCCTGAGGGTTGTAAGTAATTTTGCGTGTGAGCACAGGTGAAGGAGGGGCAACGACCTGAATAGATTCACCCAGCAGCCATGCAGTTTTGGTGCGTGTGACAACAGGCTGTGGCCTAGCGGCCAATGTCTGTGTTTCAGTGATCTTGGTTGTGTTGGCGTCGTTCAAGGCCTCAACTTTCTTGCTCAGGCCGGTGCTGGAGCAGCCCACAATCAGGCCAGCGAAAGACAGGAGCACCAAGGCGCCGGGAATGGGTCGGAGTTTGAATGTCGTGCGCATGAGCTGCTTTCTTATTGCTGTTTGACACCGGGGCCGGAGACCACGATGGTGTTGTTGCCTTCATTGATGTTTGCGCGGATGAGCGCGCCGTTTGCGGCCAGGGTTTTGATAACCTCTTCTGCGGCGTCGGCGAACTCTCCATAGAACAAGGTGGACGCGGGAACATTCCAGTCCTGGGGGTGGTTCCAAATCACAGTCCAATTGGCGGTCGCAGCCCAAGCTTTGAGGTTCTCGCCGCTGGTCTTGCCAGCTTGCAAAGTCCAAGTCTTGAGGATGGGCAGAGCATCAGCAGGCTGTACGTTGGACGAAAGGGGTTGAATGCTCATCGCCAATACATCGTTGGAGCGTGAGGAATGTTGCAAAGGCTTGATGCCAATGATTTGTGCCATGGATTGCGCACATGTGAAGAGAGTAAGAAGAAAAGCAAAGTGCAGTCGGAGGTTTTTCATGGGTGTTTACTTCTTGTCACAGGGGATGCTGCTTTCGGTCACACGCACGAAGCGCTGGCGAGGGTTGGCGCAGATGTTTAAGCCAGTGGCGTCAGCTACTCGGCGCAGGACTTCGGGGAAGGCGCCATCAACGGCGACGGTGTTGGTAACTTGGTAGGCGTTGTTGGCTTCCCAAACAGTGGAATTCCAACCTGCAGCACTGGACCAGGCATCCAGATTCGCGCGCAACGACATTTGTTTGTCCAGAACCCAGCGTTCGGGTATTGCTTGAACACGCACTTGATCAGGTGCTGGTGAATTTGAAGAGTAAGCAGCCGTCTGTACTGGGTAGCGTGTTGGACTTTCAACGGCGCGAGTACCACCAGTTGAGGCCAGCAGAGAACGAATGAGCTGCACCGCGACGGCTGGTTGCATTTGGCCCGATTGCACCGACTGATTGATGTACTGGATCAGCGCCGCATCATTGCTGTTGGTTGGTGCCGCCTGAGGGGCAGCGACTGGGGCGAATTCAGGACGTGCGGTTTGATGGGGAGGCTCTTGGTAAGCAGCGCGGGAGAGTAGTTGTGGTTGCTGGGGGATGAAATCTTGCGCAACAGACCGAGCGACGGGCGCCGCTATTGATGCAGAGCGAGTGCCGCCACGGGTCACAAAAATGTCAGAAGGGTAGTTGATGCCGTTCTTTTGCGGGTTCGGGCTGTTGTCTACTTCAACCCAGATCAGGTGTTCGTCCACACCTTGCTTGATCAAGTAATTGCGGATGCTGATAGCCCGTGCCTGGGCTATAGAAGTTGACTTGTCCGCGCTTGCGGCAGGCATGGCATCAGGACGACCCACGATGCGGATTTGGGACGCATTGCGCAGGACGGACATTTGAGCATCTAGTATTCCACGTCCTAATGGCCCGAGGATTGCGCGAAACTGGCTGAATCCGAGTGAAAGATGGTCAGGCTCCGCAACTTGCTGGTTTGGTCGTGCATTGCGTGCTTCCAGCATCGTGGTCGGGTACAGGTCGTCATCAATGACCGTGTAGCCTGCATGCACCACGGGCGAGAGGATTGCCAGAAAGGTCGCACAAGCCTGAGCAATCAGGGAACGACCCGAAGAGACGGTGGTTTTTCGCAAGGTAGACTCCAATGTTTCAGTGGATTATTTAATGCACTCGATGGTACACTAAATAATAAATAAATCATTTAATAATGTGCAACAATGCGAACAACAACATCAAACAAACTTTTGCAGCAAAAGTAGCAAGAACCTAATGCACAGCGAAACTGAACTCCAAAACCGAAGACTGGAAGCCCTGCGATACGCGCTCGGCGACATTGTTGTTGGTGCACTCAATGACCCCGAGGTCATCGAGGTGCGCCTGAACTGCGACGGCAAATTGTGGATTGATACCCACAAGGGCAAGCGCCATGCCGGCAACATGAGTCACGAGGATGGCATGACCATCCTGCGGCAAGTATCTTCATCGCTTGGTAGCGAACTTTCAGCCAAGGAGCCATCAGTAGCCGGTGAACTGCCCCTCAATGGAGAGCGATTTCAGGGGGTTGCTCCACCTGTTGTGGAAGGCCCAATTTTTGCCATTCGCAAGAAGGCGATCAAGGTTTTTGATCTGAGTGAGTACATCCGAAACGGTGTTTTGACATTTAGTCAGGCCGAACTTTTGCGTAAAGCTATTAGCGAGCGCAAGAACATTCTTGTCGTCGGTGCGACCAAATCAGGGAAGACGACCTTCTGTAATGCTTTGCTCCATGAAATCGGCGTGCTGCTGCCAGAAATTCGCATGTTGCTGGTTGAAGACACCCGTGAGCTGCAATGCACCCTGGTAGATAAGACGTTTTTGCGGTCATCTGAGTGGACCACCATGGCAGAGATCGGCACCTGGATTCTTCGCCTGAGCCCTGACAGCATTACCGTGGGCGAGGTCCGTGCCGGAGCACCCACGCTTTCATTGCTGAAAAACTGGAACACAGGCCACCCTGGCGGTGTGGCAACCGTCCATGCGAACTCGGCCTATGAAGGCCTCACCCGCATAGATCAACTGATTCAAGAGGTTTCTGCAAACCCCATGCGCGAGCTGATTGGGGAAGCCATCAATGTAGTCGTCTTCTTGGCATACGAACGCAATGTTCGTCGTGTCAAGGAAATTATCAGCGTCCACGGTTACGACACAGAGACGCGCAGGTTTCTGGTTGAAACAATCAAATAAGGAGGTGAATGTGCTCAATGCTTTGATGGGGATTCATGGAGTAGCAATGGAAGCCGCTCCCATGTGTCACCGAACATCCAACGCGATGTCCTACGCGGTAACGCTCACAGTGGTCATTTGGGCTATTGGCAGCGTCTATGTGTGGCGTCGTTTCTTTTGTAAGCAGCCTACCGCTGCGCAGTTTTTCCAAACCACCTGAAAGGTCTTATCGTGTTCAATACCCAATTTCATACACAAACATCCCCCTGGGAATTCTCGGAACAAGGGAAAAGATTCGCCATTCTTTTCATTGGCTTTGCCTTGACGCTTGCGAGCAAAGGCGCATTGGCCGATGGCGGCGATGAACTCGGGGATGGCCTGTGTCAACTTGTCAATATTTTGACAGGCAAGTATCTATTCAGTCTTACGGTATTGGCAATTCTGGGCTCTGTGAGTGCACTGATATTCGGTGCCGAAATGTCGGAAGGTCTGAAAAAGATCGTCGGCATTA
>JAZKHK010000118.1:61182-65329 GCA_040385425.1 Pseudomonadota bacterium | reverse complement strand
TAGAGGCATGACCTGCTGATGCAAGAGCTTGCACCTACGCGCTCATCGCTGCTACGCAAGATCGCATGGCTTGGAGCAGACCGGCGCCTGGTCGGAATGAGTGCCATGCTGAACATCACGCTGGGATGGACGATGCTGCGAGGATTCGGCCCATTTTATGGGGTGAGTTTCGCCGTTCCTACTGTCTTGTTTTTTGGTTGCCTATGGGTGGCACGTGGAATGTACGAGGCAGACCCTTGGATGGTGGACATCGTATTGCGTCAATTTCAGTACCGTAAATATTACGCACCCAAACCCGACATAGGCATGCCGCATCCGCCTGTCAAGGATTACTACTGAACCGTATCCACCGGCATCGCCTAATTCGAGGCCAGTGGATACACATTGTGTTGATAAACACTTACTTATAGTCGGAACTACCCCATGCGCGTTGACTTTTTCCATAAAGAATTCCGAACGAAGGAAGCAGGATTTCCTGACAAACTTCGTTACGCTTCTATCACTCGACCTGGTGTGGTTTTGGGCAAAGCCGGGGAGTTGATCAGCACCTTTCAATACCGCGGACCTGACATGCAGTGCGCCTCCCCGTCGGAATTGAACTACATGCGTATTCGCGTGGCTGAGATGATACAAAATCTCGGTGCTGGTTGGATGTTGCACTCAACGACACTGCGCAAGCAGTCTCAGAGTTATGACACTGGAGGCTCGTTCCCTGATCCTGTTACAGCCGCAATTGAGCAAGAGCGCATTCTGCAATACCAGCAGGAAGGGACACACTACGAGAACGACTACTACCTGACGTTTACCTATTTGCCCGACCCCATCATGGTAAGTCGCGTGAAAGCATTTGCCTTTGAGAGTAGTGAGCAAAACAGGCTTGATCCCAAGCGCATCTCAGACAAGTCCATCGAATACTTTGAACGTCGCATGGCTGAATATGTCAGCACACTCGAAGTAGGCATGAATACCAAATTAATTCGCCTGTCGGCTCGACAAGCGCTAGACCCGTTCACGCGAGAACAGGTGTGGTTTGACGACCAACTCTCGTTTCTGCATGAGTGCATCACGGGCATCTCGATGCCAATTCGCTTGCCGAACAAGGTTGTCCCAATGGGGGTTGATTTTTTACTGGGCAGCTACTCATTTCTGCCAGGTATTCGCCCTATCTTCAACGGCCAGAATATTCGGATTGTGGCGATAGAAGGGATTCCCGAAAAGGGCACCTCTGTCGGCATGCTGGAGGTCCTGAACAAGCTTGGTGTGCAGTTCCGGTGGACCACGCGGTGGATTGCCCGCGATGCGGAAAAAGCCAAGGCAGATGCCAAGAAAGTGCGCAGCAAGTGGCGCCAAAAGATTCGCGGGTTCATTGCAGATGCTACCGGTCGTGTGGGCGGCCCTGTCAACCAAGATGCCGTGAAAATGTCACACGATGCGGAGGCCGTTCTGAACGACTGGGAGTCGGGTGCCGTGGCCTACGGATACTGGACTTCGACCGTCGTACTCATGCACAAGGATGAAGCCCAGTTGGAGTCTTCGGTGCGCTTCCTCATGCGAAACATCAAAGCACAGGGGTTCCCGTGCCGCGATGAAGATATCAACTGCAACGAGGCCTTTCTGGGTTCGCTGCCAGGCCATGGCTATGAGAACAAACGCCGCCCGGAGATCCACAGCTTCAATCTCGCGGATTGCTTGCCACTGACCTCCACCTGGCAGGGGCCAACTGAGAATCCGTGCCAGTTTTACAAGAAGCTCTACGCTGACGGTATTGCCCCGCCCTTGCTCCAGGGCGCCGCCAGTGGTGGAACCCCGTTTCGCTTGGTTCTGCACAACGGCGATATTGGGCACACGCTTGTGGCAGGTCCAACGGGCTCGGGTAAATCTACGATTCTCGGGTTGCTGGCCGCCTCACATTTTCGCTATCCAGGCGCACGGGTTTTCGCTTTTGAAAAAGGCGAGTCCATGATGGCGCTGTGCCTCGGTTCAGGGGGGACGCATTACAACCCCATGTCCGAGGACTCATTCGGCGAAGAAATTGGATTCGCCCCTTTTGCGCAAATCGACAAACTTTCCGAACGGGTCTGGGCGAAGGAGTACATCGAAACGATTGCTGCGTTGCATGGCATCACGATAACACTGGACATGCAGGCTGAGATAAGCCGAGCAGTGGATCTACTTGCTAGCAGACCCGCGCATATGCGCTCCATCACTGAAATGATTCAGATGGTGCAGGTGGCATCTATCAAACAGGTTCTTTCGTTCTACGAACACGACATGGCGGGGGGAATGCTCAACGCCAAGTGTGATTCCATTTCGGTAAGCCGCTTCACCGTCTTTGAGATGGATACGCTCATGGGGCGAGATGAGAAGCACGTTGTTCCCGTTTTGCTTTACCTCTTCCGTGTCATTGAGCGAATGCTGGATGGCTCCCCAACCATGATCATTCTGGACGAGGGCTGGAAACTCTTGAAGAATGAAATGTTCCAGGAAAAACTCCAGGAGTGGTTGTTGACATTGCGCAAGGCGAACGGATTGGTAATCTTTGCGACCCAAGAGCTGCAACACGTTGCAGATACACCCATTGGAAATACGATTTTTTCGTCCTGCCAAACCAAAATTTTGTTGGCGCATGCCGATGCAATGAATCCGCAAGAATTGCCGTTTTACGAAGCAATCGGTTTAACTCTGCGCGAAATTTCGCTACTTGCGACGGCGACTCAAAAACGCGACTACCTTCTGAAATCACAAGCAGGCCGCCGCTTCTTCCAACTTGAACTGGGTCCGGTGGCCCTGGCCTTCATTGGAGCCACGGGTAAGGAGGATCGAAAGATGGTCCGACAGCTCTACCGAACCCATGGACCGAACTGGACCAGCCATTGGCTCAGGCTCCAGGGTGTTGATCCGGCAGTATTGGGTGAAAAGGTTAAATGGGCGATGGCGGCATAAATATGAAAGGGATATTTGTGTTTCCACAGATTCGCGCAAGGCAAGCTATCGCGTTGCGTTGCATCGAGCCTTTTGTATTTCCAATCATCGGCGCTGGCGCGAGCTGGTTGTCTTGGGGCGTGGATGCGGCCCCATGGAGGTTGCTTTGGATCTTGACATTGCCAGTGTGCTGGGGATTGGTACAGAAGCGCTCAAGTGCCTACTTGCTCGCGTTGGGATACTACCTTTCGGGTGCACGCGACATGGTGGGTGGGGCCACAGTGTTTTATGGTGATGCAACGCCAATTTGGTTTGGCTTGGTCATGCTGATCCTCTCCAGCGCTCTATTAGCATTTCCCTTTGGCTTGTTCTGGACTCGTGACCAAGCACGTCGTCCTGGGCGGTTTGTAATTGGGGTGTGTGCTGTGTCAATTCCCCCGTTGGCGATCATCGGCTGGTTAAGCCCTCTCACTGTAGCCGGGACCCTTTTTCCGCATCTGGGATGGGCTGGATTAATGCTGGTGGTGGCGCTTTTCTTCGTGCTGGCGGCCCGCCAATGGGCATGGGTCATCACTCTGGCTACAGTGGCAATGGTTGCCAACCTGGTGAGTGCTGGGACAGAGGTTAACCCTCCCAGTCAATGGGGAGGGATGGACACAAGTTTCGCAAAACTCGCTGGCACTGGTCATGATCAAGCGGCGCAGAAATCTGCCGCTCTGCGCCGGATTGATTGGCTGACTCGTTCAATCGCCAACATGCCGGTGGACAGCGTGCTCATCCTCCCCGAAACGATCCTTGGAGAACTGGATGGCGTGGGCCGAGCAGCCCTGCAGGACACGGAAGACGCATTGAAAGTACGTCGCTCGCGCGTCCTGGCCGGGGCAGAGCTATCGCTACCCAATGGACAGTACCAGAACGCGCTTGTAGTCCTCGGGGCGCAGAGTGGCGAAGATCGTTCAGCGATCCAAAGCATTCCGGTGCCGGTGACCATGTGGAAGCCTTGGGCATCAGACGGTGCGGTGGCGGACCTCATGGCTCGTGGCAATACGATAACCGTTAAGGGCCAGCGAGTTGGTGTGGCGATCTGCCATGAACAACTGCTTTCCTTTTCACTGATGCGGCTCATGTTGGACCAGCCAACAGTCATTGCAGCCGTAAGCAACGTGTGGTGGGCCTCCACCACGACCATTCCTATCATCCAACAGCAAAGTGTGCAGGCCTTTGG
>JAZKHK010000118.1:27268-61172 GCA_040385425.1 Pseudomonadota bacterium | reverse complement strand
CTAACTACGTCCTCACATAAAGGAGAATCCAATTGAAAAAATCTGCAACATTCATGGCCCTCACATTGACCAGCCTGATTTCCCTGGCGGGGGGGAGCGCAACGATTGACTGCGGAAGCACCAACAAGCCAACGATTCATCTGACCTACGCAACAGGCAGTGATGCCACTATGTCAGGTCTCTTCTGGTTGGGGATTATTTCCCCAGATCAAAATTCAGGAGTTGTGTTAACTGAGGACGGATGGGCTGAGTACAAAGGTGGCTTGTATCCTTTTCAGACACGCTATGACAATGGGCTACCTAGCGTGATTACCAAGACGATTACTTTCCCGTACAACGCGATGTCAACTGGGTTGTACCAAGGCTACACCCTCTATGTTGGGCATGGTGCCTACACTACTCAAGCGCGAGAGAAGGTGGCAGTACGCCGGGAGGTACTCACCACTGCGAAACCAGAACTGGTGGCACGTGGACGCTGGCGTCCAGAGAACGACAACGATCTGATTTACGTCCATGCGCTGGTCCAGAAGAACATGGTTGACAATCAGAAGTATGGTGGAGTCTTGCTAATTCCGGCGCTCGACTGTACACAACAGTTTGGTAACTAGATGGTTTCTAGAAAAATGGTAAAAACAGATCAAGATCCCCCAGCAAAAAACCTCCACCAAGATGCCTTTCGTGGGACCTTTGTGGAAGCTGCGTTCACAGTGGGCCAGGTGGAGCAAGCCATAGTGCAAGAGAAACGTATGGGCTTGAATAGCGAGGTCTGCGCGTTTCTTGGAAAGAAACCTACCCCGACGGATGGCAATCAATGACATCTAAGAAAACGAACAGCCAACGGGGAAAATTGGATAGCAACGACCCATGCGCACAAGGAGAATTCCTGCGCGATGCCATGCTGAAGATGGACAAAAACAGAGGTCTATTCGCGGATCGCTTTGGCACCACCAAAAAGACGCTCAACAACTGGCTTGAACCCCCTGAATCGAAAGAATTCCGCAAAATGTCTCGCATGGCCTGGAAGTACATCAGCGAGACATTAAAGTGGGAAGGCCTAACGTGATTATCCCCCTCATTGAGGGTATGCATTTAACATTAAATAATGTAGAATATTTTGCAGCAAAAGAATGGGAGTGAATATGGTTCTGTCGTATCAAAAGTGGATCGTGGCGATTGTCGTTGCCTTGATGGGTTGTGGCGTCGCTATGGCTGGGACTGTGCTTGGAACAGGTGGCTCTACAGAAGTTACCCAGATCGCCAACAACATTCAGTTGGTGCAGCAGTATGAGCAGATGGTGGCTGGGTATGTGCGCCAGGGATTGCAACTGCAGAATGAGCTAAAAAATCTTGTCCAAAACCCAGCATCCTTGTTGGGGAAGGACATTGGCGGCATCATCAACGGCGTTGGCAAGATTTATTCGGGTGGCAAGGCGATTGGGGGGAGTCTTGCCCAGATCGACAAGAACTTTGCCAGCACTTTCAAGAGCCCTACAGCAGAAACTCTGTCCAAGAGTTTTACGCGCTGGCAAAGTACCAACACAGACACTCTTGAAGCTGCGCTAAAAGCTGCCGGAATGCACCGCGACCAATTTGAATCAGACAACGCTGCATTGTCTGCGCTGTATGACGAGAGCCAAAACACGCAAGGCAATCTCGATTCTCTCCAAACACTTGCGAAATTCAACGCAGCCCAAATCCAACAGTTGCAGGGGTTGAAAGACCTGATTGCCTCTCAGAATATTGCTGCAAGCACCTACATGGCCACTCAAAATGCCAAGGAAATAAAAAGCCAAGCCGACTATGAACAGCTTGCGCGCCCCTACGATCAGCCCATCCCGACAGTCGAAAAAGGCACTGTCATTAAATGGAAAAATGTTCTTTTCAACAAATAGAGATCAGGAGTTTTTATGAAATATATTTTTATTACCCTCCTTGCAGTTTTTCTTGCGGCTTGTAATCCCAATACGGGCAGTGTGACTTCTGACGGATTTGATGGGACTTATACAGCGCAGGACGGGAAAATTTCTTACACCATTACTACTGACGGAAAAATCAAAGGCAAAAGCAAATATTTTGAAAAAGTTACGACATATACCGCTCAGAAGAACAAGATTGTTTTTCGATTTGACGGTGGATTACCTCAGTTCTTGATGCGTAATGAGGATGGAACGGTGGTTTCTGACTCAGGCACGTTGTACAAAAAAGATTGATAAGTACAAAATGAAACTCAGGCATGCCAGTATTTTTTGTGCTCTGTCTTTAGTTGGCGGGCTCTCATATGCGGCCGCTCCGGCAGGGGGGGCGGATACAGTTATTCAATTGCTGCAATCAGCAATGGCGCCAGCAATAAATAAGTTGACTACCCAGGCCATTACATGGCTTGCTGTGTTTTCAATTTTGCAGTTTGTTATTACAAACTACGGACTATTGAAATCTGCAGATGGCGACCTGCAAAGCTTGATTGCGAAAACAGCTTTCAATTTAGCCTGGATCGGAATTTGCCTATATATTGTCAACAATGGACCTCAATTCATAGGAGCCGTTGGTGATCAGATGTTTGGATTGATTGGTCTGTCTTTGCCCAGTCCAGGTAGCATCATTGTTAGCACTTTGGGCGTCGTTGCGACCCTGGCCGCACTTGCTGTAGGTATTGGAGGCGTCGGAATAATTGGGAGTACGACAGGAGGTATGTTGCTTGTTTACGTCCTACTTTTTATTCTTGCTGTCGGCCTGTTTTTCGCGTTCAAAATTTTTATGATTCAACTTGAAGTAGGGCTTACGGTGATGTTGTCACCACTGAGCTTCTCATTTCTTGGTATGAGCGCTTTGAGAGAGCAGGGAATTGCACCCTTCAAGGCTCTTATTTCACTTGGATATCGGATTATTTTGCTCACAGTCATCCTGTCCGCATTTACTGAAGTCCATAATATTGTGAAGGATGCGATCTCCGGGTTAAGTTTAGACAGTCTCAAGTCTGGAATTGGTGAGGCTTTAAATGCCTTATTGTCGGCAGTAGGCGCATATCTCATGTTGGCCTACCTAGTGTACAAATCTGATTCCATTGCGGCAACATTGGCGTCCGGCTCAACATCGATGGGCACATCCGATCTGGCTAGCGCAGCCGCTGCAGGTGCTGCAGCCGGTGCGGCAATTGCCACGGGCGGAGCGGCTGCTTCCGGGGGCATCGGCCAGATACCCCAAACGATGAGTAACTTTATGCAAGGCCTGAGTACCCAAGGCTCAGTAAACAATGCATCTGGCTCGGGTCTCGGCGGGGCAGACTCGTCCGCTCTGTCCTCTCCAGCGGCCCCTTCCATGTCCGTGCCCGCACAATCCACTTCTCCGGCGCCCTCTGCCGGTTTTGATGGAAGCACCAAAGGGCTGTCCCCAACGGCGGCCGCTGAAATTGCTCCTGCAAACAGAGGTTATGGCGCTGCAAATCTTGAAACGCCTCAATCGTCTGCGGCTCCGATACCCAAGGCAGCAGGTGGTGGTTCCGGCCAGAACGCCGGCATTGGCGGCTCAACGAGCAACCTGGAAGAGAACCTTGGAAAACTGGTTGACCATTTGAGCAGCCAAAGCCAAGGCAGAAAGCCAACCTTCGGTGAACATCTCGGTGAAGCTAATCGCCATGTCTCTCAAGAGGGTGCTGCGACCCAAGTTTCCATTAACTCGCACAACCACGAATAAATGCCCAATGACTTTTGCAGCAAAAGCAGAAAACATTAATTAATGTAATTAAGCAAACATATGAAATTCTTCAAGCGACCCAAGCAAGAAAAAAGTGCGAACGCCGATCAGGAACCGACGGGCGCCCAAAGCGACTCGCCTTGGGCGAAAGCAAGCCGACAGCATGAGGACACTTTCCTGCGGCTCGATGCCCAGGTAGCAAACTGGAGGATGTTTGCGTTTTTCTGCCTGATCGTGACATTAGGAGCCGTGGGCGGGACGACCTATGTTGGTTCCAAATCAAAATTCGTTCCAATGGTGATTGAAGTGGACCGGCTTGGTCAGGTCGTAGCCGTCAAAGCACTAAATGGTGATGAGGCCATATCAGACCCAAAGCGGCATGCATATGCCCAGATGTTTGAACTCATCGAGAACCTGCGTACCGTTACGACTGACCGAAAAGCGAACAACGCGCTGATCGAAAAAGGGTTCTCTCGGTTGACAGGATCTGCCCGGGTGTATGCGCGTGACGAGCTTCGCAAGAACCCACCGAATGAAGTTGGAGCTTCAAAAACCGTACAACCTATTGTGAGAACGGCATTGCCAATGGGCGGCAAGACATGGCAAATCGATTGGGAAGAGCGCTCGTTCAACCTGCAGGGTGAAGAGATCGGCGTCGAGTATTGGCGTGCGAACGTTCAATACACGATGAACCCATCTGAAGATGAAAAGATTTTTCGCCGCAATCCTGGCGGCTTCTACGTGTCAGATATGAGTTGGCAAAAGGTAATCAAATGACAAAGGCTCTCAAGATGAAACTGGCAACCCTGATCGTGTCTTTGGTCGCCGTGCTGGCTGGCCAGGGCGCCTACGCAGCAGATCAATTCAACCGTCTTGAAGACGCAGCCACTTCCCAAGCCAAACGCTGGCAGTCAGGCTACAAGGCAAAGCCGATCATGTCCTCTGACGGGAAAATCATTTTTCCGTTCGGGCAATCCATGCCGCAATTGACGTGTTCTCCAATGCGCTCGTGCGATGTGGAAATGGAGCCAGGTGAGAAGGTTAAAACGGTCGTCTTGGCTGATGGCGTCAACTGGAAGTGGTTGGGTGCCGAGTCCGTGGAACAAGGCAAGACGATTGCGCACGTTGTGTTCCAGCCGGTTGACAAGGAGCTGGAGTCCAACGCCATCATCTACACGGATCGGCGTTCGTACCACATCAAGTTGTACTCACCCAGCACCGAAGGCGCATATCTCAACCGCGTAGGTTTCTATTACCCTGAGTCCTTGGTGAATTCGTGGGAAGAGAAGATGGGGAAAGCGACTGCCGCAGTCGCGAAAGAGGAAGCCCAGCAGGTCATGCCTGCGTCGGCATCGCCGGAGAAGATGGCATACGACTATCGATTTGAAGGAGACGCTGATTTCAAGCCTGTTCGCGTATTCAACGATGGCGAGCGGACCTTCATCACTCTTCCCGAGTCAGTGAAGACTGGGGAACACCCGACCCTATCTCTGGTAGATGAAGCTGGAAAGCAGATGGTGGTTCTGTACCGGTCTCGACCGCTGGAGACCGGCGAAACCTTGTACACCGTGGACAAGCTTTTCAACAAGGCAGAGCTGCATAGAGACACCGAGAAAGTAACCATCATTTGGAAGCGTAAAGAAAAAGGCATTTGGTCTGCCTGGGGTGGCAAGTGATGGCAGACGCACAAACGCAAGGCGCCGCCTTCGATCTAAGTGCTGGCACGCCCAGCCCATCAGGAGAACTGCGGCCAACCCCCAAATACGCCGACCGCATTTCAAAGCGTGTTTTGCTCGTTGTGTTTGGTGTGGCTCTGCTCATGCTGGCAATCTTCTTTGCGGCGCTTGAGTCCATGGACTCCAAGCCACAGAGCGATACATCGACCACAAAACAGGGTTCGGAGGGCAAGCGCCCGACAGCAAGCGACACAGAAGTCGGGGCTCCCAAAGAACTGACAGCTTCGCCTCAAGAAACTGATGCTGTAGGTAAGAAGGCACCCACTCCTGCCAGCTTAATTCAGGCGCCTGGTTCTGCTCTCAGCAGCAAAGGCGCAGCACAGCAGCCCGACGCACTGGGTATTGACCCAGTGACTGGATTGCACACGTCCATCAAACCGACAGTGAAGGACGTAGATTCTGCGCAGCCTGGTGCAAAGGGCACTGGAGTTCCTGGTATAGGCAATCGCGGCGCAGGCGGCGGCCAAGGCGGTAGTAGCCTGCATGATCCGGGCGACACCTATGGAGATGCAGGTGGTTCTTCCAGCCAACCGCCCAAGTTGACGCCAGAAGAGCAGGCTGCGAATATGGCCAAGACCAGCCGCTTGGCGCGCATGCAGGACGCACGCACCAAAGGGCCTTCGGCTCGGTCGTTCAACACGGATGAGACTGGCGCCGGCGCCGCCGCTACCCCGGCAGCCAATGCGCTCAAGGAACTGTTGGCGCAACAAGCCGGGAAGGAACCCGCATCGGCTGCCCTGATGGCGGGCCAGCAATTCGCAGGGGGGAAAGGGGACTCGGAGCAAGACGAAAAGCTGGAATTCATCAAAAATGCCGCCAAAGACGACAAGGACTACCACCCCTACGTGCCGACGGCGGCGCGATCAGCGAATGAATTGAAAAAGGGATCATTCATCCCAATGGTCCTGGAACGGGGTATCTCGTCCGATCTGCCGGGCCAGGTTACAGCTCGCGTGAGCGAAAACATCTATGACACGGTAACCGGGTGCCGCCTGTTGCTACCTGCAATGACGACGGCAGTGGGTAAATACGACTCCAAAGTGGCCGTTGGCCAATCTCGCAATCTGGTCGTGTGGACCTCGCTCATCTTCCCTGATGGACAAGAACTAAATCTTGCTGGCATGCAAGGTTACGACACCAGCGGCGCGGCCGGCTTGGAGGCGGATGTAGATAACCACTACTTCCGGCTTTTTGGATTGGCATTCGGCATGTCAATGCTCACTGCAGAAGTGCAAATGTCAGTGCCCCAACCGACGAATGGCAGCACGACCATGACGCCACAGCAGGCGCTGTCGATTGCTTTGACGCAGCAATATGGCCAGTTGGGCGCCCAGATCCTGGGCAAATACATGGCAGTGCAGCCGACTTTGAGAAACAAAGTCGGGGAACGCTTCTTGATCATGATCCCGGCCACAGTGCGAATGCGCAAAATCTGGCGCCAGCGCTGCTGAAAAACACCACGCCACTAGGCGATTCGGAACATTTTGGCACCCAGACGCACCCTGTCTGGGTGCCTAAGACGTTACTCTCTATTTTGTAAGCCGAAGAATCGGAAGAAAGGACCTTCGGGGTCGTTGTATGCTCAGGGATTTACCCGTTCTCATTTCAAGGCTTCTGATGAGTACCAATTCCGTATCCGCCCAGACATCCGTCCCAGACTGGATGTTGACTTATTGCCGTCAGTTGTCGGCCGTTCGCTATGAACGAAAACTTAACGGTATGTATTTGCACATGCTGGAATCCTTCCTGAATAACGAACCCTGGAAGGCGTTACCTCCCTATCCATGGCAGGTGGCCAGGATTCATGGCGGGCGCAAGGATAGCTCTGTTCGCAAGAATGCAGACAAGGGCTGGGTGCCTATGAACATGCACATCCCAACGGACCTGTATGAAAGGATCACAAAGGCCATTGAGTTGATTAATGCCAATGGCTACAGTTCCACCCTCAGGAGGAACATGTCGATGCGCACCTTTCTATACACCAGCGTTTGCTGGTGGATCACCTTTGTTTACCCCTACGAAGGTCCCGGAATCATCCCCAATTGAGTGATGCTGGCGCCATGTAGTCGCCGCCCGGAATTTTGCTGCAAAAGTTTTTTACTAGGATTCACACAAAACACCCTCAATGAGGGTATTATCAATGCATCAATTAATGTGATTGAAATCCGCCAGAAGATGCGGAGTACCAACCGCTGAACAAACCGACTATCGGAAAGGCAGACTGATGCAGAACGAAGAACGGAAAACAAAAATCATTGTGGTCATCAACCAGAAGGGGGGGCCTGGTAAAACCACAATCTCTTTTCATGTGGCACATGCCGCATTAGAGACTGACAAAAGCCGCGTGCTGTGTGTTGACCTAGATTCTCAGGGCAATCTGAGTCAGTACATGACCGATGACCTGGACATTATCAAGAAGACGCAGGGCGGTGCCGGTTTGTTGTTTGAGAATAAACCCATTACGCCGATGCCAACCACTCACCCACAGATCGACATACTGCACGGGCACAAAGAACTTGACCGCTACGATGCCGACCCATTGGCGGAAGAAATGGCCTACGCAGCAGACATGCCGCAGAAGTTGCGCAACCTGGGCTACGACTACATTGTGATCGATACTCCCCCAGCGCTGGGCTTGCGTCACCTTTCTCCGCTGTTTTGGGCGGATGTTGCGGTTATCCCGATGGAACCCTCTGTGAGCGGCATTACGGGCTTTCAGAACGTCCTAGAGACCATCGAAAGCTCGGTGCATGCCCTGAATCCGAATTTACGTTGGTTTGGCGTTCTCAACCGGGCCAACTCAAGCGTTCGTTCGCACCGGGAAAAGGAAGCCTGGATGCGTGAGCAATACGGTCCCAAGATTCTGACCACGCTCTACACTCGCTCCGCGGTGGCGGATGCCATGGAAGAAAGCCCAGCAAAACCCGTGTGGGCTCGTCGCGGCACCAACGTCCTGCTGCGCGATCAATGGCGCAATTTCTGCACCAAAATCATCACATAAGTGACAACCGACAAAGATATTGGGAAATAGGAGAAAGTTATGGCTACCACATCAGCATTGGGGAAACTGGCGACCCGCGCAAGCGCAGCAGACAACGGCGATAGCCGCGAAATCCACATCCCCCAGGATAAGATCGTTTTTGACCCGGATCAGCCGCGCAAGGCTTTCTCTGAATCCACACTGCAAGAGATGGCCGAGAGCCTCAAGGAACACGGCCAAATCCAGGCGATTACGGTTCAGGACAACGGCGACGGTACCTATATTGTCGTGATTGGCGAACGACGCACCCGTGGTTCCCGCATAGCCGGTCTACCTACTGTGCGCGCCAAGGTTCGTAATGATCTAACCAACAGCACCAAGCGGCTTTTGTTTCAGCTCGCAGAAAACGTGGAACGTGAAGACCTGACTGAGTTGGACTTAGCCAATAGCATTTTGGTACTTATGCGCGATATTCCAGGCAAGCAAGTCCCAATGAGCCAGCGCGAGATTGCGGCATCTTTGAGCAAAAGCGAAGGTTGGGTAAGCCGCTACGTCAAATTCGGCGATGAACAACTGCAAGAAAAGTGGGTTCGCACAGGTATCCTGGATTCAGTGGAAAAGGTCTATCGCGTTTCCTTGCTATCCGAACATGTCCAGGCCGAGATCGTGCAAAGAGCAGCCTTGCCCGATGGCAATCCTGACCGTCTTGAAACACCTTTGACACGTAGCGTCATTGATGGCTTTGCACGCACCGCAAAAATCAGCAAACTCGCGGCGACCGTTGCAACAGCAGGGGAGACATCTGCAGCAGCGCCTGACGCTGGGCGGGCTGACAAGGTTGCAGCCGAGGCGGCGGCCCAAGACAACGTGGGCGCAACCCTTGCTAACCTGGTCAAAGAAGGCTATGAAGCCAAAAAGCCGACAACAGCACCGGCAACGAACGCGAACGCAAAAACCAACTCGGCACCACAGATTGCTGCACCTCAGAATTCGGGGTCATACCAGTTGCCGGCCACCGCACGCGAAAAAATTCTGTCAAGCGAGCCGACACCGCCCGCCAGGCAGCAGACTGAAGCTACTGCCGAACAGCCAGTACATTGCAAGGTTGAAGCCGCCAGCATTGTTGCACTGCTTCAATTACTGGAGCAATCCGACAAAGATGTTCGCAAGGCCGCCAGCAGCTTGCAGTGCAGCGTGGTGATCCCTGGCTCTTTGGCTCAGATGATTGCTTATGCCATGACCAAAAAGAAGCTGGCACCGGGAGAAGTTGCTGCAACAGTTCAAAGAGAACTGGCAAAATTGCGTTAAGCGCGGATCGATCAAAGGCCGCAGTCACGTATGGGTGCGGCTTTTTTATGATGATGGAGTAATTTAAAAATGCGTATTGTGGTTGGCAAAAGCCAGAGAACTGGAGAGCCGGTAATCCTGGATACGAAAAGGGCGATCAACGCGCATTTGCAGGTGTCCGGGATCACCGGCATGGGAAAAACACACACGCTTCAGGAGTTGATTTCTGCAATTGTGGAATCAGCGGCCGAGATGGGTAAACCGATCCGCGTGCATGTATTTGATGCCCACGGTGATATTAAATTGCCATTTTGCTCAGAGGTGAAATTCACTGAGGCCACGCAGTACGGTTACAACCCTCTTGAAATCAATCCTCACCCTGACTTTGGTGGTGTGCGGCGCGCGATCCAGAAGTTCATGGTGGCTATCAAGAAGCTCTACTCCTTCGGGGCCAAGCAGGAGGCGGTTATGCGCTATCTCCTGGAGGACCTTTTTGTATCGCGCGGCTTCAAGGCCGACGATCCCAAGACCTGGATTCCCGATAACCCGCTGCTAGTCCGGGGGATCATGGAGAGCAGGGGAGGGCGCATTTACGTAGATGTGTCATACGAGCAGCGGGCAAGGTTCAAAGAGCTGATCATGGATTCGGTATCGGGTCGGGTATTTGGCGGTTTTGATGACTTTTCAGACTTCGCTTCGTATCAAATAGATGGCTGCTGGTGGGTTGAGAAAGAAATGTATGAAGGTGACCTACTCATGTGGGAGCCCAAGAACATTTTTAAGGTGGCGCCTACGATTGATGACGCTGTGCGGTTTGTGGAACGCAAGCTTAAAGGCCAGTTTCTTGGCACCAACGGGGCAGCAGTTACTCTTCTGGGTGATGTAAATCGTGCTGCACGCGCCTTCCATCGGAAGGTGGATGAGAAAAGCAAGCGTGCTGGCGCGGCTACCGACGAAGAGATAGCCAAACTGGAGAAGGACCTTAAAACTGCAAAAGAAAAGTTAGCTCAGGCATTTTCCAGCTACATGGATGCCATCCAGACCGGGCGTGAATTGGACGACATCATCCGTTACAACTCCGTGGATGTGCTCATGGCGGTGTATGAGCGGTGGCAAAATTTCAAGGCTAAAGGCATCTACAGCACTGAGCCGCCCCCTTTCGATGGAAATGTACCGATCTGGAAATACGGCATCAACACGCTTGAAATACCTACCCAGCGTTTGCTGGTCGATCTGGTAGGTGCGCGGGTGCTTGAGCGCTGCATGCAGCGTGGCCTGCAGGAGGACGTGATTGAGATTCTGGCCATTGATGAGGCCAAGAGATTCCTGGGGGATGGAGGTGAAGACATCCTCAGCTTGTGCGTCAATGAAGGCCGCAAATTTGGCCTTGGCGCATGGTTGTTTTCCCAATCGCCGGACCACTTCCCTGATGACGTCATCAAGGGAACGGGGACAATCATTGTGCTGGGCCTTGCCGCCGCAGACCGCAAGCTCTCGGCTCGGAAACTGGGTCTGGATGAACGGCTTTTAGCCACAGTCATCCCGAAAAGAACAGCGCTGATTCAGATCAAAAACTCGGGAGTTATGGCCCAAGAGTTCGAAATGGTTGAGTTGGGTCAATAGACTACAAGCACTGGCGACAAAGAGTGCAAAGTATTGTATTCAAACGGTTTAAAAGGTAAAATTTTGTAACCGGCCACCAGGTTTATGCTTCGTTTAGCCAGTTTGGCGACACAAACGAAAGCACACAAACTGTTAAAAATATGTTAAATTGTCGTTGTGGGGTCGGTATCTTCTTCACTTTTCATTTCATTGGTAAGCAACGCAACGGGGATTTTTTATGGCAAACGGGTCACTGTATGCGCCAGTCATAGGCGCACAACGTCGAGGTAATCTCGCTTGGGAGAGTGCTGCTGAAGCCTCCATTGAGGCGACTCTGCCAGTCTTGCCTGGCTTGACCGAAGCCACAACGACGGAGCAGGAGCTTGCTATATACAGCGCTGCTGTTGAGGGGCAGCGCAAAGCCTTCGTGGATATTCATGGTGATGCGTTTGGCTGCGAGCGCCGCGAAACCCAGCGCGATTCAACCATCGATGTCTTGACAAGCAAATTCCATTTGAATCTTGTACTCTCCGAGTAAGGATGCTCGCATCCGCGAAAGGGAAAACCTCGGATGTATGATTTGAGGTTTTAGGCACTCCACCATGACCATCTGGACGGAAGCCGAATTCCAACGTGTTGCAGTGAATACCAGGATAGCCGACAGGACCTTAGTAGCCTGTCGTGATGTTCTGGTAGAAGGCATGTCAGTCACCGAGGCAGCGGCAAAACACAAGACATTTATCTCGCAAATATCTCGGGCGAACATCACGCTCAGGGAGAAGCAACAGCAGATGACTGAGGTCGCTCCAGCGGTTCCAGCTCTGGACGACAAAACCGCAACTTCACGATCGGCGGCTATGCAGGCCGCAAAGGACATTTGTGGACAAGCCTTCTCGGTCAGGGATGCGGTGCCTGGCCATACCTATGAAGGCCAGATTGTTGCAAAAACCCAAGACTTTGTGATCCAAAAGGTGGGACGTTCAGGGGTGCTGTACGAGTTGAATAAATTCAAGTCAGAGCCCCCTTTGAATGCGGACGTAATCATCAAGGTTTCTGAGCGTCAGGGTCGACTGACGATGTTCGTTAGCGACAGAAATCCCGGTCGCCAACAGGATAAGGGGGTTGGTCGCTGATTTGCAATGTAATTTACATTGCAGTAAAGTGTTAAATACCAGTTAAAAAACTGGCATGTCGTTCATGAAAATGAGCGGTTGTACTTTCAAATGCATTAATTAATGAGGTGTTCGCATGGTCAGCACGAGAAAACCCAAGGCCCCTGTAGCTCAATCGAAGCCCGCGTTCCTGGGCGACCAGGACGGTATCGAGGTTGCCGAAATCGTAGGACGTGGCTACGGGTTGCGGTTTGCGTTTGACCGGCAGATTGCTCGTATGGTGCGCGATATCGAAGGTGCAAGTTACGACCGCGACCTCGGTGTGTACTTGGTTCCTCAGGGTGTTGAGGCTGCTAAGCTGGAAAAGGCCATTTCCAGTATTCGCACTGAAGCACGCTCTGTGGCCGCGGACTTGGCAACAATCAAGGACTTGGCCAGGAACACGGGTCAGGTTCTGCAACGTGAAATCAACTCACAGCATGACGCTGAACCCCAGATCAGCGACTTCCGCGAGCCCGGAAAGTTCTATGGTGGACAGGTTGTGAATGCCAATGCGCGCTTTGTGGCGCAGTTTTCTGGCTATGGAAAGATCGACGGCGCGGCCTTCATCGCAGTGCACCGTCTCGCGGATTTGAACAACAGTAAGCTGATGAAGGGCGACAACATCGGCATCGTCTATAACGAAAAGTTCTTGGGCACTGTCACCGACCTGGACAAGCGCAAAAGCGATGCCCAACTGGAAGCCGATTACAAAAATGAGCTGGGCAAGGAAGTCGGCGGGGTCACCCTGACAGATCGCGGCGACAAGATTGGCGTGGCGTTTGACATTAACCCGGTGTTGATGGCCCGCATTCGTCGCGTGGATGGCGCCCATTTCAACCAAGCCGACAAGGTTTGGGAAATCCCCCAAAGTAACCGTGAATACGTGCTGCGTACCGTGCAGGAGATGCGTATCGAGTTTGCGGATGACGGCAAAGACCTTGCGATGCTCAAGGAAGTGGCTGAATCAAAGATGGACGGCGCCAAGGTATCCAAGGCTTTCACGAAGGACGGCCAGGAAAGCTTTGGCAAGGTCGTGGCTGTTAGTGACCGCTATGTTCTGCAGAAGGTCAGCGGTGACCGTTTTTCTTTGCATCACCTGGCAACGTTGAATCACCTCCCGGAGGTGGGGCAGAACCTTTCGATCAAGTACAGCAAGGGGTACGGCACAGTGGTGGATATGGACAAACAAAAGGCTCTTCAGAAGTCCCTGGGGCGTTGAGCAAGCCGCAGAAGCAAAGTGGATTCAGTCCACTTGTGCTTTTGCAGCAAAAGATAAATACAAACGCAGCCAGTCGGCTGTAATCATTTAATGAGGTAAAAGATGGCCACATCTGCAGAAAATCCAAACGACAAACTGAAACACCGTTTTGCGCAGCTCACTCGCGCCGCCATTCCTTTTAACCCCCTGGATGCCCTGGAGTTTTCTGGGAGCAATATCGACCGCCTCAAGGAGGCGATGGAAAAGAACAAGTGGAAGGATTTGCGCTTCGTCACGAAAGAGCAGGCCGAAAAGAACGGCTGGGTCGTTGCTCCGAGAACTCGAAAAACCGAGTTGCCATTTCGCGATGGGGATAAAGGGACAGTCTCGAATCGTGTTTTCTATAACGCTGAAACCGTGAAGGGTATCCCGACGATGGAGGACATGCTGAATATGTCCGACGCAGCCATCCAGCAACTGTCTGTGGGCACCCTGCAGAATAAGCGAGTGAAACAGGCGGTTCCAGTCGCGGTGCCCGATAGCGGATTGACGCAGATCCGCAATGAAGAGGAGGCAATCACCATTGCGCCCGCCGTGCAGCAGGAGATTGGTCAAGACTTGGCTGTGGCACGAATTGCCGCCGATGTTGCCAATCGCACGACGGTGGCGCCTGAGGTGCCGACACAAGCGGTAGTCCCGCAATTGCCGGCAAGACTGCAGGCAGGGTTCATGCGACTGTTGCGCCATGGTCCGGCACCCTACATGATGGATGACAAGAACAACGCCAACTACTACGTCGAGTTGGAAGACGCCCAGGGCGAAAAGTCGATGGTCTGGGGTCTGGATCTGCCGCGCAGCCTGGAAGAGGCGGGCGCTGTGATTGGGGATGGCATTACGCTGAACGAAGTCGGGGCGAAGAATGTGACGGTACAAGGGCGCCTTGAAGATGGCTCCATTGGCCCCAAGCCCGGGCGACGCATTGAATGGAAAACCGTAGTTCAGCCGAAAGTGCTGGAGCAGGATGTAGCGCCTTCAGCAAGCGATACAAAGGCGCTGGCATCGTCGGCGGATCAAGCCAAGACGACGGCACCAGGCGCCAAAGCCGAGGCGGCAATTGCGGATACACGCTTTGCGGTGATGGCCCCCTATTGGCGCGACGGGCTGCATAACTTCGCAGGTCTAGCCATGGCCGAGGAAATCAACAAAGCGATCAAAACAGAGCAGCTCGCTGGCGACAAGAACGCGATCACACGGCTCTTGGCCGCCTACCCGAAGGCCCGCAACTTTGGTATCGATGTGGTGGGCGAATCGCAATACCTGGATGACCCGTGGCGCAAAGCCAATCCTTGTGAACCTAAAACGCTGGTTCAGGGCCAACTGGTGCGCGACAAAGAAGGGGCCTACCGCCCCAAAGCTGGTGGTATGGCCCTTCTTCAAGACCAGGGTGACGCCTTGGTTCTCAAAAGCAAGGGTGCAGAGGCCTACCAGGGCGCGATGGAGCTTGCTTTGTCCAAAGGTTGGAAGGCTATTGAACTCAAGGGCAAGCCGGCCATGTTGGCTGATGCATGGTTGGAGGCTCGCATGCTGGGCCTGGACGTTGTTAACTATGCGCCGACCGATCTGGACCGTGCAAAGTACGCGGAGCGGCTGGCCAAGGAGAGCCAACGCAAGGCGGCCGAACAATCGTCCGAGTTGGTAGAAGTACGCCCTGCTGTGAGTACCCAGAAACCTCTTGCAGCGGTCCCTAACGCTGCATTTGCCGAACCAGCCCGACAAAGCTTGGCTGACGTGGCTACCGTCGCTGCGGGTCCGGTGGTTAACGAGGGATGCCACTACGGACGAATCACAGTGGTTGACGGTAACCGTATAGCTCAGAAGGTTGGCCGCGAACCGGACAAGATTGTTTGGCACAGCATTGCCAATCTGAAAGGCCAAGTTCCTGGTGTTGGGGACATGGCGGAAATCAAGTACATGCAAGGCAAGGGCATGGTCATTGACAAAGGCCTGTCTCAAGGCAAAGGCGTGGGCCGGTAGATGCTTACCAGCACCAGCGCGGAAATTCGCGCAGGAATCGTTTTAAATTAAAAGGAGAGTGTTTTGAAAAAATCTGTAGTCGTGGTGTATGCAAATGGTCAACCTGCGGGCACTATTCCGCTGGGCGAATACCAAGGGATCGTCAAGAAAGTTGGAAGGGACTGGCACATCCATCTGGCCCAAATGCTGAACTATGCCGATTCATGCTTGACCCTTGTGAAGCGGTTTGTCGTTCTTGGTCCCATTCTCTGGTTCTGGGTCGTATTGGGGTTCGTGACTTTTGCGCCAGATGACACCTCGACAATGCTGAATGCGGGAATTTCGATGATGGTCAATTTTCTCCGCATTACAGGCGGGTTTGCTGTGCTTGGGTCGGGGATTCTCTTGGCCGCCGACTTGATGATGAAGGGCTTGCCCGGTCATCAAGATTTGTTTGAGCGGGAGGTCTTTGACCGTGCTGCACGACGCTTTGCAGTGTCACCAGGCGCAGCAATCAATGTTCGGATTGAATCATGACCACCAGCCGCCATGTGGACGCAGCACTCGTTGTCGGTAGGTCTGCAAGAGAACTGCTCTACGAAAACCTTGATCAGGTTAACTTGAAGTTAATTGCTCACAACGTAGACCGCATGAATGCGGGGGTGTCCACCGATGAGGTGGCGAATATCGTCAGCGCTGATATTGCAGCGTTTCTCAAAATTGGCGAAGGCGCATACCAAAGGCATGCAGCGGGTGAAATGTCGGACAGCATCAATGACCACCCCGCATATAAGACAGAGTTCATCCAAGCATCGGCACATCACCCCGGACTCATTAAACAAATTTCGGCACTGAACGCCATCACCAACTCATTGGTGAACACGAAGGAAGAGCGCAAAGCGAAAGAGTACTTAGTTATGCGCGGCGATTCCGAACCGCAAATTGCGTTATCGCACCTTATGCAACTGGCACCCCCCGCAAAAGACCCCGTTACGACAGGGTTGCACATCGGACGCATTATGGCTTTTGATGGACAGATGGCAGGACAAAAAATTGGCCGTGATCCCGACAACATGGTGTGGCATGACCTGGGAAAACTCACAGGCCCAAGCCCTCGACTAGGGGACCACGCAGAAATTCTCTACGTGGACGGCAAGGGCAGAGTTAAAGAACAGCAACAAGAACGCAGCAGCAATGGAGTGGGGCGCTAAGCCTCTAAGGAGAAAGACATGGAAGGCTACTACATCAAGAAGATTGGGCAGAACAAAGGTGCCCCGCGCGTCTGGTTAGAGGGTACTGAAACCGCCCGCGCTGGCTTTGCACCAGGTACACGGTATGACGTTGAGGTGCAGGGCCAAATGATTGTCCTGCAGGCAAACACTGATGGCTCGCGTGTTGTGTCGGGGAAGGTGATTGGTGAACGGAACAACCCGATCATTGATCTCAATAGCAAGGAGTTGTTGGCCATGTTCGACGGAATGGCGGCAATACGCATCGTCGTCAAGAAAGATCAGATATATCTTCTCCCGCTGGCTTCCGAAATCAAGAAGCGCGAGCGTTTTGCTCGGATTCGCGATAAGTTGGAAAAGGGCGAACCGCTTGCACTTGGGAGTCTCTCGCACGGCGGCGGGATTCTCTCCCATGCCATTCATGCCGGGCTGAAACACGCAGGCATTGAAAGCACACTGCGCTTTGCGAATGAGATCCGGGGCGAACTGCTTGAGCATGCAGACGCTCACAACGACGCGTGGACGGCGAACACCCAAGTCATCGCAGCGCCGATGCAAGAATTAGCCTTCGATGATCGGGGGGTTGCGAGTCTTCCGAAGGTCGATATTTTAGAGGCCGGAATACCCTGTAGCGGTACCAGCCGCAGTGGACGCTCCAAACTTGGACTGGCACATGGAGAGGCACATCCGCACGTCGGGCACCTGGTGGTGAGCGCATTGGTCATTGTGAGTAAAACTAATCCCGCTATTGTCTGCATCGAGAACGTGCCTGAATACGGAACCTCGGCCAGCGCAGATATTCTTCGTAATCAATTTCGGGACATGGGCTACACCACCCATGAACGAATCCTCAATGGTAAGCAATGGGGATCGCTTGAGAACAGGAACCGCTGGTGCATGCTGGCGGTGACCGATGGCATTGAATTTGACTTTGATCAGTTACAGCCTCCGGGTCCAAGTTTGCAACTCATTGCCGATATTGTTGATCCGACCATTGGGCCGGATGACCCCTGCTGGAGAACGTTTAATTACTTAAAAACAAAAGAGGTACGCGATCAGGAGAAGGGCAATTCTTTTGCCATGCAAGTTGTTACAGGAGAAGGCGATTCCGTGAGCGTCATGCGAAAGGGCTATGCAAAGGGCGGATCGACCGATCCGCTGTTGCGGCATCCGACAAATCCAGAGTTGATGCGACAGTTCACACCTGAAGAGCATGCACGGATTAAGGGTGTGCCTGCGTCACTCATCGAGGGATTGTCCAACACCATTGCGCACCAGGTGCTGGGTCAAGGCATCGTCTACGAACCATTCAAGGCCGTAGGCGCGCATGTCGGTAACTCTCTCAACATTCTGCAAGGTAAGCCAGGTGCACCTCTGGTTAAGCGAAGCGCAGTGCTCAATATCACTCCAAATAGCGAAGCAACGGTTCGCGTTGTTCAGGCTGCGCATGAGCCTCTGCAGCAAAACCTGTTCGCCGAACCCGTGGTCATGCAGGGCGCCTACTCGGGCATTGTTATGGATGTAGTGGACAACATCGTGATCCAGAAGATCAACCGCCAAGGCGAAACCGTCAAGCATGATCATCGGGCGTTGACAAAGTCAGTTTTGACCGGAGAAGTGATCGATATTACTTACCAAAACGGTATTGGCAAAGTTGGTGGCAAGACCATTGATGCGAGCATAGGTCGCTAGATCAGTCTTAACGACTGCTTCAGCATACACAAATGGAAGCTAAGACGCGTGCCATTCATCGTATTACATGAGCAAGGTTTCCGGCCACTCGTGCGATGACGGCCCGTCGTTGGCGGTCCCCTGCAGAAAGGGGGTTGAGTGAGTGCAATTTGTTTTCAGGAGAAGATGTTGATTGATGCAGAATATTTGCTGGCAGTGGCAACTCTGGATGCCTACATTGGCATTCGATTCCATGTACTGCAGGCGGCCCAGTCGGCCAGCGAGGTGGATGAAGACTCGATCACCCAACTCAAGCTGGAGTTGGACACTTTGCATAAGCGTCGTGATCACCTCCACGAGAATACTGTCGAGGAGCTGCAGACCCTTATTGACGATTTGAGCCCGAAGGTCAAGAAAGCCGTCCAAGACCAATGTGACGCACCAGGTACGTGACGATGCAAACACAGTTCGGAATGTTTGATGCGGAACTGATTGATCGCCGCAAGGAAATTACAGAGCACGACGCCGCCGTTGTGCGTGCTCGTGCTGAAAGATTTGAGCAGCGTAAAGCTGTGTTGATGGCTGATACAAAGAACTGGATCGGTGGGGAATTCGCAGAAAGAATAGAGAGTCTTTTGCAGACTCTCAAGGGCGCAGGTGAAGGTGCCAAGGGGATGCACGATGCCATCCTTGTCGGAATCAACTCGGCAGCGAACGGAGGCCGTCTGACCGAGTCGCATGTGGAGTTTGTCCAAAACAAAGCTCGCATTGAAGTTGCGCGGCTGGGCCAAGTCCAGCCCACGTCCTGGGACAAACTTAGCGTTGCAGACATTGGAAAATCGGATTTCGGATCTGGCCAGTTGCCTGACGCCATCCTGGTTGTGGCCGTGGGCAAACTCAACACATTGGGTCCCCAGTTGGCCAAGTTGGGATTCAAGAATGACATTGAGGTGAACGCCACGGCTCCACGGGAAGCGCAGGACCTCAAGAACCAAATGAGTTTAGTGAGGCAGTCGTTGATGATGCTCGCGCCAGCACGCTACCGCGAGGCCAGGGGGCACAAGTTGGCCGGTGGCGACAAATTGGAACAGGCCGAGGCCTTTGCTTCTGATGTGTTGGGGATTAATACCCGTTTATTTCCAGGCGTTGATACGTCAGTGGCGTTAACTACTGGCGGTATTCGCCAAAAACCTTTGCGCTCAAGCGGAGCGGTACAAGATAAGACTCAAAGCGTGCGCAATGTGGTTTGCGAAGGGCTGTTCATCGGGTGCATCACAAAATCGGAAGGCGATATGGTTGCCCAGAAAACTGGCCGGAATGCTGCGGAGTTAACTTGGCATTCGCGCCAAAACCTCGTTGGGGCCACGGCGGCAATCGGTGATCTGGTTGAAATCAAGTATCGCAACGGTATTGGCCATGTTGCTGGTCAGAGTCTTTCTCTTGGGCTCGGTGGGCAGGCGCGTTAGTGCAGCGGGTGTTGAAACAATGAATCAATACCGACTCAATGCGGCAGAACACCTGAGGATTTTCAGGGAAGGTGTGGAGGCTCCTGCGCTAGCCGCCACGACGCCGACCGACAGGCCGTTGGCAGTTTTTCTTGGTGGTCAACCCGGATGCGGCAAGAGCACCCTAGCCAGGTCGAGCTGCGCCTGGTTTGGGTCAGCCAACTTTGTGCACGTCGATGTGGACCGCGTGCGTCCCATGCATCCGTCCTATATGCCGTTGATAAGTAATCCAGCAACGGAGCGTCAGGCTCCAACCCTTGTACAAAAGGACTGCTCGGCATGGGCTGACATGCTTAGGGAGAGCGCGACCGCTGGGCGGCGCAATATGCTGGTGGAAAGCACCATGCGCTCACCAGATCAGGTGCGCGAGGCGATGGAGCTACTGCGCGCAGCCGGCTACCGCATCGAGGTCAGGATCATGGCTGTGCATGAAAAGTCCAGCGAAGTGTCTTTGCTGCAGCGCTTTGAACACGAGAAGCGGGCGCTTGGCATTGCTCGCGAGATCCCGCTGGATTACCACCGCAAGGCGACAGCAGGCATCATCGTGACAGTGCACGCACTCGAATCTGAGAAGCTTGCGGATGAAATCATGGTGTTCGACCGCAAAGGTCACATTGTGTATTCCAACAACCTGGACAAAGGTATCTGGCAAAAAGAACCTGATGGTGCCACACGAATGCATCAATTTCGAGAGTCCACCTATGGCCTGGCAGAAAAGCAGCGTATTGCTGAGCTGTGGGATGACGTGGTGGACATGATGCAAAAACGCGGTGCTCCTCAGATTGAGATTGAGGGCCTAGTCGCATTGCGCGACAACGCGCATACGGTCGTGGCTGAGACCTTGGCCGTAGGACAGACACTGCCGGATGAGCCTGCGAAGCCTGTATTGCACAACTTCGTAAATGTCGGTGAATTCAATGGTCGGATTGTCGAGCACCGTGCGAACGGTGCTGCCATTGTCCAAAAGATAGGGCGTGACCCTGAAAAAATCGCATTGCATGCAGGCAGCAAACTGAGCCGCATCCCCGATGTGGATGAAGTGGTTGACATTCACTATCGTGACGGCCGTGGTGTCGTCTCGGAGCGTGAACGGGGCAAGCTCCTGGCGCGATAGCGCAGATGGGCCTTTTGGCCGCCATCCTGTATCATTGCACATTATTTAATACACTAGAACCGACCCAAAACATGCGTGTACCGGGCACATCAAGGCTTTCCATGGAAGTTTTTGCAGCAAAAGATTCATCCGGTGTGGTGGTCAATGTACTGCTGTCCGCCCCTCGCCGTTGTGGACTGCGTCAAGCAGACACTCTGCGGGTGGACGGCTTGCGCATGCAAGCTATGGGCCGGCGCTCCGTCTTGCCAGTTGAACTTCCTGACCTCAAACCGGCAAGCAGAATAGACCTTCTGGCGCTCGCCAATAGCGGTCGGACGCTGACTGTCGCAGAGTTTTCGCCTTTGGGCATGTATGACGCTTACACCCTCAATGTGGAGATTGTGCGATGACGGATCACCTCAGACACCGTGTGCAAATTGCCCAGCGATTCGGGAACCGCATTGAGGCTGGTGACGCCGTTTTCATGCAGGGCACCGAAGGCATTGCCGACTTGCCTTTTACGATAACCAATGGCGTGCGCCGCGAGCTGTCTGGCGTTAACCGGTTCATGCTTTTGCAGGTCATGCGTGACAAGGGCTGGAGTGACCCCCGATTTTTTACAGCCGACCAAGTACGTGAAGCGGGATGGGAACTGGCGACCACGGTCAACCCTATCGGTTTGCAGTACCTGGTATCCACCGATGAACATGGGTTTGCGTTGCAATCACCGGAGATCAAGCGGTTTCAGGTGTTCAATGCAACTGAAATAATGGGCGTGCCTCCTCGGGATGTCCCGTTAAAGGCGCCTAGTCAGCAACTTGCATTGGCGGCAATGAAGGCCGGTTTCGAGCCTGGTCAGACACAACTGCGCGAAGCCGTGCGAGGGTGGCTGGACTCCATGCAATCGGAGTTGGGCAATGCCGACGCTGCCGGCAATGCTTTGCGGGTGAAGCTGGCCATGTCCCTGCTGGAAGTTCAAGCCGAACTACCTCTTGCCAACGATGAATTCTCCGAATTTGCGGGTGAGTGGACCAGAAAATTAAGCACTGATCCGTTGTATTTCTTTGAGTGCGTCAAGGACGGGGAGTTGCTTGCAGCCGCCGTCATGGGCCACGTTAAATCGATAGCGGCCGAGCTGCAAATGACAGAGACAATTGCACGCGCCAAGCGTGCGCCAGGAGGGAGCACCACCGTGACCAATGAAGCCAACGATGGCAGCAACGCACGCATGGAGGCCTTGTTTGCAGAGCGGGAGGCAGTCCTGGCCGTTCCATTCGGCGAAAAGGACCGCGCTAAGCAATTGGGCGCTCGCTGGTATGCGCCTCAAATGGTTTGGTTCGTGCCCCAAGGCCTGAATCTTGAGCGTTTTAGGGAATGGGACCCACGATCTTATTCCCTGGGGGCCACTGCCGCAGAGAACATGGTGATCGAGGAGTTCTCGAAGGAAATGGCATCGCAGGGCCTGGATACCAAAACGGTTGTGGCGGATGGTGAATGGCACAACGTGAGTGTCAACACCAAAAAAAGCAAGGCGAACAAATCAGGCAGCTACGTGCTGTCGCTTCCCAGGACTGAGGGGGCGTCTCCGACTGGGATGATTATGAATCATCACACTGGCGTAGCACTTCCGTGGCAATACGAGGGGGCACTATTGACCCCTGAGCAGAAGGCGGGTTTGCGCGCAAAAACCCTTGAGCGCGAGGCGGAGGCCGTGCGCAAGCAAGCAAGATCACATGATCAGGCTGCGGAACATGCAAAGGAAATCCTTGCGAGAAGCACACCCGGTGACGGCCATGGATATGTTTTGAAAAAAGGTATCAGCGCTGAAGGCCTGCGCCGTGTGCCTGGGTCCGTTTTGTTGGAGTATGAAGAGTTTCATGGAGAGAGCGGCGCCAGCATGGTGCGCCCCGATGGGGACTATTTGATAGTCCCCATGTGCAGGGCTGATGGAGAGGTACGTGCCGTACAGGCCATCAACTGGGATGGTTCGGTGAAGATGTTCATGCGCGGGGCCCAGAAGAAGGGAACCATGTTGGTACAGGGTGCTTCATCTCTCACTGACTTGCTGCAGCATCCGAGTACGTCGGGCGTTGCATTTGGAGAAGGCGTAGCCACCGGGGCCTCCTTTCGCAGCGGAACAGGATTGCCCATGGTGATCTGTTTCGACGCCGGCAACCTCGAAACCGTCGTGGCTCAATGTGCAAGCCAGTTGCCCCGTCATGTCACTCCAGTGTTGGCCATTGATGACGATCAGTTTCACATTGAGCAAAGCCTTGGTTACTTGTCAAGGCAACTAGGCGTGAATCCGCATGCACAAAGCGGCAGTGTGGTGGAAGTGCTTTCGGGTCCCAATGGCAGCCGCCTGGTTCCCCTCGGCGATGCCATTGCAGATGGCGAGTGGCATCAAGCTCCGTTTGGCCGTTACTGTATGAACTTGGTTCGGGAAAACGACTCAACCGAAGTGCGCGAGATACAAATCGAGGCCTACATTGAGGGTGAAACACGCATGTCAAGTGCAAGGTTTTGCAACCGTGGGTTGGAGGCCGGGCGCACGGCATTGCAGTCTTTGGATCGTGGAGAAGGATACGCCCAAGCAGTGCTGGCGATACCAGAGTTCGCTTCAGTGGACGGGCGCCCGACCGATTGGAACGATCTGGCGAAAGCGCAAGGCCCCAAAGCGATCCGCGAGTGCCTGAGCAAGGTTCCCGAATTAGCGCGACTTTTGCCGGCCGCAACGCTTGAGCGGCCAGCCTACTCGCGGGCACCGCGTGCCGCTACCCATGAACGCTAAACATAATTGTTAAAGTGTTTAATGTGGTTAGAATACAAGTGTTAAATATATGTTAAAAACATCAAGACGATAGGGCATGCCCAAATGGAAACCAGCCTTCATTCATCAAACCAAAACGCCAGCTACCAACGATCCGGGCAAGCTCCTACCGTGGTGATGGCGCTGAAATCTGCCTTGGAGCAGGGCTCGGCTGAGCGTGTTTCCGCGCTTCTCAAAGCCATGAATGCACAGACCATGGCTGCGGCACTGCGTGGTGTCGGTTTCGAGGTAGATGCCGCATTGGTTTCTCAAGGGCGAAATGCGATTTTTGCTGACGTTCGACCCAGCATTCAAACCGCTTTAGCCCGCAAAGTAGACGGTTTTGCCCTGAGTGGCAAATCCAGGCCTTCGGGAGCCATGCAGGACGGCCCCTTTACTTTTGCAGCAAAAGCTGAGCCGTACACCACGATGGATTTTGATGCAGCCAATTTCAAGGGCGACTTGGCTGCGGCCAAAGCGGTTCAAAGTGTCTTTCAGTCATCCAGTTTGCGCGTGGATATGCTGGGAGACGCGCCACACACTGAGCGCGATGCGCTGCTGATGATCGCAGGGCAAGGTATGAAACGTGGGATTTTAGGGTTTGGATTCGACGGCATCCCCGGAAAATTCGAGGTTTCTCTGCCCATGTCCGAGGTGGTTCAATTGCATGCTGCTGCTTCGCAGGCGGTAGCAGTCGAGTCTGCCAAGGCGGGCTTGCAGGCCTGGTCCGCTGGCGACCGCGCCTTGCGTTTGAGCGAATGGATTCCTGACAGCACGCAGCGGCTTCTGCAGGGCGTACTTTCCTTGGACTCGGCGAAGGCCATAGTGCACACCATTGAGAGCGGCACTATTTCCAAACATGCAAAAGAGATTGGCACGCACATTATCACCAAGCTATTGGTGGACAAAGGTTTGGATGTGAACGCGCCTACTGTTGAAATGCAGGCCGCAGCAATGGAGTTTAAGGTGGAGCAACCTGACCGCCAGTGTGGCCGATATTTCGGTACTGTGGTGGCACAAGATCATCGTGCAAGTTTGATCAAGACTACCAGAACTTCGGCCATCGTCGTGCCATTTTCTGAAATGCCGGCAGGGCAGGAACGGCCAGCGCCAAGGTCTGCAATTCGCATTGAATTTCAGCAGGGCAATATGAACATCACCCAGTCCGGGCGTACAGGGCGCGAGGGAACCGCCCGATAGCGGTATGGCATGTGTCATACATGCCGTTTTCATCTAATTTTTTAATACAGACAGGATCAAAATGGCGACCCCACCAAATAACATTTTTGAAATGACCTTTGCGGATTTCGCGGAGTCCGTTCGCCCGACAGGGGCCATAAACCGTTTCCCAGCCATTGCACCGGCCGCCGACGTGTATTCTTACTCGGTGTACTTGAACGGCCCCGTTGCGAAAGGTTTGTCGCTTGATGCTCAGGAGCACACCTACAAGGATGTGATGGTCTATGCCTTGACCGAGAAACTACAGCTCAACCCTCTGAACGCCCGGGACAACTTGAAAGTAGCGGAGCTGGTCGCTTTGCGTTTCTCGTGGATGTCCGCAGTTCTTGAGTCCTCCATTGGACAAGGCGTCCAATCAGGCGCGGTGATTGATGACTACACGATGCTGACCAAGGGCATGACTCATCCGTGGATCGTGGCTGAGTTAGACAAGCAGCGGGAATTGTCTCGCAAGCTGGGATCGACCCTCACCCGTGCTGGCGTGGCCATGGACGTGATACCCCGCGAAACATCCTTGGGTGTCGTAGTGGCTCAAGACTTTGACTTTACGATTCAACAAACCAAAGAGGGTGAGGTGGTTACGCACGAAAACCGGCGCCTGCAGGAACTGCCAAAACTTGGTGAGGACGTGATGGTGACGTATTACCGTGGCACCGGTCAGGTCGTGCAGTCGCTGGAAAAGGCGACGATTTCCGATGCATTTATTGATCCTGAAACCGAAGACCTCGCCGTGTCTGTTGCTGATGACAAGGGCAACAAACAAATTATCCGGTTCAACGGCATGATCAGTTTTGATCGCTTCGTTAAAGCGCATGACCTGGACATTGACATGGTGCAACGGGCTATGGATGTTCGCGCTGCGTCCCCCAAATCTATTAACGCCCTGCCTCTGCGCAAGCTGGTCAAGTCCCCTTACATCGACTTGGGCTCTGGCTGCTTGGCCGTTGACTACATGGAAAAAGAATCCACGTACACCGCGATGTTCCCCAGTGCTGAAATCATGGCTTCATTGGCGAAAGAATTTGATCTGGGTGCCAAGGCCATTGCCATGGGCTATTCCCTCGAAGAGCAACAGAACAAGACCAAGCCGCTGGCCAGCCTGAGCAGCATTGGAGCGGAAGCGTCGGAGATGACCCTGCGTGGAATTATCCACCAAAAGGGTTATGAGTCCATTGAGGCCTCTGGTCCGAGCGACAAGCAGTATTTGGGTAAGGTGGTAGCTGCCAGTGCAATGCACGTCGCGCAAGAAACAGGGCGCAAGAACATTGTGATCCATGACGTTCGCACGCTGGACAAAACCCCCTCGATTAATGACCAGCTCTCCGTGAAATTCAAGAATGGGCGCGGTGTGGTCACGGAGTTGGTCAAGCCCGGACAGGACCTGGGACGTTAAATTGATCACCAAGAATATTAAAAGTCAGTATGGCAAATACTCAATTTAATCAAGGGTTCGGACTCTATTTGTTGTCGATCAAGGAGGCTTTCGAGTCCGGTGCATTTGCACTTGATGATCAAGAGACCTTGAAAGCTTTGTTTGAGCAGGTCATGCTGTATTCCGCATTGTTGGGGCATGAACGCCTGTGCACCGAGGACACCTGCCATCGCATTGCAGCATTTGGCAAACTTCTGGAAGGAGCACTCCCGGCCCCCATCATCACAGATAGAACCGTATTGTCATACCAGCTCGGCAGTCCGGCAGCAGTGCAATCTACGGCTGCGCTTCCCCCGGGTATGCGCAAGCAAGCCGATGCGCTGTATGGCGTTGTTATGGCCAACTTGATGTCCGTATTTCATATGGCTGTTTTTGACCTATCGCTACGGCTCCACAGCGAATTGGCAATCACTGAGGCCGATGCAGAAAATGCCCAATACGTTATTGGCATGTCTGAGATCATGGTCAAGAATTTCGAGACAGCTACCGCGCAATGCGGAAAACTCGCTGACAGGAACTATGAGTCGATCCACAAGTTTTTCGTGGACGGAACCAAGTTTGCCGCGGCATTGCAAAACGCTGGTGCCGGCGTGTCTGCTTAATTTATTCACAAGGAGAACAATGTGTTTTCAAAAATGCTGACTGGCCTGCGTGCAGAGGCCGAACTGGTTAACGCCGCCAATTGCATGATGCTGGCAAATTCGCACAAGCAAGGATGGGATTTGGTGGATCAAGTCAGCGGCAAGGCGATGAAGGACCGAACCACGATCACGGGTGCTGCGATGGGCATGGGTGGCATTGTGGGCCTCATGGGCGTAGCAATGGCGAATCAGGCAGTTGCGTTGGGTTCTGCAGGCCTGTTAGCAAGTGCATCCACCGCGCTGGCCGGTTTAGGGACCGTGGCTATAGGGACGGCGGTATTGCCTGTCGCAACTGTAGTAGTGCTAGGCACAGCAGTGGCTGGCGCCGTAACTATGGGGATAGGAAGCCTGATGCGAGAAAATACTGAAAAGGCTGCTCACTTTGAAAACGCGATCAAATCCGGTGACAAAGAAATTATGGTCAAACTGAGTGGGGAACGTCTTGGAATTTCCGATTGGTTGAAAGGCGCCAAGAACTTCCTGGGCAAGGTCATGACAGGTCGCGTGCAAGATTTGCAGACCGGTATTCAGTTTCAAGCTATCGAGCAGGCAACGATATCGGCAGGGGCAAGCGTTGAAGGCCATGACGCCGTGTCTGCCTATGAACTAGAAGACCTTTTTGGTAATTCCGTTGAAGAAAGCGACAAAGGGAAGCAATGGGTGGTAGAGAAAGTTGGCAGCTCCGTGTGGGAAAAGCTGGGAGTGGCTGTCACTGATGAAAAAATTCATGAATGTTTGTCTGGAACCCGTGCAGATACCCTGAACTCAGGGAAAATTTTGGATGTGAATATTAAGACCGGCTTGGTGATTCAATCTTTGGGACGGGGCCATGCCACGGTTCACCGTTTGAAGGATTTTGCGACCATACCAGAGGTAGGCCAGAATGCTGACATTTCTTATAAGGGTGGGCAAATGCGGGTTGCCCAAGAGCTGTCGCAATCTCGGGGTGTGAGTCGTTGATAGCGGTAGACACTATGCAGCTTGATATGTTTGAGGACCGGGGTGACCACATTGCTGTGGAGTCAACATCGGAAGTAACTGCAGCAATGATTGAACCTGCCGTGGCAGCATCTTCATTGCCTATGGGTTCCAACATCATCAGCGATGCCGGCGAAGAACTGGTAGCTAACCGGCGCAACCACATTCGCACAGCGTACCGTTGGGCTGACGTAGCAGGCATGAATGATGCCCTTAAGGTACGAGAAACGACGAAAGCCAATATTTGGTCCAAGCCCGACTATCAAAAACTCATAGACGAAGGTATGCAGCCCATTGTGGCTCATATCGTCAAGCAGGTGTATGACAGCATTGCGCCCAAGCCCGCGCCAACCACACAGCGACCCGTACTCGATGACCAGGTGCTGCAACAGTATTTCGAGATCCTACAGCGTATTGAGGCGGGCGTGGGAAAGTGGCAAACCGACAAAGACGCATTGCTGGCCTGGACCCAAAGCAACATCAAACAGACTGGCGCGATGCTCGGCCGCAGAATCGAGATTTCCGAACTGATCAAGCCCGCAAATCTCTTGGAATATATTTTCCCAGAGGGCTGGCGAGAGAACCGCGAAGCCTTCATGCTCGCTGGTGGAAACAGATTGCTGGGAGCCTTGCAGCCTGGCTATGATGAAGTCAAGCGCGCGACCAAGGCCATTGATGCAGGATGGCCTAAAAAGCGAGAGGCCTGGGAAGTGCAGGGCATGCGGCTGCTCGATCATCCCGAGGGTCATGTTCGGTCGCCGGAAGCTGGAGTCTTCGCACTCTACATTGATAAAAACTACATCGATCACTTCAAGACGCAAGCCGATGCAGAGCAGGCGAAGGCCGCGGTTAAACCTTACGTCTTGTTCGATAAACGGCGCATGCTGGGCAGCTTCGACACCGAAGAAAAAGCTATCTCCTTTGCGAAGGAAAAGGCCCGTGGAGCAAAGGGTAAGGCCGACATAAGCGACAAGGGCGTGAAGGTTGAATCTGCTGAGCGCGTCGGTCCGAGCCGCCGCATGGAAGGTGAAGACATCAGTAGCGAGAGGCTTCTGGAAGAGTTCTCGTTAAAAGGTGTCAATTTCGGGAATTGGTTAAAAAATCCTGCAGCACGAGCAGAAGCCCAACTGCATTTAAACCATGCCTACGATTCATTCCATGACCTTGCTGAAACGCTGGGCATTCCACCCAAAGCAATTTCGCTCAACGGGATGTTGGGACTTGCGATTGGTGCACAGGGTCATGGAGGTCGTGCTTCGGCGCATTTTGTGCCAGGGGTGAATGAGATCAACATGACGCGCGAGTCTGGCGCAGGATTCCTAGGGCACGAGTATGCCCATGCTGTTGACCATTACTATGCGACACAGGGCGGGCTTAGTACGTCCACAACACCGTATTTGAGTGAGCACGCCGAACTGGGCATTACCAGAACGCTGCATCAGCGTGAAGGCAATAAATTTGTGGAGGTCACTGTGCCTCGGTTTGGGGATACGCGCCCCGAGGTTGTCGCTGCATTCAAAACCATCATGGAGAAAATGACCAAGCGACCACAAACTGTGGAAGAAGCCCAGGCCAATATCGAGTCCAGCAATGCGCGGACACGCAAGAATATTGAGAGCTGGCTGTCCGCCATTCGGCGCGACTTCAAAGACCAGGAGCAGGATTTTGATGTGCTGGCGGCCAAGGTGCGCTCCGGCGAGCTGGGCGAGGGCTCTGTGGCGGTCAGCAGCAGCACCTACCTTTCGCCGGTCCTGGTTAGCATGCGAGATTTGTACAAGACCAAACACGGCCGGTTGTATCCGCTCGACAACCTCAAGGGTCTGCAGGCGAATTTGCATTCGTTGGCGTTCCGCGCGAGCCAACCTGAGCCGCAGACTGACCGCCCACCTAGGATGGTCTCAACGGAGTACGTCCGCAATGCTGCCCAAATGGATGATGAGAAGGGCGGCAAGCCCTACTGGTCCACCAAGTGCGAACTCTTCGCACGAGCATTTGACGCCTACTTAGCAGACCGGCTTGATGCCAAGGCGGAATTGAACACTTACCTGACTACCGGCGTTCATGAGCGCAGGACTGTTCCTGTGGGCGAAGACCGCAAGGCAATAAACGCAGCGTTTGGGAATCTGATAGAGACACTCCGCGTTCGCGAGACAGAACGCGGCCCGGCGTTGTTTTCGGTTGGTGCCAGCCAGACACTCCCATCCCTACCGTTATCAACACTGCATGCTGAAATTGAGCGAATGAGAGGCCAATGGAAGACGATGCCCCCCGTGGTGGTGGTCGGTTCAACGGCTGAGCTGGATTTTGATGTTTATCCTCATGCTGACGGGGCGTATTACGAGGGAACGGTTTATGTGGTGGCCAGCAATGTTGCGAGTATTGAGCAATTGCAAAAGGTCATGGCGCACGAATGTGTGATGCATCACGACCTGGAGGAAATGCTGGGTGACTATGGGTTTTCCAAGTTGCACACTGGTATCCAGGCATTGAAAACCGGTGGTGACCCAACGATCTGCAGCATTGCTGACGACATCCGCACCCGTTACGGAACGCTCCCCCCAGATCAGGAAACCAAGGAAATAGTCGCCAGGGCAGGCGAAATGTGCTTGGATGGCAAGGGCGAAGTCAAGGTTGAATTTGGATTCATGAAAAGCGTGTTCGCCAATGTTGCCGGATGGCTTCGTGACCACGGCATGACCGTGCCCTTCACAAATCTGGAGCTGCAGGGCATTTTGCATAAAGCAGGACAGTGGGGAAAGCAGGAACCAGAACAGGGTGTGGCATCCGGCCGCACGCAGTTGTCTGGCTTGTTCAGCGGCAAAATCCTCAGTGTGGGCAATGGCGTCGTAACCCAAAAGGTCGGTCGTGGCGGTGAGACCGTGCTGCACTCCCTGAAAGACCTGACAGGTTCGGTCAATGCTGGCGAGGTCACAGATATTCTTTACAAGGATGGCCGTGGCACGGTAGCTGCGAAAGAGCGCCAGCGCGGGTTGAGCCGGTAGGATGGCCTTATCCGAGAATCGTTGCTGGGAACTCGTCAGCGAGTTTCGTGACCTGTACCCCGCAGCGCGGCAAGTAAGATTTAAAATAGTTCCGACCATTGAGGACTTGTATGGACCCCAAGCAAGACATGACCAGTACAAAGGCGCCAGAGGCGCGTATTCCCCAGCAACGACAGCCAACCCCCACGCAGGCTGCGACATCTACTTTGCCAACATTCGTGACGACAACCAGCTTGTCGGACTACTTAGGCACGAACTCTTCGGACACTTTGGAATCAATACTCTCTCGCCACAGGACAAACAATCCGTCTTGAGTGGGATCATCAAATCGCAGGGCGACCCGCAGTTGGCCATCTTGTGGGGGATGGTCAATGAACTGTATTCGGAAAGCCCCTTGCTGATTCGTGCGGAAGAGATTTTCGCCTTTGCCAGCGAAGCGATTCAGCCCTGGCAACTGCAATTTGCCCGCGCCAGTCAGCGTGCCTTTGAAGCGAGTTGCAAGCAGCAAATCAGACCGCTCTCCATTACAGACCTGCAAAGCGTGACAATCATGGTCGCAGACAGCATGCGCAATCCCGAGCTGGAGATTCAAACCATTCCCTTGACGAAACGCCACCAGTTCGACAGAGACAACGTGACTTGCGAAGGCACGTATTCTGGCAAAGTGGTTGATGCTGGGAATGGCTGGGTTGAACAGCGCATCAACCGGGATGGTGAAACTGTGCATCACATTGGCCAATTGCTTAGTGCCAATCTCAAGGTAGGCGATGTGGTGGACATTCGTTACCAGGGCGGCATCGGCGCTGTGCGCGGCCTGGAAAAAACAATGCATCTGGCAAGGTAGAAAGAGCCCCTAGCAATCTATTTATGGGGTGCATTGCACGATTGCAAACTATATAAGACAGCATATTTTTAACACCTTCTAAACTGTTAAATAACTGTTAAACGTCTGGATTCAACCCAGCGAACAGCTTATTTCACGCAGTTTGGAGGCTCAATGCAGTTTGATATGTTTGGGACGGTCGATGAGGCCGAAACACAAAATTCCGCCCCCCCGATCCTTACCAAGCAAGGTGCCTGGGTTCCCCCTGAAGCCGTCGCTTTCAATGAGGCTCTTAAGGATGGCTCCCTGGTGAGGGCCATTGCCATCTTGAACACTCTCAAGGTGGACGCAGTCAGGCGCACGTTGCTGGCTTCAGGCTTTGCGCTCTCTTCTGACAGTAACCGCCGCACACTCCTTGCCAGCGTACAGTCTGACCTGGTTGCAGCGGCAAGAGCCAGTCTTACTGGTGCAGAACTGCATCAAAAGAGGCAGACAGAATCAGCAAAGGGCTTTTCTGTAGAATCCAGTACATTAATTAATTCACTAAATGCCGCCACGTCGGCAAATACGGGGGCTACGCAAAATGCAAATACTGAACTTTCGGGAAGTCTTCGGGCCGGGAATGGCGCTGCAGATCGAGTGCATGGGGTCGATAGCGATCAGCATCGCGAACAGGTGGACGCTGGGCTGGCCGGAACTGACGAGTCAACACGTCGAGGCGGGCAGCTTCATGCAGGCGCTGGAAACACAAATGAACCTGGAGAAGGACGTGCTGGCGGAGGAGACGGGCCTGCAGCACTTGAGCCAGCGCGAGATCCTTCAGATGCACGGAGTACCGGAGAACCCGCCACCCCTGGCGTAACATCATCGGCGGCGCCAGTTCCCGCGCCGCTGTCCGGGGAGTCAACAGACTATGTGCTGACAGACGATGACCGCATCGGGCAGGGCGGTCTGGTTGAAAAGTTCCAGGACAATCTGCGCGCCATCGAGCTGCTGCGCACCCTGGATGTGGAGGGAAGGCATGCCGTAGGCGATGAATTGCGCCAATTAGCCCGCTACGTGGGCTGGGGCGGCCTGAAGGGTGTCTTCGACCCCGACAATAAAAACTGGAACAAGCAATACCAGCAACTTCGCCAGTTGCTTTCTGATGCGGAATGGGCTGCGGCCAGCCGCTCCCAGCTCGACGCCTTCTACACGCCCACCGTCATCACCAATGCCATGTACTTGGCATTGGAACGTGTGGGTTTTACGCACGGTCGCATCATTGACCCGTCTGTGGGCGTTGGCAACTTCTTTGGCACCATGCCACCGGAGATGCGCCGGCAATCCAATCTGCACGGCGTTGAGCTGGATATCCTGACCAGCCAGATCGCGGCCACGCTTTATCCAAGCGCAAAAATCTCAAAGGCCACAGGCTTTCAGTCCTACAACAAGCCGTCCGGCTATTTCGACTTGGCCATCGGCAATCCACCTTTTGGCAACCAGGTGTTGACAGACGAAGCCGGAAGCGCCTTTTCGGGTTGGTCGATCCATAATTTTTTCTTTGCCAAGAGCATTGAACTGGTGCGCCCGGGTGGCCTCATGTCCATGGTCGTGTCGCACAACTTCCTGGACAAGCTTGATCCTCATGTGCGGCTGTGGATCTCGCGCAGAGCAGAACTTGTGTCAGCCGTGCGCCTGCCCGATACGGCGTTCAAAAGTTCTGCCAACACTGAGGTCGTTACCGACATTCTTATTTTCAAGCGGCTGGACTATCGCAATATCTTGGGCAAGCAGGAGATGCCCGACTGGCTGCAGGCTACGGATGTGCTTATCGAGAACA
>JAZKHK010000118.1:24183-27258 GCA_040385425.1 Pseudomonadota bacterium | reverse complement strand
CACGACCACTTGACCGGACTGTACAACCGGCGGGCGATGGAGGACGAAGTCTCGCGGCGCCTGGAGGACGGCCAGTTCAACACCGCGCTGATGCTGCTGGACCTCGACCACTTTAAAAAGGTCAATGACACCTACGGCCACGAGACGGGCGACCAGGTGCCGATTAGTGTGAACAGTTACTTTGTGAACAACCCACAGAACGTGTTGGGGGCTCACGCGGTGCAAAGTAGCGCATTCCGGTCGGACGATTACACAGTCAAGGCCAATGGCGACTTGGCGCAACAGTTAGACCAGTGGATCGATGCATTGCCAACAGGGATCTACACCAGCATGGAGCGCTCGGTGGCGGATTTGGAGCGCCAGGCGGTGGAGTTGCCCGAGTTTGCGAAGGAAGGTTCGTTCTTCCTGCAGGGCAAAGAGGTGTGGCAACGACTCCCGGATCTGGATGGCGAGCACCGCGCGGTGCAGTGGGTTGCACCCAGCGACAAGGCCCTGGAGCGCATGACTGGCATGGTTCGCTTGCGCGATTCGTTGCGCCGTCAGATGAAGATGGAACGCTCTTCAGCCAGTGACCACGACATTGAATCTGGCCGGACGTACCTGAATCGCCTGTATGACGACTTCAAAGGTAAATATGGCTACGTCAATGATCCAACGAATCGGCGTCTTTTTCTCGATGACACTGAATCCGCGCTCTTGCAGGCGCTGGAGTTTGACTACGAGAAAGCCATCACTCCGGCCTACGCGCAGGAAAACGGCATGGAGCCCAGGCCTTCGCGTGCAGTCAAGGCGGATATTTTTCAGCGGCGCGTGCTGTTTCCACCGGGTGAGATTGAGGTTGTCCATACCGCCAAGGATGCGCTGCTGCATTCCTTGAACTACCGGGGCGACGTTGACATGGCCTACATGCAACGGGCCTATGGCAAAGATGAGAAAGCAATTCTGGACGAACTGGGGGATCTGCTTTTTGTGGACCCAGTTAAAGGACTTGTCACAGCGGATGAGTACCTGGCTGGCGATGTGAAAACCAGACTTGCCGAAGCCAGTAAGGCCGCCGAACTTGATCCAAGCCTGGCGCGCAACGTCGAGGCGCTTAAGAAGGTTATTCCGGTGGACAAGTTGCCCTCGGAAATTCATGCGTCCATTGGGGCCTCCTGGATTGGGCCAAAGCATTTCTCCGAGTTTGCTAAATTGGTTTCAGGTGGCTCGATCTCCTACAGCTACGTGAAGGCGACCGGGCAATGGATGGAGCACGGCAAATCGGGCGTTGTCTATACCAAGAACAACAATGAATATGGAACGCCGGGCATGGGCGCGTCGGATATTCTGCATGCATCCATGAACAGCCGTGCCCTTGTGGTGCGCAAACCGGTCAACCGCGACGGCAAAGATACCTATGTGGTGGATGAAGAACAAACTGAAGCCGCTCGTGCGTGCTCGGAAAAAATCCGAGCCCTGTGGGACTCGTGGTTGTGGGCAGATCCAGATCGAGCCCAGGAACTGGCCGGGATCTACAACGAGCGCTTCAACCGCACCAGAGAGCGCCAATACGACGGTTCGCATTTGACCTTGCCGGGCATGAGCCCTCTTATCACGTTGCTAGCCCATCAGAAGAATGGCGTGTGGCGAGGCCTGCAAGACCGCAATATCCTGCTGGACCAGGTGGTCGGTGCCGGCAAGACGTTTGAGATCGTGGCGATGGTGATGGAAATGCGTCGCTTGGGCATTGCCAAGAAACCCATGCTGGCGGTGCCGAATCACCTCACCCTCCAGTGGCGTAGCGACTTCTACAAGTTGTACCCGGGCGCCAATATCCTGGCTGCCACACCAGAAGATTTTGAAAAAGACAACCGGGAACGCTTCTTCTCCAAAGTTGTTACTGGCAATTGGGATGCGGTAATCATTGGGCATTCGTCCTTGAAAAAGATTCCATTGCCGCTGGAAGCTGAGGTGGATGTGTTGGAGGAACAGATACGCGACATCGGCAGCGCCATCGAGGACATGAAGCGTTCGCGTGGTGACAGACATGTGGTGCGCGACATGGAAAAGATCAAAGTCAATCTGGAAGCCAAGATCAAACGCATGGTCGAGAAATCGGGGGAGAAGGACAAGGTGGTGGACCTTGCGGATCTGGGTGTGGATTGCCTTGCAATTGATGAGCATCATGAGTTTAAAAACCTCATGTACACCACGCAAATGACGCGGGTGGCTGGTCTAGGCAACCCGGCAGGGTCAGGAAAGGCCTTCGACTTGTTCGTCAAAATTCGGTGGTTAAAAAAGACTTTCGGAGAGAACGCACCACTCATTACGGCAACCGGCACGCCAGTGTCGAACTCACTTGCCGAGATGTTTACGATGCAGCGCTACATGCAGTACGCGCACCTGAGGCGCCAGGGGCTGCATGCATTCGATGCCTGGGCCAAACAATATGGAGACGTACAAAACGTCTACGAAGTTGCCCCCTCGGGAACCGGCTACCGCCTTTCACAGCGATTCGCAAAGTTCAAGAATCTGGGTTCCCTCATGGGTGAGTACCGCAGCTTTGCGGACGTAATCACGCTCAAGCATCTCAAGGCCCAGGAAATTGCTCAAGGTCGCGTCTTTCCCGTCCCTCAATTGGCGACCGGGCGGCCCATCAATGTTGTGGTTCCGCGCTCCGCCCTGCAGGAGCAGTATTTCGGGGTGCCTGAGATCGAGCGCACCGAGGAGGGAGATATCAAGTTCGAGGTCAACCTGCTTATGCCTACCCGCATCCATAAGGATGAGGCGGGGCGCTTCGTGATGCAGCAGGATGACAACGGCATTCAGCGCGTTGGTGCTCGCCGGTACGACACGGCAAAAGAGGCGGCGTATATGACGGCCATGAGCGCCATCACTCCAGTAATGAAGATTGACCCCAATTCCCTTATTGGCCAGTTTGAAAGGGTACGTGAGTTGACGCGCGCAACCAAGGGGAAGATCAATGCACTGTCGTTAACCAGTTTGGCCAACAAGGCTGGTTTGGATTATCGGTTGATCGATCCGAGTGCACCGGATGACCCGAACAGCAAGGTTAATCATGCTGTCCGCAACCTG
>JAZKHK010000118.1:693-24173 GCA_040385425.1 Pseudomonadota bacterium | reverse complement strand
TCTCTGCTCGCTCCAAGATGGCATCCAAAGAAAAACGCCTCTACGTGCGCGGCCCTGACGGAGCGCTGCTTCACAAGCAAGGCACGTTGCACACGGCGAAGGACCTGGAGAGTTACCCGTATTACCTGATTTCAGAGGGTAAAGGCAAGTCGCGGTCGTTCAGCATGTTCGACGCGATGACCGGACAACTCATGAAGGAGGGTTTTGAGTCCAAAACTACGGCGCACGAATTCGTCAATGCCTTCCTGAGCCGTGAACTTGGCCAGGAGCGATGGCTGGAAATGCGTGAACAGTCGCGTCCCATTGGTTCCGATGAAATTGACGACTACCGCAATGAGCATGCCTTGGACAAAAATGGCGATGCGGCCGACGTGGAAATCAGCCTGCAGGACGTGGAAGGCGTAACCGGTCATGCGGGATTTTCGATTTACGACGACATGAAAGCCAAGCTAATGGCTGCTGGTGTGCCCGAACATGAAATCGAGTTTATCCACGACCACGACACCCCTCAGGCGAAGCACCAACTTTTCAAGCGAGTTAATGCTGGTGAAGTGCGCTACTTCTTTGGTTCCACCCCCAGAATGGGCGCCGGCACGAATGTGCAGGAGCGCATCGTAGGCCTACACAACATCGACGCACCCTACCGGCCATCCGATCTGGAACAAAGGGAAGGGCGGGGCATACGACGCGGGAACAAGCTGTACGAGCGAGATCCACAAGGGTTTGAACTTTTCGTGTTTCGTTATGCGACGGCCCAGACATACGACACGCGCCGCTGGCAGATTGTGGAACACAAGGCGGCGGGCATTGAACAATTGCGAAACTACAGCGGCATCAACGAAATGGACGATGTGGTCTCCGAGGCCTCCAATTCGGCTGACATGAAAGCGGCCTCCTCAGGCAATCCCCTGATTCTCAAGGAAACGCAACTGAGCAACGAGGTCAAGCGTCTTAGGCTGCTGGAGAGGGCGCACCTGGACGGTCAATTTACTTTGCAGTCGCGGATGCGCAGCAATCAGAAGTTTGTGGACGTGTACGGACCCAAGCGCCTGGAGCAGGTTCAAACGCTGGTGGCCCAGCGCGACAGCGCAACGTCCATTGCATCTTTCAATGGACGGCCTTTGCTCGACAAGGAAGAGATCATGGAAACAATTGATGAAATCGGTGCAAGCCTGCGAGTGTCCAATTCGACCAAGATACTGGTCTATAAGGGCCTTCAATTCACGTTTCGAGCGCTAGGTGATGGCAAGGACTTTGAGATGACCTTGCCGGATGGCGAGAAGAAGTATCTGGAAGTTATTTCACGCTCAGGCCTCGTGACGCGCATGGAAAATTTCGGCGCAGGCCTCGACCAGCAGTTGTCGAAGTGCCAGGCGTATATTGAGGAAGCACGAACTGAAGTCAATCAGCTCAAAGGCGAGATCGGAAAGCCGTTTAGTCAACTTAGCACGCTGCAAAGCGCAATTGCAGAACACGGCAAAGTGCAGCGGGCTCTTCGCAAATCGACATCATTGGCGGCAGTAAAGCCGCACGAAATGATGACGTTCATGGGCGCGGTCGCCACTCAGAAGCGAAAACTTCGCGCCATGGGCTTTGACGAAGCGGTGGATGAAATTGAAATGGAAGAAAAGCAAGCTGTGAATCTTTCAGCAATGGTGATTGAAGAGGCCACGCCTGCGGATCTGGATGCGGGGGAATATTGCGGCAAGATTTTGGCGGTGCATGAGGGAACACTGATCCAAAAGACCGGGCGCGGCGGCCAGACCATCCGCCACGAATTGAGCAGATTGCAGGGCAACTTCAAGACAGGTGAGGTGATCACGATCCGGTATTCCAAAGGCAAAGGTCAAATTTTGGAGATAGAGCCCGTTATGGAACGGGATTGATGCAAAATGTTATTATTTAATGAACTGAAAAGGTTGTTTTCATGATTTTGAATGGCAAAGAGGTGTTTCTGGTGTCTGGCCAACTCCGTGAAACCAAAGTAGGAGGGCGTAAAGGCGTCAGTCCGCGCGTTGAGCAGCGGGTGGTGATCGCCAAGGACGATCTGGCGGCGTACAACTGTCTGTCTGCCCAGGAGCCGGACTTTTCACCTCTGGGCCATGCTACCTTGGACGACTACGAGGAAACCGCCCGGAAGGTGCGTGCTGTCGTTGAGGGCAATAGCGATGTGTGGAAGCTATATACGCAATCACCTGCGTAAAACTTTTGCTGCAAAAGTAAGTTATTTTGGGTATTCAGATTTGGCTGTGAGAACCCACAAGACAAATTGACTAACAACGTAAGGAGAAAAGCATGTCCCAACTCACACAGTTTCTAACTGACACTGCAACCTTTCACCGCAGGCACAAGACCGTTGCGGTGATGGTGTGGTTAACATCACTCATTGCCGCCGCCGTGCTAACTGTTCCGCATCGCTCCTCGGACCTGTTTGCGTTTTCTCTCATAACCACCATTTTGACCACACTCGCATGGCACGTGCTTACCCGGTATGAAAAGAACCTGGAGGCGCGGATTGCGGCCACTGATGGCGGTCCTGTCTGGCAAGTCCAGATCAACGGTGTTACCGTGGGTGAAATAAAGGACGGCGACTACGCATCTATCCGGCAAACAGTCTTTTACGACAGTCGCTTATACGTGGCACAGTTCTTAGATTTTTGGAATGTCTCTATGCGGGTGGTGGACTACTTGCTTACGACGATTCCGATGGTTGTTTTCTGGCTTGCTATCGGATGCTTCATCTTCGCGCCGGATTTGTTTGCCCAGGCCCTAGTCGTTATTCAGAAGGTGACGCCGGTCCAAGTCGCAGCGTCCATTCCGCTGCTGGTACAGTTTCTTTTCCTGGTGTCGCTTCTTAATTTTGGCGTTCACCTTGGCATCGGCCGCCCCTTCGGTTTTGTTAATCATTTCGATCAAGCGTGTGGTTACCGCGTTCGCCGCGCTGTGATGTGCGCCGCTGATGGTGAAGTCTCGTTGTACCGCATCGAGAACGGCACCTACATTGCCCCGAATGAACTTGCAACCATCGGTACAAAACGCTGAACATCAAACCGGATATTGTTGTGGTCAAACACAGCTAAATCTGAAAAACAGTTATTTTTAAATGCGTTGGTATGGCAAAACTCCTTAACTTCAAATCGAAACGCAGCCCTTTGCAAACGTCCGCCGTGGCGTTTTCGGTGTTGTTGTTGGGCTTACTCATGTTTGGGTCCATTCCAACGCAGTGGTTTGCCAATAAATATGCTTATGACCGCGAGCTTGGCCAAGCCCTGTGGCGGGTTGGGCAAATCGCAATCTACATGCCGACGGACTGGATTGTTTGGGGTATGCGCTATGGAGACTTCGCAAACCTCAAACGCTCCGTCCATACGATGCTCTACCTAGGAGGGGGAGGGGTAGTGCTATCCATGCTGTTTGCGGTGATCGTCGCACAGCGCATGGGGCGTCAATCCAAGGGCATGGACAGTCTGCACGGCAGCGCCCGCTTTGCGGAATGGGAAGACATTGACAAAACAGGATTCGTGGACTCCCGAGGGCATAAGGCTGCTGGAGTGATCGTGGGGTCTGTGATGCTGGATTCCAAAGGAAAGGTAATCCACCCACACCATCCCAAATTTGACCGGAGATATGAGGCAGTGATGGTGCGCGGAACCTGGCGTGAGTTCTACCGTAAAAAGCCAAAACGTGACACGTCGAACCGCGCCATGTTCAAGGTTCGTAAAAGCGTTGTTGCGGAAGTGAAGCTGATGCGTGATGGCGGTAACACCCACATTTTCGGGTTCTGCCCAACACGTTCCGGCAAGGGTGTGGGTTTTGTCATTCCTACGCTGCTTACGTGGCCTAACTCCGTGATGGTCAATGACCCGAAGGGCGAGGCTTATGCGCTCACTTCGGGCTTTCGCAAAGCAGCGGGGCAGCAAATCATCAAACTTGCGCCGGCTAGCACCGATGGCAGTGGAGCCCAGTGGAATCCGCTGGACGAGATTCGAATTTTTACACCTCACGACGTTGCCGATGCGCAGATGATCATGGTGATGGCCTGCGACCCTGAAGGCAAAGGCTTGACAGACTATTTCGACAAGGCCGGCTATGAGTTTATGACTGCCTTGGCACTGCATGTCCGGTACGTTGGCGAAGATGGGTCTTTAGCCGGTATCGCCAATTACCTCGGAGACCCCAACTGGGACAGTGACAAGCAGATGTTCATGGACATGATGCAGTCCTGCCATGACCCCGAATACAAAATGGGGTGGGTCGATTCTTCCAACAAACCCATGCAGACGCACCCCATGGTGGCGAATGCAGCGAAGACCATGCTCAATAAGGAGGACAAGGATCGCTCGGGTGTTTTGAGTACAGCCAAGTCTTTGCTGTCGCTCTACCTTGACCCAATTGTTGCGAAAAATACCAGCCGTTCCGACTTCTTGGTTCGTGACCTGATGACGGGCAAAAAGCCCGTATCGCTGTACTACGTGGTGCCATCCGACCAGATGGTTCGTATGTCGCCGCTGACACGACTTTTTTACTCCCTATTCATTCGTCGTAATGCGGCGGAAATGGAATTCAAGGATGGTCGCAGTGTGGCGGCCTACACTTACCCGCTGTTGGCCATCATCGATGAAGCAGCATCCCTGCAGAAGCTTCCCATCCTGCAGGAGGCCTTGGGCTATGTTGCTGGCTACGGAATACGGATGTTTTTCTTGGTGCAGGATATTGCCCAGTTGGAGGAACTGTATGGACAGTACCAATCCTTCGACTCTGGGGCGGAAACCCGCGTGGCCTATGCTCCGAACAAGGTGGAAACCGGCGAAAAGCTTGCCCGCATGACGGGCAAGACCACCGTTACAGAGGACAGTGCTAACAGCAGCGCCAAGCTGTTGGGAATAGACTCTGGAAACTTGTCGGTAGGCACATCGAAGACGGCGCGGGACCTGATCACAGCGGATGAGTTTTTGACGTTAGATGACCAGGACTTGGTGCTGTTTGTCAAAGGTAAGCCGCCCATTTATGGGCGCAAGGCGTACTACTACGAGAACCCGACGCTGCAGGCAAGAGCATCCATGGCGCCACCCTTGAAATCGGACGTTTTACGGACCCTACAGGGCGCCGTAGAAACGCCAGAATTAGAGGCTCCACCAGAACCGCATACCCCCGAAGCCAAATGGCACACTGCCCGTGAGGCCATGCGTGCCAAAATTGATTCTGGATTGCCAGCACAAGCGAAAGCACCACAGGCAACCGATATTCCTTACGCTGGAGCGGAAAGAAGGTCAGAGACTCGCACAGAGCCCGCGACCACCACGACAACGCCTGCGACAGATCGACGCCAGAGCCGCTATGTGAACCATGTGCAGGCGGTTTCTCCTGAAGAGAAGCAACAGATTCGGGCCATGGTTGCGGATACGACATTTGTGGATAAAGTTGTCGAGGTGTCCGCTTTTTGACAGTTTTACAAGTGTTTAAATTGTGTTAAATTCAAGAGCGAGAATTGGCTGCGAGCACAAAACACTCGCTCACCCGTTAGAACGTAAATATGCCGTCATTGAATATCATTAAAAAATGTACAAAGCCTAGTTATTTAGCTCTCTGCGCTAACTGGCTACCAGCCCTAACGCCACTATGTCTTTTACTGTGCCTGTCTTTTGCAGCAAAAGCGCAAGAAGTGACAGTGCAGGGGGTTGATCCCGCATTTAGTGAATTGATGGCACGCTGCGCGCCTACGGTACACCCCGAGACCATGGCCGCCGTCGTGTCTGCGGAGTCCAAAGGGCATCAGTTTGCGATTGCAGACGCTGGCCCAGTCCACTTGCCGTGGTCGGTGCGCAAGACCATGGTTCGTTCGTTCTATCCAGGCACATTGGACGCAGCCGTTGCCAAGTCTCAGGAGCTAATCAAGAACGGGCACACCGTGTCATTGGGTTTTGCCCAGGTCAACGACCGCAATCTGCGCAAGTTGGGCGTATCGCTGAGCGAAGTGTTTGACCCCTGCACCAACATTGCGGCCGGTGGTCGCATTCTCACTGGGTTCTACGAACGAGCTGCTGCGAAATTTGGACCGGGCACCAAGGCGTTGCGTGCCGCTATTTCTGCCTATAACTCCGGGGACTGGCTCCGTGGTGAAAAGGATGGCTATGTTGATCTGGTGTACCAGCAAGTTGGTCGCCCCTTAGCGATCCGCACCAAAGAAGTGGTGCCACGCCTCGGTAACAGCAAAGCAAGCAAAACCGCCCCTCGCAACGAGGTTGCTCAAATCAATGCCTCATCCCGCACATTCACCATGAAGGTGAGTGACTTCGCTATTTCACAGTAGGCAATTGCTGTCCACTACATAGACCAGATCATGCTGACTAACCACGCTGCTCAAAAACATTCGGTTACTGCCATATCCTCGCCAGGGGACGTGCTGGCGCAGGTGCGCAGCAAACTCGCAGCGCTTGAACGGGAGACGCTGCCGGCTCTGCTGGCAGAGCAGGGTATCTTGGGGGGGCTTTCCGAGCACTTGCTGGCAATGCATGGCAGAGGCTACTCGGTGCAGCAAATGGCTGGCTTGCTTAAGCAATGCAACATCCACACGTCAGAAGACGTGCTGCGGGCCTTCCTGCACAAGCATTGGATTCTTCGAATCTCATCCTGCGAGCAACAGATTGCCGAATACCACCGCCCTGAATGGTTAGGGCACGTCGAGCGCCACACGCTGATCGAGCAGGGCTTGCGCAAGGCACTGGATGAAGGGAAAGGCTTGGTGCTGCATTATCAGCCGCAGGTAGACATTGGCAGCGGAAAGCTCCTTGGCGCCGAGGCCTTACTGCGCTGGGAAACCAATGGGCAATTGGTAGGCCCGACTGAGTTCATTCCAGTCGCAGAGGCTTCAGGCTTGATTGTGGATATTGGTGAATGGGTTCTGCGCGAAGCCTGCAGCGAAGCAAAGCGCTGGCAAGAGTCGGGACTTGGTAATGGTGAAGGAATCAAGATTGGTGTCAACTTGTCAGTAAAGCAGTTCTCAGACAATCTGCCGGATGCTGTGCATGGAATTTTGTGCGATACAGGCCTGCCCACCAGTTTGCTTGGCCTGGAGATTACCGAGAGTTTCCTGGCCGACATGCATTCGCTCGAACTCTTGCGCACTCTGCGCAACACCGGTATCCATCTGTCTATTGATGACTTCGGCACCGGCTACTCCTGTCTATCGCAACTGGGCAACCTGCCGCTTGACACGATCAAAATAGATCGCTCTTTTGTGACGGAGCTGGACCGCAGGGCAGGGCACTCGCCTGTTGTGGAGGCAATTATCAACATTGCCGACAAGCTGGGCATGACAACGCTCGCGGAAGGCGTGGAAACGACCAGCCAGGCAACAGCTCTAATGGACATGGGCTGCAATGTCTGCCAAGGCTACCTCTTCTCCAAGCCGCTGTCGTCGGCTGACTTTCTGCGCTTCGCAGCTCGGGAATTCAGCACCGATACAAGGATGGCGATGTGATGGATTTGTCTTAAAAAGGGAATTGCCATGGGCGCTATCAAAGATTCGATTATTTCGGCATGGAAAGGGGGCATCTACGTTGATAGCACTGTACTTATCGAGGTAGGAGTCACCCTGTTGGTTCTGGTGGTGCTTGTGTCATACGCATTCACCCTGACCTCCAGGTATCACCGGAAACTGAAAATTCAACTTGATGCTGACACTTTTGCGGATACCTCTGAAGCGACAGGTGAGGATCGGCCTTATATCCCGCAGGAAATCACCGACCCTACCCGCCCCGCCAGTGGAACGCCTACATGAACACCCCTGAAGCCACTTCCGCGCGTCAACTGGACCTGTTTGATCACATGCTGGAAACCTACGTCCATGGCGGCGGAACACTCAGCAACGCGAGCCTGTACCGTGAACTGGGCGAACGCGCAGGCATTCCAGAATCGGTCTGGAAGGAGCCTGTGGATCTGGGCCCTAATCAACCGGGGCACAGCGTACTCAAGCGTCGTGTGCGTTGGTGGCAACAGGGTTTGCGCCAACTTGGCTTACTGGAGCGCGACGAAGAGCGCGGACGCGGGTTCTGGCGCATAACGCCGAAAGGAAGAAACAAGCTTACGCCGGCCACGCCAGGTCGAGTATTGCTTGGGTTCAGTACTGATCTTGGCATTGCCTTGTGGGGCGATGCGGCCGATGTGTTTGTGTCGCTGGATCAGCCAATAGCGTTATGCCTTAGCAGCTTGCCGTACCCATTGGCAAAGCCTCGTGCCTACGGGAATCCAACCGCGCATGTGTATGTGGATTGGACCTTACGATTACTAGAACCAATCACGAAGCACTTGATGCCGGGCGGCAGCATCTGCCTGAACCTCTCAAACGATATCTTCGAGCCTAATTCGCCGGCACGTTCGGACTATCTGGAGCGTCTAGTGATTGGGCTCAAAGACCGACTCGGCCTCTGGAAAATGGCGCTCGATCCCTGGGTCAATCCCACCAAGCCGCCCGGACCGTTACGCTGGGCATCCATTACGAAGCAACACCTGAACGTGGGGTGGGAGCCAGTCTACATTTTTTGCAATGATCCTGTGATATGGATGGCGAAAAACCAGCGCGTGCTGGAGCCCCACAGTGAACGTCATTTGGCCTATGTCCGACAAGGTGGGGCGAAGAAAGCGCAGTCCAACGGCGATGGCGCCTATCGGCTATATCCTGGAAGCTTTGGCCACGAGACCGCTGGCCGCATTCCGAAAAACGTACGCATTTTGCCGCATCGATGTTCAGACAAGGAACGCGCAAGAAAGATGGCCATTGCCCAAGGCCTGCCCGTTCATGGCGCAACCATGCCCCTCAAACTTGCCCAGTTTTACATCGAATACCTGACCGAACGTGGTCAGATGGTGGTGGACCCTTGTGCCGGCTGGTTGACGACGGCGCGCGCAGCCGAGTTAGCCGGGAGGCACTGGGCATGCACGGAAATGATGGGGGAATATATACTGGGCGGCGCAAACCGCTTCCGTACTGCCCCAGGGTTTGAGCTATTTGGCACCTTCGGGAATATGGAATCAAAGCATGAGAATGGCATTGGAGTTGACCACCACGCTGGACTCATCTGTTAGTTGTCATCAGAAGTAAATTTTCTGCTTTTCGTGTCCGGTTAACTTCAGGTGAAATAGATAAATATCACTTTTGCAGTAAAAGTGACAGCCCTGTTCCACCAATTATATTTACCAGCGATAATAGAAACTTATCGTTACTTGTTGCTGTTTTTTGTAATACACCATACAAAATGTATGGAATTTACAAACCAACCTGGATTCAATCATGCGTTTGCCTGTGCTCCAGAAAATACCGGCGTTGCAGCCTACTGAACTCAGTGATGTAACACAGCGCGCGGTGGACGAGCTGCTGCGTGAAGGCGAATCGAAAAACACCCTGGCCAGCTACCGCAGCGCCTTGCGGTACTGGGCCGCCTGGTACGGTCTGCGCTATGGCGCCATGGTCCAGTTGCCGGTGGCCACGCCGTGCGTGCTGCAGTTCATTGTTGACCATGCCGAGCGAACCACGCTCAAAGGGCTGGTATCGGAGTTGCCCGCCGAGATCGACCAGATGCTGGTCCAAGGCGGCTACAAGGGCAAGCTCGGCGCCATGGCCCACAACACCCTGGTGCATCGGGTTGCCGTGCTGTCAAAAGCGCACCAGTTGCGTGAATTCAAAAATCCCTGCCACGACCCCAAGGTGCGCGAGCTGCTGTCGCGCACCCGCAAGGCCTACGCCAAGCGTGGCGCCCTGCCCCAGAAAAAGGATGCTCTGACCAAAGATCCGCTGCAGGCGATTCTGATCACCTGCGACGACTCCTTGCGCGGCAAGCGTGATCGCGCTCTGCTGCTGTTTGCCTGGGCCAGTGGCGGGCGACGGCGCTCAGAAGTGGCGAATGCGCAGATACAGTTTCTCAAGCGCGTCGGGCCGACCGACTTCATCTACACCCTCGCCTATTCCAAGACCAATCAGTCCGGCATGGATCAGCCGGAAAATGGCAAACCGGTGCTTGGTGCTGCTGGCGCCGCCCTTGACGATTGGCTGCAGGTCAGTCAAATCACTGAAGGGGCGATTTTCAGGCGCATCCGCAAAGGTGGACATCTGGGCGAAGCGCTCTCGCCGGCAGCAGTCCGCACCATTGTCATAGAGCGCTGTGCCTTAGCCGGGATTGAGGGCGATTTTTCGGCTCACTCCCTGCGTTCGGGCTTCGTGACCGAAGCTGGGCGCCAGAACGTGCCATTGGCTGAAACCATGAACATGACGGGGCACAACAGCGTAGCTACGGTGTTGGGCTATTTCCGGTCGCAATCGACGCTGTTGAGTGGTGCTGCCCGTTTGCTCGATGAGTGAAAAGGCGCCTATTTCGAACATCAGTTTCGAGAAGCGTCGGAGCAATTTTCCCCCGACGAAGGATGCCGCTGTTTGGCTTGCTGCATAACGGACTCGCGCCGTTTCCCAATTCTGTCAACCACTGCTCAGGTGGGCGTAGGCAGTGGTTTATATTGCTCGCATAACTGCGTAGGGGGATGTTCATAATGGGTTTTGGAACGACAGATAAAGTAGCGACCGCTGAAGAAGTGGACAAGCTGCTTGGCGCACCTGTTTTCATGGAGTTCACGGAGAACGTGAGGAAGATGCGTGCACAGCTACTGGTATTTAGCACTATTGCAATTGCGGTGGTTTGGATGGGTGTAAAGATCAAACCAGATACACCTGTTTTCGGCATTACGTTTGAAGGGCTTACCGAGAACAAGATACTTCTTGGGTTGCTGATTGTTATCACATACCAGTTTGTGCATTTTGTATGGACGGCTTTTGATTCTTTCCTTGAGTGGCGAGTGCGGACAACAGGTGCTCGAATTGCGTTTCAAGAGCCGGGCATGCCGCGCGTCAGGGAACTGGACTATGCCGCAGATCCCAAACAATCAACTCTTTACAACTGGTGGCGCGGGCATGCCAAATATATGGAGAACATGTCAGAAAACGTCACTGAACTTAGGAAAACTTTTGAGAAGGTGCTTGACGCATTTGATGCTGGCCCTCCAGAGGGGGTCATTGAGAAGCAACTCGCAGAGATTAAACACTTTGATAGGGCTTCTCTTTTGCAAAACATAGGCTTGATTCAAGGGAGCATCGACACTGATAGGAAGGTGTTACTCAGTTCCCGCATTGAAGCTTCATTGGCAAGGTTTGACCACACATACAAAGTTTTCTTTAAGAGCCAGAACTTGCGGTGGATATTGCTTGAGTTAGCTGGACCAGTGTTGCTTGGTGTATTTGCGATGGCAAGTATCGGGCGTGCATTGCTAGAGCTTGCATAAATTCCCTTTTTCAGCACGGCCACCCGTGGCCTTGCACTTTTAAAGGTCGGTGAATGTAATGTACATACAGGCTTTAGCCACATCCAATCGACTCTCAAACGCTACAGGGGCAACAAGCGCTAAAAATAGTGAGGCACCCTAGTCCACCAGGCATAAGTTAATTTGCGTACAATGTAAAAACCTGTATGTACATTACATTCGTTCTATGATCACAGAAACAATGTCATCCATCACTGCCGACCGTGTTTTAAAAGCTTGGTCCGGCATGCGCCAAGCAATTGCCCATCGCACGCTTTCAGAAAACTCTGCAATTCGATACGGTGCTATCTGGACCAACTGGAATGAATTTGTCAGTGGCCGAGGCCTCACCTGGCACAACGCGCAATCTGCCGACGTTCGCGACTTCCTGCTGGCAATTCCACCTCATGCCACCACACGCGGGGTCAACAAACCAAGCGCCGTCACCCAAAAACGCTATTTCAAGATACTGATGGAGCTTTATGCGTGTGCTCTGGCCAACGACTGGATCGACAAGTCGCCGGTTGACAGCGAAGCGGCTGTTTCCAAGACCGAGGCGCATGAATCCTTGGTGTTTCACCGTGTCCACTGGCAACACCTTCTTGACGCTTTACCCGAAGTGCGCAATCCACCACTAAGCGATACACACTGGACAGAAGTTCGCAATCTGGCTGTGCTGGTGCTTATGATGCATGCCGGTTTGAGCGTTGGCGAGCTGGCTTCGCTCGATGTAGCGGATGTCAGCAGTTCTCGCGCTCGCAACGATGACACACTGGAGAAAAATATTCCATCTGAGCCAAAGAAAACAGTAAAAACAGAAACCGTCCTTCGGCTTAGCGGCTCCCGGCCAAATCAGGCGCGCGAACTTGTGCTTGATGAAAAGGCAGAAGTGGCCGTGCTCGCCTGGCTGAGTTTGCGAGTGGATATGCCACTCAATGATGGCATGCAAAGCCCGCTGTTTATCTCACGCAAAGGCGCTGGCCGACTGACACTAAAAACGCTGTTCATTCTGGCCAATGAGCACATCCAGAAAACCTTGGGCTCTGAACTTGGCCAGGTCGCGCTTGCGCATGCTGGGCCAATGACGTTGCGCAATTCATGCATTGTCCGCTGGCTCGATGCAGGAACGTCTGACAGGGAGGTCTTGCGGCGGGCTGGGTTAAAGGATGAACAGGCGCTGGGGAGGTTAAGAAAGCACGTTATCCATCGCGCAGATCTGAATCACGATTGCATTTGTTCCACTTCTTTTTTTTGAGACGCCTGAAACCGAAACTCAATCAGGTGCTCCAGCGCTGCAGCAAGCAAAATATAAAAGAACCTCTTGCCAAGATATTGGTTAAAACTATAAATTGGTATAGTTGATTTCTCAGAAAGAGAGGGTCCATGTCTTACTATCTATCAGCACTGATGACCCGGTTCATCAACATGTTTAGCTCATTGCCCAAAGCGGACGCCAGCGTGGACGGTCAACTCAAGACTTCTTTCGTCAGCTCAATACCCCTCAATGGCGTACCAGGCCCCGAAAACGATTTCGGGCTTGATCTGGGCAAAACCGGTTTTTGACTTTTTTTCAGGTATCAGCGTGTTTAGGGTTCAATACAACGTATGCAACCACTCACTTACTTGTCTCCACGACCGCGAGAAGGAGCAGATTTGGGCACTGACAGTCTTGCTTGACCGTCGTGGTACTTGACCTCGATGGTGCGACCTTCATGGTCAGTAGGTGGCGTAACCGTATGAATCACATACACACCCCGCCCGATGTGCTGCGCAAAGCCGGTGGCTGGTTCGTCTACTTCTGCCGCCACAGGCCCCAGGTAAACGGCAGCGGAGGTGGTGTCCGCAGACACAAAGGTAGCTTGAGGGTCAATGGCCATGACCTTTGCCTGCAAAATTGCCTCTGAGGCCCCTGCCGGCGTCTGTGCCACCAATGCTTCGGGCATGACGTGGACGGCCTCTTGCAGCGGCTGCGTGGGTAGCATGGCCGCTTTTTCCTTACGGCTTGCTCGGTGCAGCTCAATGGTGGCCTGCAGATCGGGATTCAGGACGATAAGGCCCATGTCGTCAGCCAAACAGGCCATACGCTGCGCGAACTCCACATCGTCACCCGTCAGGGTGATCTGACGGCCAAATTTGCTTTGAGCATGTAGCAGTGCAAGCTGAATCTCTTCGTTTGTGACCATGACGCGATCAAAGGTCACACGGTTGCCACGGTCGGTATAGAGGTGGCTGTTCTCCAGATCTCGGTACTCGACGTTGCCATTGCCCGTTACACGCCATTTCATGCCAGCTTGACGGATCAGCAAGGCGTCCAGTTCGTAGGGGCGCAGGCTTCGGACGCTGGCGGCCCGGATGGCGATTTCCTTGCGTTCTTCGTCTAGAAGTCGGCCCACAACCTTCTGGTATTGCTTTTCACGTGCGCCTGGGGAACCCAGGTCTTGGTCGTCCTCGACCAGGTCCTGTCCATCGCGCTTTGCATCCCGTTGCGCTTGGTACACAATCCCGCGCAACGCTGAGAGCGCGGCTTGGTCACCCAGATCCGCCTGGCGTGTTAACCAGGTGCGCCAGCTCAGAGGTGGTGTGCGTTCCGCGGTCAGAGCTGTTCGCTTAAGTTGGTATTCAGTCTCAAGTTGTTGGCGGCGGCGTAACGCCTCCGCGTCGATTTCAACAAAGGACAACAGGCGCACATCATGTGCAAGTGATTTTGGAACGGCAGCTCTGGCCGCTTTGACCCCTGCCTTGATCTCCTTTTTGGCTTCGCTGAGCCCTGCCCTCAATGTTTGGCTTTGTAAAACAAACCCTGAGTCACCGCTGCGCACGAGGCGCCGGTAGTGAGCGAAACGCTCACGCAAGTCCTTGCGAGCTGCAGCACGCTGCTCGCGGCGCACAGCACGTTGCTCGTAGTCACGCCCTCCACCTATTTGTTCGCTTCGGCCTCGGCCGCCGCCCGGAGCATCTCCGGCGCGTCGCACATCTGAATCGCTCCCGGCTTCGCGGTCTCCCACACCGTCCGGTAGAGAACCCGGCAATGACAGACCAGGCTTGTACCGTTCTGCATCCATACGCCCATGGGGCACATCATGCACGCCACTGCTTTCTGCGGCCAAAGATCCTTCGGAATCTGCTTGAGCACGAAGGACGTGGTCGGGTGGGGGAATTCCTCGGTCGAGGGTGTTGCTGATGACATGTTCAACTCCTTTTAAAATTTGTTGTGTGGAAAGGTTTGATAAATCGGTGGTGACCACCGGAACGGAAACAGGTGTCGAAAACGGACCCCAGCGCTTCTCAAGCTCGGCGCGCTTGAGCAAGCGCAGGCCTTTGCTCGCGGCCATATCCAGGATCTCGCTGGTTTCGCTGGACGTGGCCTGAAGACGCAGCCCTCCCCCGCCCGTGTCCACCAGCTTGATACTGCGTTTCTCCAGCCACACATGTAGCGCATGCCAACTGGAGAGGTCGGGTAGGTCTTCTTTAAGGGCTTTGGCGACCTTGGTTTTCAGCCAGGACTCAAGGCTTTCAGGGTCATGCCAAGCGGGAAGCAGTGAATCGCGGCGCACATCAGAATGTGCATGGCGAGGGACTCCATCTACTTCCTTCGCGTGAGCTGGGTTGAGAGCAATGGTCTTGTTCCCCTGCCCGTCCACCTGAACAATGTAGATGCCATTGTCGTGCGACCAACCATGCTTGATCTCGCTTTCACGCGCCGCATAGTGGAGAGTCGTCGTGGCCCATTCGATGTGGTGCGATAGGAAGGTAAGCGGGTGGATGCGGTTGACAGCAATGTGACAATGCATGTTGTCGGTGTTGCCGTGGACGGCAATAACATACTGATGCTCCCCCAATCCCAGAGCGTTGATCGCGTGGACCGCAGCATCAAAAATGGATGGGGGTTCCGGCCGTTCATGCTCTGGCCAGCTCAAAATAAAGTGATATACCGGATCGTCACATCTGGTGTTTTTCCGCGAGACAGCATTCATTTCTATGCTGGCAGTCTCCAAGGAATTCACCCCATGTGTTCGAAGCGCAATGCACTTCTCCCCTTCACTCGTGGGATCAAGCTCGCTCGTCGCATAGTCCAGCATTTCACCAAACTGATCTGTCAGCTCATGGCGTGGTCCCCGCTCCTGTCCTTTGTCCCCTTCCAGGTAGGACACCAGGTCGTTGAAACGCTTTCCAGCGTTGGATTTGAATTGCCGTTGGGACGGTATGACTGGTACGACCATAAAGTGATTCCTACGTCTTTTTCTGGTTTGAGGAGGCTTTAAGCGGCCATGCGATCCATTGCGATCTCGTTGGCGAAATTCGCTTGTATCAAGGCGCACGCCAAAGGTGGGCACACTGAGTTTCCAATCATGCGAACCTGAGCGGACTTGCTCAGTCTAGCAACCACCCATTTACGGTCGTTGACCTTGACACCCTGACTGCGTTTTGTGCGACTCACTGCGCGCCCTTTTCGGACTAATGGATCAAGGATGTAGGTATCAGGAAATCCCTGCGCGCGTGCAAGCTCCCGTGGAACGAGCATGCGCAAGCCGATGTCAACGATTACGTATTCTTCGTCATTGACGGTGACGATTACAAATTCACCGAAGTCATATCCGTAGCTCCGCATGAACTCTGCAACTTTGCGAGCACCATCAATCTGGTCCTCACTCAGAGTCAATGGAACGGCCCTAGTGGTCACAACACCAAAGCGGTCTTTAGTCGTCACTGTGTGTAACGGCTCTGCCAACTGAGGGTCTTGGTCAGTCCCGTAGTATTTGAGCAAGAATGCGCGATTTTCTGCGTGATGCGTGCCTTGTGCGCTGATAGCGTGCACAGGGCTATCTGTTGCACTTCCCACGTTATCACCTCTGAGTTTGAGCATACTGCTGGCGACAATTCCAGCCGGGGACCCCTGCGCTGTGGCGGTATTCAGTGGCTGCTGAACGTCACGTATGCCGTGGCTAAATCGCTTGGTGCCATCTGCTCCTTCGCCATGCCCCATGTGTATCAGATTGGCGGCGACGATTCCTTGTGTGATCGCGGTGCCGGGCCGAGCCTGTTCACCGCCCGCCATGACGGTATGCGTTGGTTCATCCAAGGGGTAACCGATGCTCCCTGTGTTGAACTTTGTCATATGTGCGGCCACCAGGGCATGACGGTTTTCTGTGGTTTGCGTTTTGACTGGTTCACGCAAATCGGAAGCCCGAACATCTTCAGGACGCTTATCAGCGTGATAGTGGACAAGCGTTGCGGCCAAAATACCGTTGTGATCAACAGCCGTTACCGTTGGGACTGGAGCTGTCATTTCGCTGCCAACCGCACCGGTGAAGTGCTTGACAATCGATGCAGTGACAAGCGCATGCTTCTGACCGGTAACCGCAGTGCCCATTGGTTTTTCAAGTCCAGGTACGCGCGGCGCCTGCCCAGGACGTTCACCATAACCCGTCTGAATCAAGGTAGGCGCCACCAGTGAAAAGTGACCGCCTTTGACTTGAGCCAATTGGGTACGTGTGGGCTCGTCAGCAGGAAACACACGCTGGGTGCTGCTATTCGCGTGCTCGGTAAGAAAGGGGGCTGTGGATGTGGTTACCAGCGCTTTCTCTCCGCGATGCGCTCCGGTGATGGTTTTAAAAGGTTCGGGCAGGGGCTCAATGCGGTCACCGCCTTGGTGCGTCAGAGACACAATAAAGGGCTCATTGGTCTCCACTACATAACGCATGATTCCTTTGGCCACACGTCTGCATGTCGCATCGACAAGAGGTTTCTTTCGGGTAAAGATGCTGGGTGCCTTAATGCTCCAGTCGATGCACTCTGCGGCCGTGCGCCAAGGGTTTGCTCCGCTTGCCTGGAAATCCTTGGCCTTTGGATTGCCGGTGGTTGGCTCGGGCCAGCAGACAGGCTGACCATCGCAACGGGCGAAGATGAAGAGCCGCTTGCGAATGGTGGGCACTCCGTGGGCGGAGGCGCGCAACACCTTGTATTCAACGTCGTAGCCAAGCCCTGCATAGAGCCGCTCCATGGGAAAGTCTGCACCCAGCGCCTCGTAGATTTCAGGTACATCAGGGTGGCTTGGATCAAGTCCTGTGGACAGTGCGGAAATGAAGGCCTGGAAGGTCCGCCCAGCCTCCGATTTAATTGGTTTGCCCTTAGCATCCAAAGGCCCCCAGGTTAAAATTTCTGCTACGTTTTCGATAGCAATAGCTCTAGGTTTTCTGAGGGCTCCCCACTTCAACGCAACCCAAGCGAGTCCGCGAATTTTTTGGTCGCGAGGCTTACCCCCCTTTGCTATTGAGTGATGTTTGCAGTCTGGACTAAACCATGCCAGTTGTATGGGTCGGTTACCTGTAATGAAGCCAGGATGTACGTCAAATACATCCTCTTGGTAGTGTGCGGTGTGAGGGTGATTGGCAATGTGCATCGCCAATGCCTCACCGTCGTGATTGATGGCAATGTCCACAGGACGGCCAAACGCCATTTCCATTCCTAAACTTGCGCCTCCGCCTCCGCAAAACGAATCTAGTAAAAGGGGCAATCCTGATGTGCTGCTACGCACGGCAAAACCGAGAGTAGTCTGCCGTGCGGCCTCTTCGGGATCTGAAATGTACTTGACATAGTTGGGGATCGCGGATTCACGCTTCATTGGTTTATTCCTATTTTTTTGATTTAGGAGGGAGAGGCTCAGGTCCCCTCACACATAGTCTTCGTTGGGACAAACTGCTTTTGTTCGGCGGACTGCTCTTGAAGCTTTTTCAGGAAGCGTTCAGCCGCGATATTTGGAGCCCAAGGCTCCCATGGGCGGACGTCGTACAACTCCGCGAGCGGGTCCACTGTTAAAGGCTTGAGCCCGATATTGAGAAGGTCCAGGACTTCTTCCGTTGACCATCCTGCGACATGCACAGCCTCACTAGCGCCGGCCAAGTTGTCTGCGTGCTTGTGGATGCGGTACTCTTTATCTGTCCAATACTTAAGGTCATAGCGCTTGAATACGGCCATCTGCAGATTTATCACGACCTTGGCGTACTTCCTACCTAACAATGGCTTAAGCGGGCTGATAGCGTCGAATCCGCCGATCAATGCCTCATCCGCGTCATGCAGCAACTCACGCTGGGCCTCGGCCAGGGTAAGTTCAGATGCCGAATGTTTTTGTCGCAAAGCGAGGACAGCAAGCGAGTGCTGAGCCACAGACAACGGCAGAGGCCAGATTGAATGACCACCCCAACGGTACGTCCGGGAAAGGCCAATTGCCAAGTCTTCGTCGGTCCAACCTTGCGGATCTGGGGAAACTAGATTGAGATGGCGGCCAGATGGCTGACGGATAAAGGCGCGTGGAATAAGGTGCATGTCGTTGGCATCTATGTACATTATTTAATGATTTTCTTTTGCAGCAAAAGTATTGAACCGCCCTCGCCTATTTGGCGATCCGCAGCATTGCCGCACGGGCGTCGAGGATCAGCCCAAGCATCGACTCTTCTGGAGGCGCAATCCCGGCTTCCTTGAAAGTGGCGTGAAGCTGTCGAATCTCTCGGGTTAAGTCGATCAAGGTCAAGATAGCTTGCGTGTCGAACGTCACATCAGCTCGGCGCTGCAAAGCAGTTCGCCGGCAATAGTCCGAGACAGATAAATCGCGAATCTTAGCCAACAGGGTGATTTGATCCTTCTCGGCGACGTTCACCATTACCGGGATTCGCTCGCCGCGTTTCTCTTCGGGCGCTATTTTTTTAAATTTAGCCATATGCACATTATTTCATGAACATTGACGCGAGGCAATAGTCAACAGGGCTGTTCAGTGTCATTGGGGTCTCGGGGCGAAGCCCTGAGTCGAATGCGACGGGCGCGAAGCGACCTAGTTTTCGAAAGACCAGATATTTGCCGTGAGGCACATATCTGGCATCCTGTCCTTACTCAAGGGTACAAAAATGCCGTAAAGATGTGACAAGTTTGAGGTGTCACTGATGCAAACCCAAATTGAGTTGTACTGAAGCACATGACTTTCACTAAGATAAAAATCAGTGATTTATCGAAATGTTGGTGATACAAATATTGAATACTGACGTTATAAACAGTAGTAATTCATCAAATATTGATTGGTAGGCCATGGCAAAATGACAGCTTGAAAAAAGCGAATCCATTGCTAATTTCAGATGAAATTGATACATTATTGAAATGCAAATGTCGGCACAACAAGCACCCACATCCACCGATTCGAGCCGCCGCATGGGTGCACGGCAACGGGTTCAATCAACTGACATGACTGTTGCGGTTGAGGTGTTGAAGAACGCACCGTTGTTAATGGCCCCCGAGGATCAGACTCAGAGAAAGGCGTTTGAGTCACTGATGCCCTACTTGTACGTGCTGAGAAACAAAGGTTTCTCATGGAACCAATTGACGGATTTGTTGACCCAGTGTGGATTCAGGTTGCAACCTTCAACCGTGCGCTCTTACTACAGCGAGATGCTGGCCACTAGGCTGGACATTTGCCAAGCGCGCATGAACGAGCAGCTCCAGGTCTTCGAGCAGATCAGAACCCAAACCAAGGGCTCCGACCTATCGGCGATCACTGGGCGAGTGTCTGAATTCATGACTCGGCAAAAATCGTTGGCCGCACCCAGGGTAGATGCCATATTTGGCCGCCCAGGCAGGAGACTTGAAGACGAGCCACCACCGCCATCACGAACAACTGCACCACCCAAGCCACGGCAGGTGCAGACAGTTGCAAGCACTCCCCCGCCGCCGCAATCGCACGGGTTGGTGGATACACCACCACCTCGGAAACGCACCACCTTGGCACTCAATCCGGGGCAAGAAGAACGTCCACCAATTCCAAGCAGTGGCAAGCGGGAATCCAAGCTACCTACCCAGGCTGCGCAGCCGAGTCACCCTCCCCCGACAAACAGGCCTCAGGACGGTCCCGCTAATTTTGTCTGCACAAAGTTGCAGGAAGGCGTGCCGGAGCTTCCAAAACGAGGAGAGGTATCACCTGTTGTGTACGAACCAGGAAATATGGAGCATCCAGCTATTCCTGGATTGATATTGACGCTGGAGGAGCGACTTTACGCCGCAGCCCTGGAATACACAGATACCGAGTCAGGCGAAATCCTCATGGAAACTCTGGATCAGAAGCGTTTCCGAGTCACCTGGCGTAAGCGCGTCGAGCCCACAGCAACACGCACCGGGGATGCGTTCATGAAAATGGACGCAAGTCTCTTCCGCAAACTTCCAACTGTCCCCAACAAATAGCGGATATTTGTCATTTATTGTTGGTTTATTGAAAAATGTTTCTACAGATACGCGCAATGCGCGTATAATTAAACCCATGCAATCGAAATTGATTGCAGCCGCACCTCGGGGAACAGGGGTATGGAGATCAGAATGGCAAGAATCATCAACGCCTGGCATCGTGACTATGCCGCCGAAGTTCTCAAGTCGCGGGAAAAATACGGTGCTGACGGTGAGTTCCAGTTTGTCAAAAGTGCCTGCAGCAGCGGCAATGTGCTGCCCCTGGTCGTGGCAATCGCGCAAGATTTGGGTGACACCAAGCTGGCAGGAATCGCTGCCACTGTGGCTGAAATCGAAGCTGCCCACCAAGCCCAAGGAATCCGCTGTCGTCGTAAAGTGACCGAGGCGCAACGCTTCGTATTGGCTACAGCGCTGCTGGAGCGCTATGGCAGCCCCCGCGCTATCGCCGCCGCCGCCTGGGGCCTGACAGATGAAGAAATCGAGGCAGCATGATGGAAGTTGATCGCATCATCAACGGACGGAAATGCACTTTCCGCACAAAAATTCAAACCGCAAGCGCCAACTGGTGGCCAAAAGTAATCGATGTTTTTTGCGAAGGTGGCGTTTGCGGGGTAAAGACTTGGCCGGAAGCGATGGCTCATGCCCGCGAAATGGCGGGCTATGCTGATGCCCGTGATGCAGCGGCTATTGCAAATGCATCGCAGCGGGAGGCCGAGCGCCGGGCGCGGGTTGAAAAACATCAAGCGAAACAAAAGCGGCGCGCTGCCGGGGGCAAGTGTTTATGAGCGGGCTGGATTTCAGCGAACTCAGCGACGATCAAATTGTTGAGTTGGCCATCGGCTTGGCTCGTGAAGCCATGAGCCGCAATCCGGCGCTGCAAGCCGCAATGCAACAGGCCCTGGTCAGTGAACGCGAGCGGGCCGACATAGCAGCAAAAGGCGCTGCAGCACAGAAAATGGCTACCCTTCACTTGCTCGAAAAACAGTCCGCGCAAGCAGCACAAGAGCAGGCGCGAGAACTGTTGCGCCAGCGGCAGCAGGCGGTGTTGGCCGGTTATCTGAGGGCTGCAGCGCATATCCTTGGTAAAGCTGTGACAGACATCACGGTGGTGTGGACAACCAGCAACTGGGGCCATGGCGGTCCACGACTGCAGATCAATCAAGGCACGGCCGGCACCGAGGCCCGGTGGCATCTTCTTGAGTACATCGAGCAAACCCAAGGCATCCACGCAAGCCCCGCAGCTCGCCAGAAGCTGACTGAGTTGCAGTCCTGGGCTCGCGAAGTATGTGCGGCCATTCGTTCACTTGGAATTGAGCACACAACAGTCATAAAAGGCATTGAGCTATGAACAACGAACTCACCAATCCGCTGCAAATGCTGCTCAAAACAGCGGCCTCAACGCTGCCCGTCAGCACCGGCCGCGTGGCAATACAGCAAGCCAAACTCGACCGCCGCGCCGGGGAATCCGTGATTCTTGCCGATTATTCGGATTCGATGGCGTCTGCGGCGTGGGGTGGCCAGCGCAAGATCGACGTACTCCGTCAAGCCGTTACCGGTGCACGACAGCAAAAACCCGCACGCCTGATCGTGTTCAGCGCATCTGCGCGGGAAGTTGACACGATCCCTGAACCGCAGGGCAATACGAATCTGGTCGAGGGTTTGCGCCAGGCGCTGGCTTACGATCCAGGCGTCACGCTTGTGATCAGCGACGGACGCCCTGACAGGCCTGATCTGGCGCTCAAGGAGGCCGCAAAATTTCGAGGGGTGATAGACGCTCTGTATATCGGCCCCGAGTCCGACACCGAAGCGATTGCTTTCATGCGCCGGCTGGCCGCTGCGGCTGGGGGGCGAGCGCAGATCAATGATCTTGCAAAGTTGGGCGGCCCCGCCACGCTGCTTTCATCCATCGCCGGGCTATTGCAATGAACCAAATAACTTACATCGCGCTCACGGACGGATATGTCGAGCGGGTCACATCAAATGACGTGGACCCCGCAGAAATGGCGGGCGTGATTGACCGCAGTATCGAGCCCGTGCGCGTGGGCGGACCGGGCTGGGCGCTGAATCGCAAGAGTGGATACACCTGCACTGGTGAAATCGGCTCAAAACGCGCTACGTTTACGCTGTTGGATGAGGGGGTCCCCATTGCCGTCCTGGCTATCTGCATGCATTCGCGTGCAAGTACACCGCTCTGGAACTGGTTGCACGACAACGCGACAAGGTCTCTGCCTGACATGAATGGCCCGCCTGCCGCGCCTTGGGTTGCAATGCGCTATGACGTGCCCGAGGAAATTCTGCCGGATTGGATCGATTGGTGGGCGAAGACTGTGGGTTGGGCACTTATCACCGGGCCTGCCCAATGACCATCAATGATCTTCCCACTATGAATCCAATATTCAAATTTCAGGAGCGTAATTTATGACACCTACGCCAGAGCAGGTTAAACAAATCAGGGAAGCCGTCCAGGCCTACGCAGAGTTGAGCATCACAGCGGCGCAGGACTGGTGTGCAGCAGCCCTACATACGTCCCGTCGAGCCTGGCAACAGTGGGAAACGGTGAAAGGAACTTCTAGCCACCGTTCCATGCACCCAGCTTTTTGGGAACTCCTGAAGATCAAGACTGCGCACATTACGCACAAATCATAAATTTGTCATTAGTAACGGATTAAGGGTACACAAAATGAATAATGCCGGCGATACAGAATTGCCTTGGACAATTCCATCCAACTTTGGACTCGACCCTTACGTACTTCCACAGTTCGATCTGTTGGTTGAGGACGGGGCAATTACCAAGGAGTATGCAGATCAGGTAATCGCAGAACGACAAGCGGCTGGTCTTCCCATGACGCCAGGTGAGCTTAAACCACGTCCCTTCCCGCTCGTAGAAGCCTTGCACTGGGTTTCAGAGAACGGAGGGC
>JAZKHK010000118.1:0-683 GCA_040385425.1 Pseudomonadota bacterium | reverse complement strand
CAGCATGGCGAACGAGGTGATATTGAAATTGATGGCGAAATGTGGAATTGGAGTGTGTTTGGATCGGGCGAACAGACCTTCAGCAACCTGTCCATTCATGACCGCGCCGGTTATGAAGGTTGGATGGAACTGCACTTCATCAAAAGTAGCAAGAAGATTTCCTGGAAAAACACCAAAATTCTTGACCGCAGACCGCGTGGAAGTGAATCTGATGACATAGCCTATGTATCAGCGGAAGGCGCAGCTGACAGCGTTCCTGAGGCCTTGGCAGCATGCAAACAATGGAACTTTGAGCCTATCGAATATGGTGGTTTCGTTTTCTACAAAACTAGCCAAAAAAAATGGGCGGTCTGTACCTTCGATGACAAGATCGAAGTTACTTTGTTTTCCAACTTGACTGTGGATATTGGTACTCCCTGGCACTGGGAACGTCGAAGCAAGGCCGTTATCCCATTACTGGAGGCTTGCGGAACGCATTCACTTAAGGGCTATACCACAACACAAGAACAGGCATTTCTAGCTGCAATCAGCGCGCCCGAGCGGGTTTTGGAAATTGCGGTAACCATGGTAGGTCAATCAGAACTGTATGAAAAGGGTAAAGCTGCAGGAAGAGCAGAACTCCGTCGCCAGATATTGGATCTGAAACCATGATGGATTTTGCTGCAAAAGTTTCCGCGAGACTG
>JAZKHK010000117.1:7600-33294 GCA_040385425.1 Pseudomonadota bacterium | reverse complement strand
GCGTGATCGTCGACCAGGCGCATTGCATCGCCACCGGCGGCAGCTTCGACAACGGCCTGCCGTTCTCGCTGTCCATGGGCTGCGGCACCTGGGGCAAAAACAACTTTTCCGACAACATGAACTACCGGCACTACCTGAACATCACGCGCATCTCGCGGCCGATTCCAGAGCAGGTGCCCAGCGAACGCGACATCTTCGGCGCATTCTTCGACAGGTTCGGCCGGGCATGAACTCACTACCCGATACCGTCCACGCGCTGGTCGAGGCCCAGGCCCGGCAGCGCCCGGACGCGGTTTATGCCATCGATGCGCAAAGCGCCCGGCAACTCACGTTCAGCGAACTGGCGCAGGCCAGCCGCCGCGTTAACGCCATGCTGCGATCCCATGGTTTGCAGCCGGGCGACACCGTCTCGCTGGTGATGCCCAACGGTTTGATGACCTTGCAACTGCTGCTGGGCGCCATGCACGGCGGCTGGTGCGTGAACCCGGTCAACCTCTTGTCCCAACCCGCGCAGATGCGCTATGTGCTGGACCACAGCGACTGCAAGCTGGTGTTCGTCAGCCCCGAGTGGGAGCCCGCCGTGCGCGCCCTGCTGGCCGACATCGGGCGCACGATCACCTTGGTGACCCTCGCGCCGGATGCCAGCACTTGGCCCGCGCCCGCCGGAGACGCGGACGACGTGGCACCAACGCCACCACCCACGGCGGACACGCTGGCCTTGCTGATGTACACCTCGGGCACCACCGGCGTGCCCAAGGGCGTGATGCTCAGCCAATCCCATCTGGCGGCCAATGCGCTGGCGATCAGCGCCGAGCATGAGCTGGGGCCGGCAGACCGGGTGCTGGCCGTGCTGCCGCTGTACCACATCAATGCCTTCGTCGTCACCATGCTGGCGCCACTGGCGCACGGCGGCAGTCTGGTGATGCCGGCCAAATTTTCTGCAGCGCGCTTCTGGACGCAGGCAACCGATCACGCTTGCACCTGGCTCAACGTGGTGCCGACCATGATTTCCTACCTGCTGGAAGGCGCGGCGCCCGCGCTGGCGCAAACCGCCAGCCTCCGCTTTTGTCGCTCGGCCTCGGCCGCCCTGCCACCGGCGCATCTGCAGGCGTTTGAACAAAAATTCGGCATCGGCATCATCGAAACCATGGGGCTGACCGAGACGGCGGCGCCCGCCTTCTCGAACCCGCTGGACGCCGCGCAGCGCAAGCCGGGCGCGGTCGGGCGCGCCTCCGGCTGCGAGGCCCGCGTCATCGACGCCACACTCGTCCCGGTGAATGAAAGCGAAACCGGCGAGATCGTGATTCGCGGCCCCAACGTGATGCGGGCGTATTACAAAAACGAGGCCGCCACGCGCGACGCCTTCACGCCCGACGGCTGGCTGCGCACCGGCGACCTGGGCCACCGCGACCGCGACGGTTTCTTTTTTGTCACCGGGCGCATCAAGGAGCTGATCATCAAAGGCGGCGAGAACATTGCCCCGCGCGAGATCGACGAGGCGGTGCTGCGCCACCCCGCCGTGCTGGAGGCTGCGGCGGTCGGCATCGCGGACCGGCATTACGGGCAGGACATCCTGCTGTGCGTCGTGCTGCGCCCCGGCCACACGCTGGACGAAGCCGCCTTGCGCGACTTTTGCCGGGCGCAGCTCGGGCGCTACAAGAGCCCCAAGCTCATCCGCTTCCTGACCGAGTTGCCGCGCGGCCCCTCGGGCAAGGTGCAGCGCCTGAAACTGCTGGACTGACGTGCTGCAGGCGGACCAGCGCCATGACACATTGCGCCACATCCACTATCAAATTCATAGCTACTCACGCACAGAGGACGGGGGCTAGAGCCTGTTTTTGCCCTATTTTTCGCCAAAAAACTGGCTTATGCGCTTTTCAAATATCGTTTATCGGTATAAATCGTTCCGCTTTGATGGCTTGCTGCCTAGCATTGGCAGCCTTGACCACAACTGGAACACTACTGATGAAACCAACACTCACCCTGGCGCGCTGGCTCACCGGCGCAGCCCTCCTGGCCTCGACGGCTTTGTTTGCCCAAACCAAGGAAGTCACCTTCGCCTACCAGGACATGCTGGTGCCCCTGCGCACCCTGATCGAGTCCGGCGAGCTGGAGAAGACCACCGGCTACAAGATCAACTGGCGCCAGTTCGGCGGCGGCGGCGACGTGATCCGCGCCATGGCCTCGGGTGACGTGCAGATCGGCGAGGCCGGCTCCAGCCCGATCGCGGCGGCCGCGAGCCAGGGCCAGGACATCAAGCTGTTCTGGATTCTGGACGACATCGGCGAGGCCGAAGCCCTGATCGTGCGCAACGCCAGCGGCATCAAGAGCTGGAAGGACCTCAAGGGCAAAAAGGTGGCCACGCCTTTTGTCTCGACTTCGCATTACCAGTTGCTGGTGGGCCTGAAGCTCGAAGGCGTCGATCCGAAAGACGTCAACGTGGTGAACCTGCGTCCGCCCGAAATCGCCGCAGCTTGGGAGCGTGGCGACATTGATGCCGCGTTCATCTGGGACCCGGTGCTATCCAAGATCAAGGGCAACGGCACCGCCCTGGCCACTTCCGCGAGCATCGGAAAAAAGGGCTACCCCACGTTTGACGGCCTGGTGGTCAACGCCAAGTGGGCGACAGACAACGAGAATTTCCTCAACGTGCTGGTGAAGGCGCTGGCCAAGGCCGATGCCGACTACCGCCAGAACGCGGCCAAGTGGACGTCTGACTCAGCCCCGATCAAGGCGATTGCCAAGTGGAGCAAGGCCGATCCGAAGGATGTGCCGGCGGCGATTGCGCTGTACAGCTTCCCCACGCTGGCCGAGCAGGCCTCAAACAAGTGGCTCGGTGCCGGTGCGGCCAAGGCGCTGTCCCAGACCGCGCAGTTCCTCAAGGAGCAAGGGCGTGTGCAAGAGGTCAAGGCCGACTACGGCGCCTTTGTCAGCACCGCCTATGTGCGCAAGGCGCTGGTCAAGTAAGGCTGTAAAGCGGGGACGGCCGGCCTCATTCCTGCGAAGCCGACGCCGTGTTCCTGGACGGTTTCAGCCCCGCGCTCAACCCGGACATGTGGTCCTCAGCGACTTTGCAGGAAGTGGCGCGCCACTGCCGGGCCGGCACGACACTGGCCAGCTATACCGTTGCCCTGCACGTGCGCGAAGACCTGAAACGCTTGGGCTTTGCCGTGAAGAAAGCCAGCGGCCTGCCCCCCAAACGCCATCGCCTTCAGGCGACGTTTTCACCTGCCATGGCCGCCGTCGTCACCGGCCAGCCAAGCTCGGCGTTGTCATGAGCTGGCGACCACCCTGCTCGCCGCCCCGTCTCTCTCGCTGTGCTGCTGGTCACGCGATGCCTGATGGCGGGCTTGGTCATCGGGTAGTTTGGCAACTTACGAGCCATCGCAGTCAGCGGCTCTGAAAATCACGTTGCTCCAAAACTGGCATTGAACATCACTCAATTTCCGGCCTGAACGTCGCATTTGCAGCGGTTGCTGTCGGTCGCGAAGGGCGGGTTACGTGCAGTCCACTGCATTGCCAGTAAGAAGTCGTTCGTATACTTCTCGTCTGCAGCGATAACGGTCGGTCGGAATTGCCGTCAGTTATCAAATAAACAGGGTATGACCAATGAAAAATTTCATGTGGATTTTCGTCACCAATTTCCTTCTACTTACATCTGCAACTTCATCAGCAGGTAGTGAGCGCAATGTTTCATCTGCAGAGTTCATAGAAGGGGAGTACACCCATCGCCTTCGTCAGTGTGAAGGCACTATTAATCCAACAGATTGCATAACCTCAGCAGAGGGTATTGAGATAAAAAAACGCAGTTCAAATTCTTACTATCTGTATGTAAGAACCCGTACAGGGAGCATTTTTCATTCCTGTGAGTATGTTGCTATTGCCAAACGAAAAGGTAATCAGCTTATAAGCGGACGTAAAGACTATTGCAACGTGAATGTTTCATTTGAAGACGGAGTGGCATCCGTTTCCAGTTATGGTGAAGGATGCCGGGACTTTTGTAGTGCACAGGCGTCTCTATTGGCTTCAAATCTAACGAAAAAAATGCCACGCGTCCAATCTGCGAAACCATAAGGTTAGGAAGACTGCTTTCAGCCCATTGCCGGATCTCGCTTTGACGAAGTGTTCAACCTAAAGCTGTCCGTCGATTCATCGTAGTCAACGGCCGCTTTGTAGCAGGCAGACCACCAACAGCTAGACCCGCTTTGGGTCTAAAACCGCCCTAGTAGCCTATTCAAATTGACAGACCAAAGTCTTTTGAAATCCCTTGAGCAAACGGTGTGACCGGCAATGGTTGTGCAGGCCAGCAGCACTCCTTGAGGGCCGGTTCGCATCGAAGAATCAGAGATGGAAATTGAAACTGATAAGCGCACCGGTTTTGACAGTGCCATGGCGCCCGGCCCGACATCCGCTATTTAATTCATAGCTACTCACGTACAGCACACGCGGGCTAGAGCCTGTTTTTGCCCTATTTTTTGCCAAAAACCGGCTTATGCGCTTTCCAAATCTCGTTTGTCGGTATAAATCGTTCCGCTTTGATGGTTTGTTGCCTAGCATTGGCAGCCTTGACCTCAACGGGAACAACACGGATGAAACCAACGAAGCAGACTTCGCCCAAGTGGCTCGGTGGTGGCGCTGCCCCAACTCACGCAGGAGAAGCGCGTGGCACGGCTTGAGGTTCGCAATTTGACGGTCCGCTACGCGGTCCAGGGCGGCACCAAGTGCGCGCTGGCCGATGTCAGCCTGAGGATGCAAGGCGATGACTTTGTCGTCGCGCTCGGCGCTTCAGGTTGCGGCAAGACCACGCTGCTGAACTGCATCGCCGGTTTCCTGCCGGCGTCCAGCGGCGAGTTGCTGCTGGACGCGGTGCCAATCAGCAGCCCGGGGCCGGACCGGGGCGTCGTGTTCCAGAAACACGCGCTGATGCCCTGGCTGAATGTGCGCGACAACGTCGCCCTGCCGCTGCGCTTGCGCGGCATGGCGCTGGCACACCGGCATCGCCTGGCCGAAGAAAAACTGGCTTTGCTGGGGCTGGCAGGTACGGCCGACCGCGCCATTTGGGAACTCTCGGGCGGCATGCAGCAGCGCGTGGGCATCGCCCGCGCCTTGGCCAGCGACCCGGCGCTGTTGCTCATGGATGAACCGCTCGGCGCGCTGGACGCCTTCACGCGCGAGCAGGTTCAAGAGACCTTGCTGCAGGCCTGGGGCGAGACCCGCAAGATGGTGTTTTTCATCACGCACTCGGTGGAAGAAGCCTTGTTCCTCGCCACCCGGCTGGTGGTGATGAGCCCCAGCCCGGGGCGCATCGTGAAGGTCTTTGAAGACCTGCCGTTCTCGCGCCAATTTCTCGCCGAAGGCGATGCGCGGCGCGTCAAATCCCTGCCCGAATTCATTGCGCTGCGCGAAGACGTGCTGAGCCTGATTCACCAACGCGAGGTCGCCCATGCCTGAGGCCCAATTGACCATGACACCCGTGCCGGGCCTGCATGCCGCAACGCCCTCGCCTCAACCCCACATGCCCAAAACCAGCGCTTTCCGGGAGCCGGGCGAAGGCGCCAGCACCGCCATCAGCGCGGTCACCATCGTGGTCCTGATCAGCCTGTGGTTTCTCGTCACGGCGGCGGGCTGGGTCAAGCCCCTGTTCCTGCCCTCGCCCCAGGCGGTGTGGGCGCAGTTTGTGCTGTACGCCAGCGGCCAGGCCAATGACCAGCCGCTGTGGCAGCATCTGGCCGCCAGTTTGCTGCGCGTGTTCTCCGCCTTCACGCTGGCCTGTGTGACGGCGATCCCGCTGGGCATCGCCATGGGTAGCTCGCGCGTGGTGCGCGGCATTGTCGATCCGCCGCTGGAGTTCTACCGGCCCTTGCCGCCGCTGGCGTATCTGCCGCTGATCATCATCTGGTTCGGTATTGATGAAGTGCCCAAAGTGCTGCTGATTTTTTTGAGCTGTTTTGCCCCGCTGGCGCTGGCCGCGCGGGCCGGCATGAAGAGTGCCACGCTGGAACAAATCCACGCCGCAGCCTCGATGGGCGCCAGCCGCTGGCAGGTGGTGCGCCACGTCATCCTGCCGGCCGCCTTGCCCGAGATTCTGGTGGGCATGCGCATCGCCGTCGGCTTTGGCTGGACCACGCTGGTCGCCGCCGAGATGGTGGCGGCCTCGCTTGGGCTGGGACAACTGGTGCTCAACGCCTCGAACTTTCTGCGCACCGACATCGTCATCATGGGCATCATCGTGATCGGCGTGGTGGCTTATGGTTTTGATCTGCTGATGCGCCAGATCGAACGCAAGCTGGTGCCGTGGAAGGGGCGCAACTGATACTTGCGGTCAAGCAACTTGCCACACGCCCCCGCCATGAGCGTGTCGCGGTTTTAGGCAAATAAGTTGTCCATTTCACTCTGGGAAAGAGTGCCACCGCCGTCAGAAGTAGCGGCTTCCGCCTCAGCCGTGTCATGAGAAGGTTCAGCGTGATTTTCATCCTCGATGAGGCTGGGGCTGATCTCGGTAGGGGGTGGGTTTTCTACCAGTTCAAGATGGTTGGGGTCCACGCGAAACAGGCGAAGCTCTGGCTTGGCGCCGTCCGTCGGAAAATAAACCGTCGGTTTGCGAGTGCTATCAGTTTGAACCACACCGATGCGTCCTGCCAAACCTTGTCGATCGCGTGCGGTCAAGACGGCCAAGCGCTCTTGCGTGAAACGTACTTTCGCGTCCAGTGGAAATGCAATGCTCATAGTTCGTTCTTACGGATAAGCATCACGGCCATCCAGTCGCCTCAATATTTCAAGCAAACGTATTGAGCTTGGTTCCCACGGAACCTTCGGTCGCCAGGGGCGGTTGTGGCAGGGCTTGCAACAAGGCCGTCGCTGACGTGGCTTGCAAGTCCAATGCTTTTTTCAGCACCAGGATATTCACGCTGTCGGCGGTGTCCGTCTGAGCGGCAGAAGTTGCGGTCTGTACCGAAGATGTACTGGAAATGTTCATGTAGAGCTCCAAGGCGGTTTCAATCGTATCTTTATATCGACCGGATATCGAGTTACTTGAACCCGTGACCGATCATGCCCCAATCTCAAATCTCATGATCACGCACCTGAATTTTTCTGCGCCAATGCAAGCACGTTTATAGACATTGCTTATATGAAATCGTTATTTCATATCGAATCGTTTTATGAATAAGCTCTGTTTTCCCTCTCATCCTTTACTTTTGAAAACGGAGAACCCATGCGCATTCCCTTCCTTTTGCCCGCCCTCACCACGGCCCTGATCGCCCTCTCTAGCCTGGCCGCCCATGCCGACCAGCTCTCGGACATCAAGAAAAAAGGCGAGATCGTGTTCGGCGTTCTCGGCATCGACGAGCCCAACAGCTACATCGACCCCAAGACTCGCGAATTCATCGGCTACGAGGTGGACCTGGCCACGGCCGTGGCCCAGAAGATCGGCGTGAAACCGGTGTTCAAGCAAGTTGCCGTGGCCGCCCGCATTCCTGAATTGCAACAAGGCCATGTGGACGTGCTGGCCGCCTCGCTGACGCACAACAAGGAGCGCGAAGCCCAGGTTGACTTTGGCTTGACCCATCTGGTGACGGGCTCCAAGGTGCTGGTCAAGAAGAGCAGCGGCATCAAGAACGTGTCGGAGCTGGCGGGCAAGAAAGCCCTGACCGTCAAGGGCGGCACGCAAGGCCCGAACCTGCTCAAAGCCGTGCCGACCGCCGAAGTGGTGACTTTCGAGACCACGCAGCAAGCGTTCCAGGCGCTGCAACAGGGCAAGGGCGTGGCCTACGTCAATGACGAAGCCAGCCTGATCTCTGACTTTGCCAAACTGGGCGCCGCCAACAAGGGCTACCTGATCCTGCCGCAAAACCTGAACGTGGAGCCGCTGGCCTTTGGCATCAAGAAGGGCGAAAACGCCGTCAAAACCGCGGTGGACGACACCTTGCGCGGCCTGGAAAAATCCGGCGAAGCTGAAAAAATCTTCCTGAAGTGGTACGGCCCCAACACACCGTTGAAGTTCCCCAAACGCGACTTCAAGATCAACACCGACAAGATCGAAGGCTGATCCCCCACGGCCTACCAGAAGCGCTGCCAGCCAGCGCTTCCACACTCTCCCTCCCATGCCCGTATTTGATTTTTCCCTGCTGATATCGGGTCACTACCATGACCTGCTGCTGGCAGGTTTTTTGTTCTCGCTGCAACTCCTGGGCATCACCCTGTTGTTCGCCCTGCCGCTGGCGGTGCTGGTGGCCTTGATGCGGCTGTCGGACCTGCACGCGTTGCGCTGGTGCAGCTGGCTGTTTGTCGAAGCCATCCGCAATGTGCCGCTGCTGGCGCACATGCTGTTCTGGTATTTCGGCGTTCCCGAGTTGCTGCCCGACGACCTCAAGGAATGGCTTTACGCGGGCAACTTTGAAGCGGTCGCCGCCGTGTGCGCGCTCACGCTCTACAGCGCCGCCTACATGTCGGAAGACATCCGCAGCGGTATCCGCGCCATTCCCCAGGTGCAGTTTGAAGCCGGCCGGGCCTTGGGCTTTGGCTTTCTCTCGACCATGCGCCTGGTGATCTTGCCGCAGGCCCTGCGCGTGACGGTGCCGCCGCTGATCTCGCAGACGCTCAACCTCTGGAAGAACACCAGCATCGCCACCGTCATCGGCACCGCCGAATTGATGTACCAGGCCAGCAAGGTGGAGACCGAAACCTTCCGTAGCGTGGAGGCGTTTACCTTTGCCACCTTCAGCTACCTCGCCGTGTCGCTGCTCATCACCGGGCTGGCCGCCTGCTACCAACTCCGCTATCCGGTGCGGCTGTCATGAAACACGCCCCGACTTGCTTCTTCATGCCAGGAGGCCGCGCATGAGCTACCTCGACGTGGTGGACGCCTACTGGCTCTACTTCCTGGTCGGGCGCTACCCGCAGGGGCCGCTGGGTGGACTGGCCCTGACCTTGGTGCTGGCCTCGCTGGGCCTGTTGCTGGCCCTGCCTTTGGGTCTGATGCTGGGCTTGGGGCGCGTCAGCCCGTGGCGCTGGGTGCGCTGGCCGGTGACGGCGCTGGTGTTTGTGGTGCGGGGCACGCCGCTGCTGATGGTGGTGTTTTGGGCCTACTTTTTTCTGCCCAGCGTCACCGGGGTCAAGACCGACCAGTTCAGCACCATGCTGATGGCGCTGGTGCTGTTCGACGGCGCTTACCTGGCCGAAATTGTGCGCGCCGGCATCCAGGGTCTGCCCAAGGGCCAGACCGAAGCGGCCCGCTCGCTGGGCTTGAGTTACCTCGGCGCCATGCGGCTGGTGGTGTTGCCGCAGGCGCTGCGCCACATGCTGCCCTCGCTGGTGAACCAGTTTGTTTCGAGCATCAAGGAAACCTCGCTGGGCTACATCATTGGCCTGGCGGAAGTGTCCTTCATTGCCACGCAGATCAACACCCTGGTCTTTACCCAGCCGACGCAGATTTACCTGACGCTGGGCCTGACCTATTTCATCCTGTGTTTCGGACTGTCGCGCCTGGCCTACGGGCTAGAACGCCGCCTGTCGCAGCGCGAATTGCACCCATCTCCCACCAAAGTCATCGCATGATCCAGTTTGAACACGTCAACAAATGGTTTGGCGCCTACCAGGCGCTGGTGGACCTGAATGAATCCGTGCCCAAGGGCGAGGTGGTCGTGGTCTGCGGCCCCTCGGGCTCGGGCAAATCCACCCTGATCCGCACGCTGAACCGGCTGGAGCCCATCCAGTCCGGCCGCATCGTGATCGATGGACAGGACATCCACGCCCCCGGTCTGAACCTCAACGATTTCCGCTCGCGCATCGGCTTTGTCTTCCAGCAGTTCAACCTGTTCCCGCACCTCACGGCGCTGGAAAACTGCACGCTGGCCCCGATGCACCTGCGCGGCATGGACAAGGCCCAGGCCAAAACGCATGCCCTGGCCTTGCTGGACCGCGTCGGCCTGGCCCACAAGGCGAATGCCTTTGCGGTCGAACTCTCGGGCGGCCAGCAGCAGCGCGTGGCGATTGCCCGGGCGCTGGCCATGGCGCCGCCGCTGATGCTGTTCGACGAACCCACCAGCGCGCTCGACCCCGAAATGGTGGGCGAGGTGCTGACCGTCATGAAAAACCTGGCACGCGACGGCATGACCATGCTGGTGGTGACCCATGAAATGGGCTTTGCCCGCGAGGTCGCCGACCGGGTGCTGTTCATGGACGCCGGCCAGGTGCTGGAGCGCGCCACGCCGCACGACTTTTTCAACCGCCCGCAGCATCCGCGCGCCCAGCAGTTCCTGGCCGACATCCGCTCCCCTTTTGCCACCGCCTGACAAAAATTCCATGAACACACATCTGCCCACCTCAACTTTTCAGGACGTGCGCCAAGCCTTGCTGGCGCGCCAGGAGATCGCCCTGCTCGACGTCCGCGAAGAAGACCCTTTTGCCCAGGCCCATCCGCTGTTTGCCGCCAACCTGCCGCTCGGCCGCCTGGAATTCGACGCCTGGCAGCGGATTCCGCGCCTGGACACGAAGATCGTGGTGTACGACAACGGCGAAGACCTGGCGCCGCTGGCGGCCCGCACGCTACGGGCGCTGGGCTACAGCGACGTGTCCCTGCTCGACGGCGGACTGGCGGGCTGGCAGCGCGCCGGGGGTGAAGTGTTCAAGGACGTCAATGTGCCCAGCAAAGCCTTTGGCGAACTGGTCGAAGCCACGCGCCACACGCCGTCCCTGGGCGCCGAAGAAGTCAAGGCGCTGCTGGACAGCAAGACCGATGTGGTGGTGCTGGACGCGCGGCGCTTCGATGAATACCAAACCATGAGCATCCCGAGCGGCATCAGCGTGCCCGGCGCCGAACTGGTGCTGCGCGCCCGCGCCCTGGCGCCCGACCCGGCAACCCGCATCATCGTCAACTGTGCCGGACGCACCCGCAGCATCATTGGCACGCAGTCGCTGGTGAATGCGGGCCTACCCAACCCGGTAGCGGCCTTGCGCAACGGCACCATCGGCTGGACGCTGGCCGGGCAAACGCTGGTGCAAGGCGCCAGCCGCCGCTTCCCGGCAGTCTCGGAGGCGCAACGCGCGGAGGCTGCGCAAGGCGCCCGCGCCGTGGCCGAGCGCGCTGGCGTGCGGCGCGCCCATTTGTCCGACCTGGCGCAGTTTGCGGCGGAAACCAGCCGCACCACCTACCGTTTTGACGTGCGCACGCCACAGGAATATGCCGCCGGCCATTTGCCGGGGTTTGCCAGCGCCCCCGGCGGCCAACTGGTGCAGGAAACCGATGTGCACGCGCCGGTGCGGGGCGCACGCCTTGTCCTGGCCGACCGGGACGGCGTGCGCGCCAACATGAGCGCCTCCTGGCTGGCCCAGATGGGCTGGGAGGTGTGGGTGCTGGACGGTGCGCAGGAGGCCAACTTCAGCGAGTCCGGCCCGGTCGCGCCCCGGGTGCCGGAACCTGAAGGCGCGCTCACCTGGGTAAGCCCGGCGCAAGTGGCGCACTGGTTAAAAAATGAACCGCTGGATTACACCGCCGTGCTGGACCTGGCAAGCAGCGCCACCTATGTCAAACGCCACATTCCAAGTGCCTGGTTCGTCTTGCGCTCCGAACTGCGCCAGGCCCTCGCTGAAATTCCGCCCGCCCACCGTTACGTGCTGACCTGCGACAACAGCGCGCTGGCGCGCTATGCAGCGGCCGAGTTGGCCCATCTGACGCACTCCCAAGTGGTGCTGCTGCAAGGCGGCACCCAGGGCTGGATGGAGGCCGGTTTGCCGCTGGAGCAAGGCGAAACCCGCCTGGCCTGCCCGCGCATCGACCGCTACCGCCGGCCCTACGAAGGCACCGACAACCCGCGCGAAGCGATGCAGGGCTATCTGGATTGGGAGTACGGCCTGGTCGCCCAACTGGAACGGGACGCCACGCACGGTTTTCGGGTGATTGGCGCCTGATCGCGGCGCATGGAGAGACCCCAGATGCCCGCCGTGATGGACAGCATGCGCTGCAGGACCGGCGACTGTGCCGCAGCAGTGAGGGTGATGGATTCGGTCATCTGGACTCTCCCGAGGTGGTTCAGCCCAGATCAACCGGGGCGGCGTGCAGCAGGTTGAGCTTTTTGGGGATCAGCTTGAGCTCGAAGAAGGTGTCGGCAATCACTTGCTGCTCCGCCAGAATCGCGCGCGTCACGAAGGTGGTGCCGTAGCCCGCTCGGCCGACGAACAGCTCGGTGATGCCTTTGTCCAGCCCCAGGATGGCTGAGAGTTCGCTGGACGCCGCCGCCTTGTTTTTGGAAATCCAGGTGTCGATGAGGCTGATTTCCTCGATGGCGATCTTCAGCACATCGGTATTTTTGGTGGCAAAGTCGCGCGAGGTGAAGTAATAGTTGCGGTTGTTGGCCACGCCGGTGGCGTCCACCAGCAGGCGCGCTTCCAGGGTCTTTTGGGCGGCGGCCAGGAACGGGTCCCAGATCACCCAGGCGTCCACGGCGTTCTTCTCGAACGCGGCGCGAGCGTCCGGCGGGGCCAGGAAAACGGGCTGCACATCGCTGTATTTCAGGCCGTTTTTCTCCAGCAGCTTGACCAGGAAGTAATGAACATTGGAGCCCTTGTTGAGCGCAATCTTCTTGCCCTTGAGCTCGCTCACGCCGCGGATCGCGGAGTCCTTGGGCACGATCAGCGCCTCCAGCCGGGGCCGCAGCGCGGTGGCGCCGACATAGACCAGCGGCGCGCCGGCGGCCTGGGCAAAGATCGGCGGGGCTTCGCCGACATCGCCAAAGTCGATGGCGCCGACGTTGAGCGCTTCAAGCTGCACCGGGCCGGCGTTGAACTCGGTCCAGGTGACGCCCACGCCCAGCGGCGCGAGCCGCTTTTCGAGCGTGCCGCGCGCTTTCAGGATCGACAGCCAGCCCTTTTGGTTGCCAACACGCAAGGTGCGGGTGACCTTGGGCGTGAGGCCTTGGCCGGAGGCGCCCAGGGCGGCGCTGGCAACGGCGCCGGCCAGCACCTGGCGGCGGTTCAGTGAGAAGTGATGTGTCATGCAAAGTCCTTGGGTCGTTGCGCCGGCAAAGGTAAAACCTCTTGCCGCAAGCGCGGTGCAGCTCAATCAGAGCGAAAAACAGACGTGGGGCCGGTTTTTGAGCCGTTTTTAGCGCCAAATTGGCCTCTAGCCCCCGTCATCCGTGCCTGAGCAGCTATTGAATCAATAGCAACTGCAGGGCTGGCGTCTTAAAACGTTTTCTCTTCGCCGAAGGTCACGCGGTGCAGCAGGCGATGCTGGTCGGCGTAATCGGTCACGGCGTAATGGATGGTGGCGCGGTTGTCCCAGATGGCGACCGTGTTCTTCTCCCAGCGCAGCCGCGCCTGGAATTCCGGCCGCTGGAAGCGGGCAAACAGGAAGCTCAGCAAGGCGTCGCTCTCCTGGCGCGGCAGGCCCTTGATGCGGTCGGTGAAATTGGGGCTCACATAGACAATTTTCTTGCCCGTGACCGGGTGCGTCTGGACCACGGGATGCAGCACAGGGCGGTGGTCGCTGCGGGCCTGGCGGTAGCGCTCTGCCCCGTCGTCGAGTTTCTCGAAATAGGACGGCCAGCCGCTGTGCTCAAAGCTGTGGAAGGCTTGCAGCTCTTCCAGATACAACTGCAAGGCGCGCGGCAGCGAGTCATAGACGGCGGTGCCGCTGGACCAGACCGTATCGCCCCCGACGGCGGGAACGATGTGGGAGTACAGCACGGTGCCGGTGGGCGGGTTGGCGGCAAAGGTGATGTCGGCATGCCACTGGTCGGTGCCGTAGCGGATGCCGCCCGGCTTGGCTTCCAGCACCTCGATGGTTTTTTGCGTTTCGTGGCGTGGGAAAAATGCCTTGGCCTTGTCCGGGTCGCCAAAGACCTTGGCGACCTCGATTTGCTGCTCGGGCGTCAATTGCTGGTTGCGGAAAAACAGCACTTGGTATTGCGCCAGCGCCTGGCGCAGTTCGGCACGGGTGCCTTCGTTGCGCAGACTGGAGAGATCGACATCGTGTACCACCGCGCCGATATGGGGCGTGTAGGGCTCGATGGTGAGTTGCTTGTAGCCCGGGATGGGGGATTCAATTTTTGACATGTAGGAACTCCATGAAGGAAGGGTCGTGCAACGCACTGGGACCTTCAATGTAGAGTCGCCCGCCGTGAATCGGAACGAATGAAATCGTCTATGAATATGCGGGAAATCGCAGCACTTTTCCAGCAGACAAGGAGCCCATCGCGCCACCAAGAAACAGATAAGCAAGCTCGGAAAAAGTCGTTGGCATGGGCGCACGGCTGCGGTGCAATCCATCGGTCGCACGGGTTCGCAAACGCCGGACCCGCCACCTTTTTTCAAGGAGTCACTTTTGAGATTCACTCTATTCCGGGTTCTGCCCCAGGAGGCCGCATGAACGAAGCACTCCGCGTCATCGACATGCGCTGCCGCCCGGCCTACCTGCATGATTTTTTTGGCGCCACCCCGGGCTCGCTCGGCGAGGCCACGGCGCGCTGGCTCAACCGGCGCGTCGGCACGCGCGGCGACGACGCGCATTTTGTTCGCTCACGCACGCCGGACGGTTTTCTGGCCGAAGTGCGCGAGGCCGGGCTGAGCCGCGCGGTGGTGGTCGGGCGCCACACGCCGGGCCAGCATCTGCCCAATGACTTGATCCACGGCATCACGCACGGCCACGAGGAATTGATCGGCATCGGGTCGGTCGATCCGGACCTGCTGGGTGCCGCCGCGACCCTGGCCGAAATTGAACGCGCTGTGCTGCAATTGGGCCTGGCCGGGATCGACCTGGAGCCGGGTTTCGGCGCCCCGCCGCGCCACCCGGACGACCCGATCTACTTCCCGGTGTACGAGCTGTGCGCCCTGTTGGGCGTGCCAGTGTTCCTGATGAGCGGGCCGACCACGCCCGACCTGCGCTTCAACGACCCGGCGCCGGTGGCACGGGTGGCGCAGGCGTTTCCACAGTTGCCGATCGTCTGCTATCACGGCTACTACCCGAACGTGCAGCAACTCATCGGCGTGGCGTTTCGCTACGAAAACGTGCACATCGTGCCCGACATGTACCAGTTCCTGCCGGGCAGCGGCGCCTTTGTGGAAGCGGCCAACGGCTTCATGGCCGACCAGTTGCTGTTCGGCTCGTCCTACCCGTTTCGGCCCATCGGCCAGACCATCGATGACTTTCTGGCGCTCGGCTTCAAGGAGAGCATTCTGGACCGCTTGCTGTACCGCAATGCCGCCAATCTGTTCGGCCTGGACTGAGGGCCTGGCCCCGGCTTCACTCCACCGAATGCACTTCGGCGAGTGCGGCTTCGACCGTCTCTCGCGTGAGCGTGGGCGCAAAGGTCTCAATGAAGTTGTAGGCATAACCGCGCAGCCAGGTGCCGCGTCGGATCGCCAGGCGGGTCAGGTTGATCTCAAACAGATGGCGCGCATCGAGCATGCGCAGGTGCTGATCGCGTTGCGGGTCCAGCGCAATGGAGGCGACGATGCCCACGCCCATGCCCAGCTCGACATAGGTCTTGATCACGTCGGCATCCATCGCGGTCAGGACCACGTTGGGGTGCAGGCCCTCGCGGGCAAAGGCGTCGTCGATGTGGGAGCGGCCGGTGTAGCCGACGTTGTAGGTGATGATGGGGTACTCGACCAACTGCGCCAGCGTCACCGGCTCCGGGTGGTCCAGCAGCGGATGGCCCGGCGGCACGATGATGCTGTGAGTCCAGCGGTAGCACGGGAGCGTCACCAGTTGCGGGTAATGCACCAGCGCCTCGGTGGCGACGCCGATGTCGGCCTCGCCCGAGAGCAGCATCTCGGCCACCTGCTTGGGCGAGCCCTGGTGCAGATGCAGGGTGACCTGCGGAAACATGAGCCGGAAATCCCGCACCACATGCGGCAGCGCGTAGCGCGCCTGCGAGTGGGTCGCCGCCACCGACAAACGCCCGTCCAGGCGCGAGGTGAAATCCTGCCCGGCGCGCTTGAGGTTGTCGGCATCGAGCAGCAGCCGTTCCACGATCGGCAGCAAGGCGGCGCCGGGCGGCGTCAGGCCGGTCAGGCGCTTGCCGGCGCGCACAAAAATGTCCACGCCCAGCTCGTCTTCCAGCTCACGGATTTGCCGGCTGACGCCGGGCTGCGAGGTGAAGAGGCTGGTGGCCACCTCGGTCAGGTTGAAGCCGCTGCGCACCGTCTCCCGGACCGATCTGAGTTGTTGAAAGTTCATTGTCTAAGGGTGTGAAGCACGGCACGCAGGCGCTACTCTTTTGATAGCTGCCCGCGCTTATTGCATAGGGGCTAGAGGCCAAAAACACTGATTTTTTTCTGATTTTTCGTGTTTTTGGGCGTGAAAAGGCGTCAAGCCGGGCTGGGCCGGATCACAGTTTGGCGATCGATACCTCGGTGGACTTGACCAGGGCGACCACATCGGAGCCAACGACCAGGCCGAGGTCGCTGACGGAACGCGTGGTGATGACGGAGGTGACGATGCCCCAGGGCGTTTCGACATCAATCTCGGAGACGACATCGCCCCGGATGATTTCACGGACTTTGCCGCGGAACTGGTTGCGCACGTTGATGGCTTGAATGGGCATGATGAACCTTTTAAAGAGAGTTGAAAAATTGAGTTGAAGTGAAAAGTTGCGGCGGCTAGACCGCCCAGCGCAGGCCGTGCGCCGGGACGCCCGGCCAGTGGCGGTCGCTCGCAGCAGGCTCGGCGGCGGGCTTTTGCAGCACGCGGTCCAGAATGCGTTTTTCCAGGGCGGCAAATGCCGCCGTGCCATGGGAGCGGGGCCGCGCCAGGGCGATGGTCTCGTCCAGCGCGATGCGGCCGTCTTCAATCAGGATCACGCGGTCGGCCAGAGCGACGGCCTCTTGCACATCGTGCGTCACCAGCAGCGCGGTGAAGCCGCTGGTTTGCCACAGGCCTTCGATCAGCCGGTGCATTTCAATGCGGGTGAGCGCATCGAGCGCGCCCAGCGGCTCATCAAGCAAGAGCAGGCGCGGGTCATGCACCAGCGCGCGGGCCAGCGAAACGCGCTGGCGCTGGCCACCCGACAGGCGCGCCGGCCAGTCGTTTTCACGGTCGGCCAGGCCGACCCGCTCCAGCACCTGGGCGGCGGCGGCGCGTTGGGCCGCAGGCAGGCCCAGGGCCACGTTGTCGATGACACGTTTCCAGGGCAGCAGGCGCGAGTCCTGGAACATGATGCGGGTGTCGCCGGACAGGCCCGAGAGCGTTTTGTCATCCACTGCGATGCTGCCGGCGGAGGCGGGCTCCAGCCCGGCCACCAGCCGCAGCAAGGTGCTCTTGCCGCAGCCGCTGCGCCCGACGATGGCGACGAACTGGCCGGGCTCAATCGTCAGTTCGGCCTGGTGCAGCACTTCACGCGTGCCGTAGCGTTTGGTCAACGAATGAATTTCCAGGCGCACGCCCTTGGCGGGCTGGTCTTGGGGTTGGTTGGTCTGCGTCATGGCGTCAACTCAGGGTTTGAACAGGGCGACGTCCTGCGCGTTGATCTTTTTCGGCAGGAGTTTTTCGGCAAAAAATGCGTCGGCAATGCGCTGCTGCTCAGTCAGGGCCGCCGGCACCACCGGGCGCACCGCGTAGCTGCGGTGCGCATTGGCCTGCTCAATGATGGCGGCGTCCAGCCCCCACACGCCGGACAGCAGCGTGGCCGCTTCCTTCGGGCTTTGCTTGACCCACAGGCCGGCTTTGTGCAGCTCGGTGTAAATCACGCGCAGCACATCGGGACGCGCCTGGGCATAGGGCGTGGCGGCCAGGTAATAGCGCTGGTAGGAAGCAATGTCGCGCCCGTCGGCAATGATGCGCACGGCGCTCTGGTTTTGCACGGCCGAGAGAAACGGGTCCCAGATGGCCCAGGCATCGATCGCCCCTTTCTCGAACGCGGCGCGGCCATCCGCCGGCGACAGGTAGGCCGGCTCAATGTCCTTGAAGCTCAGCCCGGCGCGCTCCAGCGCCGCCAGCAGCAGGAAGTGCGAGCCCGCACCTTTGGCAAAACCGATCTTGCGGCCTTTGAGATCGGCCACGCTGCGAATGGGCGAATCGGCGCGCACCACGATGGCCTGGGCCGAGGGCGACGGCGCTTCTTGCGCCACATAGGTCAGGTTGGCACCGGCCGCCTGGGCGAACACCGGCACGGTGTCGGCCACGTCGGCGCTGAAGTCCACATTGCCCAGGTTGAGGGCTTCGAGCAGCGGCAAGCCGCTGTTGAACTCGTGCCAGCTCACCTTCACGCCACGGGCGCCCAGCAGCTGCTCCAGCGTGCCGCGCGCCTTGAGCACCGTGATGAGGGTGGATGATTTCTGGTAGCCGATGCGCAGCGTATCGGGACGCACGACCTGGGCCTGGGCCGCCACGGCGGCCGCGGCGAGCAGCGACACCACGGCGGCGCGGCGTGTCATTGAATTGAGTGTGAGGGACATGAAAGTAGCCTTTGAAAATAAGGAGAGGAGTCAGTGCGCCGCCTGGTAGCCCGGATGCCAGCGCAGCCAGTAGCGCTCCAGGCCCTTGGCAAACATGTCGGCCAGCTTGCCGAGCAGCGCGTACAGCAGGATGCCCACCAGCACGATGTCGGTTTGCAGGAATTCGCGGGCGTTCATGGTCAGGTAGCCAATGCCGGCCTGCGCCGAGATGGTTTCCGCCACGATCAGGATCACCCACATCAGGCCGAGCGAAAAACGCAGGCCGACGAGGATGCTGGAGAGCGCGCCGGGCAGGATGATTTCGCGGTACAACTGCCAGCGCGACAGGCCGTAGGTGCGCCCCATCTCGATCAGGCCGGGGTCCACGTTGCGGATGCCGTGGTAGGTGTTGAGGTAAATCGGGAAGAACACCGCCACGGCGATCAGGAACAGCTTGGCCGCCTCGTCGATGCCGAACCACAGGATCACCATCGGGATCATGGCCAGCGCCGGGATGTTGCGCACCATCTGGATGGTCGAGTCGAGCAAGGTTTCAAAGAAGCGCACCGAGCCGGTCAGGAGCCCCAGCAGCAAACCCAGACCGCCGCCAATCGCCAGGCCCGACAGGGCACGCCCAGCACTGACCTGGACGTGGGTCCAGAGTTCGCCGGATTCGGCCAGCGTCCAGGCGGCCGTGAGCACGTCCAGCGGTGCTGGCAACACTCGCGTTGACATCCAGCCCGACGCCGAGGCGATTTGCCAGGCCACGACCAGCAGCACGGGCACCAGCCAGGGCACCAGCCGCTGGCCGACGCTGCGGGCGAATGGGATGAAGCCGAAATCCAGAGCGTCGGGCTTCAGAAGCAGCGCTCGTTCTTTGAGGAGTTTTGTCATGGTGTTCAACTTTTCAACGCGCGGTGTGTGACAGCATCGGGGCTTACTTCTTCAGGTAAATCTGGTCGAAACTGCCGCCGTCGGCAAAGTGCTCCTTGTCCGCTTTGGCCCAGCCGCCAAAGGCCTGCTCGATCGTGAACAGGTTGAGCTTGGGCAACTGCTTGAGGTACTTGGCCTGGGCTTTTTCCGAGATCGGGCGGTAGAAGTTTTTGCCGGCAATGTCCTGGCCCACGTCGGTGTAGAGGTACTCCAAATAAGCCTGCGCCACGGCACGGGTGCCCTTGCGCTCCACGTTCTTGTCCACCACCGCCACCGGGGGCTCGGCCAGGATGCTCAAGGACGGATAAATGATGTCCACCTTGCCGCCGAATTCCTTCTCCAGCAGATGCGCCTCGTTCTCCCAGGAGATGAAGACGTCGCCCTGGTTGCGCTGGGCAAAGGTGATGGAGGAGCCACGCGCGCCGGTGTCGAGTACTGGCACGTTTTTATACAAGGCCTGCACAAAATCCCTGGCTTTGGCGTCGCCGCCGAACTTGCGTTTGGCGAACTCCCAGGCCGCCAGATAGTTCCAGCGCGCCCCGCCCGAAGTCTTGGGGTTAGGCGTGATCACGGAAACGCCCGGTTTGATCAGGTCGTCCCAATCCTTGATCCCTTTGGGGTTGCCCTGGCGCACCACCAAGACGATGGTCGAGGTGTAAGGCGCCGAGTTGTGCGGCAGGCGCTTTTGCCAGTCCTGGGGAATCCACTGGCCGTTCTTGTACAAGGCGTCCACATCACCGGCCAAGGCCAGCGTCACCACGTCGGCGTCCAGGCCGTCGATCACCGCGCGGGCCTGCTTGCCCGAGCCGCCGTGCGACTGCTTGATGGTCACGTCCTGGCCGGTCTTGGCTTTCCAGTGTTTGGCAAAGGCGGCGTTGAACTCGACATAGAGTTCGCGCGTCGGATCGTAGGAGACATTGAGCAGGGAAACGGGCGCGGGGGCCTGGGCGAAGGCACCAAAAGCGGCGCCGGCAAGGGCGGCGGCCAGGGCGAGGTTGAAAAGACGGCGGCGTGTGGTCATGAAGACTCCCGGGATTCATTGCGAAATTGCGATGAACCGGATTCTGGGAGGCAACACTTAAAACTGGAACTACTTATTTCTCACGTCTTAATTACCAAAACATCTTAGATTGATGATTCAGAAAAACAGGGCTTGACTTAGAGTGCGCTCTAACTTTTAAAGTCATCCCCTATGGAATCCTGCTTAACCATCCAAGAGGTCGCAAAGCGAACCGGCTTGACCGCCTATACGCTTCGGTATTACGAACGCATCGGGTTGATTGCGCCGATTGCCCGGGCTGCTGGCGGTCAAAGACGCTATGCGAGCTCCGATATGGACTGGCTTGCATTCCTGATACGCCTGCGCGCCACCGGCATGCCGATACATCGGATGCAGGAGTTCGCCAGGTTACGAAGCGAGGGGAATGGCTCCGTCACTGAACGCCGGAAAATGCTGGATAGTCATCTCCAAGAGGTGTTGACTCACATTCAGGCGCTGCAACAGTCAGCGCAGGTATTGACGGCAAAGATTGAGTTCTATCGGCAGATTGAGCAAGCCTCCTCGCAAGCACCTCCACTTGTTAAAGGAAATGAACATGACGCCCAACCGCTACGACCGAGGACTCGCCAAACTGCAAGAAATTGACGGCGAGGCCGGCACCAATGTCATCAACAGTTTGCGTGACATTGCCCCGGACTTTGCCCGCTATTTGATCGAGTTCCCTTTTGGCGACATTTACTCGCGCCCCGGACTGGATTTACGGTCCCGTGAAATTGCCGTGGTCGCGGCGCTGACTGCGCTTGGCAACGCGGCGCCGCAACTGAAAGTGCATATCGAAGGGGCACTCAACGTCGGCGTTTCCCAGGATGAAGTCGTGGAGGTGATGATGCAGATGGCGGTCTATGCCGGATTTCCCGCCGCCCTTAACGGGCTGTTTGCGGCGAAAGAAGTTTTTGCGGCCAGAGCCCAGGCACACGCTGGATGACGGCGTGTCATCCAGAAGCCAAGCGGCCACTCAGATTGCTCTGAAATAGGCAGCAGCCCCAAAGTGGCAAGTACCGGATGGCTCATCATTTCATTCTATTTCTGGCGTCATGACGTTTTTTTGGGATAGAGTTCGACCCCTGGCCAGATAGCGACTCCGCGTCGCCTGGCTTTTGGACCCCTTGGCACCTCAGGTGCTTTTTTTTATTCAGCCTGCACTTAAGTTTGCAGCGCTTCTCTGGAGGATGCTCAGTCATGAACTGGCAAGATTTCAAACGCGACTATCTGGTGCGCTTCTGGGCACCGGTGCCGTCAGTCATTGCCGCAGGGATACTCTCTGCCTACTACTTTGGCATTACCGGGACTTTTTGGGCGGTGACTGGCGAGTTCACCCGTTGGGGTGGGCATGTCCTGCAACTGTTCGGCTACCACCCCGAAAACTGGGGCTACTTCAAGGTGATTCATCTGGAAGGCTCGCCACTGGACCGGATCGATGGCGTCATGATCATCGGCATGTTTGCCGGCTGCCTGTCGGCCGCGTTATGGGCGAACAACGTCAAACTGCGTACACCGCAGCACCGCATCCGTGTTGTCCAGGCGGTAGCGGGCGGCATCATTGCAGGCTTTGGCGCCCGTCTGGCGATGGGTTGCAACCTGGCGGCCTTCTTTACCGGCATCCCCCAGTTTTCCCTGCATGCCTGGTTTTTTGCCCTGGCGACCGCCGCCGGCTCCTGGTTTGGTGCGCGCTTCACCATGTTGCCGCTGTTTCGCATTCCGGTGAAACTGCAAAAAGTCTCAGCGGCACAACCGCTTAGCCAAAAGGCCGATCAGGCGGCCCGCCGCTTCCGTCTGGGCATGCTGGTCTTTGGCGCTTTTGCGTTGTGGGCCGTGGCCAAGACATTTGCCGTCCCCAAGCTGGGTCTGGCCGCCCTGTTTGGTCTGGCTTTTGGCCTGCTCATCGAGCGCGCGCAAATCTGCTTTACCTCGGCCTTTCGCGACCTGTGGATCACCGGTCGCACGCAGATGGCCAAGGCCATCATTATTGGCATGGCGGTCAGCACCATTGGTATCTATAGCTATGTTCAGTTGGGTGTGGCGCCCAAAATCTTGTGGGCCGGTCCCAATGCGGTGATCGGTGGCTTGTTGTTCGGCTTTGGCATTGTCCTGGCTGGCGGCTGTGAAACGGGCTGGATGTACCGTGCGGTCGAGGGCCAGGTGCACTACTGGTGGGTGGGCCTGGGCAACATCATCGGTGCCACGCTGCTGGCGGCCTGGTGGGACGATATTGCCCCGGCACTGGCCACCAGCTACGACAAAGTCAATCTGCTGGTCGTTTTCGGTCCGCAAGGCGGCCTCATCGTGACTTACCTGATGCTGGGCGCCGCCATGCTGGCGCTTCTCTGGTGGGAAAAGCATTTCTTTGCCCGCAAGGCTCAACAAACCATTTTGTCTTTGTCAAAGGCGACCGCATGAACAAGCCCTCGTACACTCCCAACTACCGCCTGGACATGATGGGCGAACCATGCCCATATCCGGCGGTGGCCACGCTGGAGGCCATGCCCAAGCTGCAGCCCGGTGAAATCCTTGAAGTGGTGTCCGACTGCCCGCAGTCGATCAACAACATCCCGCTGGATGCGCGCAACCACGGGTATGAAGTTCTGGAAATCCAGCAAGACGGCCCGACGATCCGTTACCTGATCCGCCGCTGACCGAGACGCGGCTTCAAGAGAAGCCTGCCAACGGGGAGCGGTTAAACCCGCCCCCTTAGACACCCCAACTGTGGAAAAAAGATGCAAAAAATTCTCATCATTGTGCATGCCCCGCCCTATGGCAGTGAACGTTGCCTGTCCGCCTTGCGGCTCGCGACGGCGCTGGCCGGTAGCGATGAAAATCGGCCCGAGATTCGCTTGTTTCTGATGTCGGATGCAACGATTGTGGGCCTGCCGAACCAACTCGATGGCAGCGGCAACAGCCTGCAAGGGATGGTCGAACAGTTGGTGAGCGAGGGCGTCACCATCAAGCTGTGCCGGACCTGTGCGATGGCACGAGGGCTTGCCGATTTGCCGCTGATTGCTGGCGTCAGCATCGGCACCCTGCCGGAACTCGCCGAATGGACGCTGGCTGCCGACAAGGTTATTACGTTCTGATTGAATCCGTGAATCGTCCCTGATAACCGGTCTAAGGCTGCTTATGCCCCAAGCCGAGGTAGGCCTCAATGACACGCGGGTCGGCGGCCAGTTCGGCACTCGGGCCGGACAGCGACACCTCGCCGGTTTCCAGCACATAGCCGTAATCGGCGATTTGCAGCGCGGCGCGGGCGTTCTGCTCGACCAGCAGGATGGCGACGCCGGTCCGCTTCAGTTCGGCGATGATGCGGAAAATTTCCTTAATGATCAGTGGCGCCAGGCCGAGGCTGGGCTCATCAAGCATCAGCAGTTTCGGCTTGGCCATCAGGGCGCGGCCCATGGCCAGCATCTGGCGCTCGCCGCCGGACAGCGTGCCGGCCAGCTGGACGCGGCGCTCTTCGAGGCGTGGGAACAGTTCGAAAACCTCGTCCATGGTTTCCATCTGGTCACGGTGGCCGGTGCGGTAGCGGTCGAAGGCGCCGAGCAGCAGGTTGTCCTCGACGCTCATCTCGGCGAACAGCTCGCGCTTTTCCGGCACCAACGTCATGCCCTGGCGGACCAGGGTTTCAACTTGACGTTCGCGGCCTTGGACGTAGCCCATGTAAACGATTTCGCCGGTGGCGGGCAGCAGGCCCATCAGCGAGGCCAGCAGCGTCGTCTTGCCGGCGCCGTTGGGACCGATCACGGTGACGATCTGGCCGCGCCGGATGGTCAGGCTCACGTCGTGCAGCGCCTCGACCTTGCCGTAGGCGACGCGCAGGTTCTTGACCTCAAGGATGACCTCGTGGTCGTGCAGGTGCGGATGCTTGCTCATGCTCATTCGACTCCACCAAGATAGGCTTCAAGCACCTTCGGGTCGCGCTGGACGTCCTCCGGCTTGCCCTCGGCGATCTTCTCGCCGAATTCCATGACCACGACGCGATCGGCCAGGCCCATGACGAAATCCATGTCGTGCTCGACCAGCAGGATGCCCATGCCCTCGGCACGCAGCTTCTTCAGCAATTCGGCCAGCGCCTGTTTTTCCAGGTAGCGCAAGCCGGCGGCCGGCTCGTCGAGCAGCAACAGGCAGGGATCGGAAGCCAGGGCACGGGCAATTTCGACGATGCGCTGCTGGCCCAGCGCCAGGCTGCCAGCCGGGTCGAACATGTGCTCGGCCAGGCCGACGCGCTCGATCTGGCGGGCCGCTTCGGCCAGCAGGCGATTGTCCTCGGCGCGGTCCAGCCGCAGCGCGGCGGCGATGACGCCTTTGCTGCCGCGCAAGTGGGCGCCGATGGCGACGTTTTCGATGACCGACATCTGGCCCAGCAGGCGCACATGCTGGAAGGTCCGGCTCATGCCGCGCCGGGCGATATCGCGCGAACCCAGTGCCGTGGTCGATTCACCCAGGAAGGCGATTTTTCCTTCGCTGGCTGCATCGACTGCGGAAATGCAGTTGAACATCGTGCTCTTGCCGGCGCCGTTGGGGCCGATCAGCGCCATCACTTCGCCGGCGCGCACGCTCAGGTCCATCTTGTTGTTGGCGACCAGGCCGCCGAAACGCTTGGTAACTTCGCTGGCTTCCAGCAGCACCTGGCCGGCGGGGGCCGACGGGCGTTTGGGCAGGATTGCCGCATCGGGAACAGTGCGTTGCCGGGCGCGACCGGGCAGCCGATTGACGATGACCGGCCACAGCCCGGCACGGGCTTTTTGCAGCACGATCACCATGGCGATGCCGAAGACGATGACCTCGAAATTGCCGCTCTGGCCGAGAATTTGCGGCAGCCAATCCTGCAGCCACTGTTTGAGAACGGTGATCAGCCCGGCGCCCAGCACAGCGCCCCAGACGTGGCCCATGCCGCCGACGACAACCATGAACAGGTATTCGATGCCCTGCGTCAGGGCAAACGGCGTCGGATTGACGAAGCGCTGCAGGTGGGCGTACAGCCAGCCTGAGGCGCTGGCCAGCAGCGCGGCGATCAGAAAGATGACGATCTTGGTGCGCTGGGTGTTGACGCCCATCGCCTCGGCCATCACGACGCCGCCGCGCAACGCGCGAATCGCCCTGCCCTCGCGCGAATCGAGCAGGTTGCGAATGGCGACGATGGCGAGCAGCACGACGAGCCAGATCAGGTAGTAAAACTGATCGCCGGTCTTCAGCTCCCAGCCGAACAGCGACACCGCCGGAATGCTGGTGATGCCGGTGTGGCCGCCCAAAAACTCGACGTTGCCGAACAGGAAGTACAGGCTGATGCCCCAGGCAATGGTGCCCAGCGGCAGGTAGTGGCCGCCCATGCGCAGCG
>JAZKHK010000117.1:0-7590 GCA_040385425.1 Pseudomonadota bacterium | reverse complement strand
CAAGGCGACATGCCATAGGTGGTCGTCAGGAAAGCGGTCGTGTAGGCGCCCAGCCCGACGAAGGCGGCCTGCCCGAACGAGGTCAGGCCGCCGACGCCGGTTAGCAGGACGAGACCGACGGCGACGATGGCGTAGAGGCCGATGTAGTTGAGCAGCGTGATCGAAAACTCGGGCAACAGGAGCGGCGCGGCCAGCAGCAAGCAGATGAAGGCGATGAAGGGCAAGTGGCGCAGCCAGCGCCGGCTGGCCTGCGCGGGCACCGAGTCGGGGTTGACCTCGTCGGTGTGCTCGTCATCGTCCTCGACATGGCGGGTGGTGAGCGAACGCCAGAGCAGCACCGGGACGATCAGCGTGAAGACGATCACTTCCTTGAAGGCGCTGGCGTAGAAAGATGAATACGATTCCAGCAGGCCGACCAGAATGGCGCCCAGCGCGGCGAGCGGGTAGGAGACCAGACCGCCGATGATGGCGCCGACAAAGCCTTTCAGGCCGATCAGGAAGCCGGAGTCGTAGTAAATGGTGGTGATCGGCGCGATCAGGATGCCGGAGAACGCGCCAATGGCGGCGGCCAGCGTGAAGCACAGCTTGCCGGCCAGCACCGGCGGAATGCCCATCAGCCGGGCGCCGGTGCGGTTCATCGCGGTGGCCCGCAGCGCCTTGCCGTAGATGGTGCGCTCGAAGAAGAAATAAAGGCCGATGATGAGCAGTGCCGAGGCAACGACAACGAGGATGGTCTGGCCTTGCAACGGGGCGCCGGCCAGCTCGAAGCTGAGGTCGGTGAAGGTCGGCGTGCGCCAGCCTTCGGCGCCAAAAAAGAGCAGACCCAGGCCGATCAGCGCCAGATGCACGGCAACCGCAACGATCAGCAGGACCAGCACCGGCGCACTGGCCAGCGGCTGGAAGGCAACGCGATAGATCATCGGCCCGAGCGGCACGACCAGCAGCATGGAGATCAGCACCTGCAGCCAGAGCGGCAAATCGGCCGGCGGAATGGCAAACAGCCCGGCGGCAGCGAGCAGCGGCAGGCCGATGTTGAAAATGAGCAGCGGCGGCAGTTGGGCAAACCGTTTTTCGCGCAGCAGCTTGATGCCGTCGAGCAAGGCAATGGTTGTGCCCAGGCCGACCAGCAGCCAGATAGTTCCCGGCACCTTGCCGGCCTGCAGGCTGGCCAGCGTCAGCGCGCCGTAGGCGACGAACTCGCCCTGCGGAATGAAGATGACGCGGGTGACCGCGAAGACCAGCACCAGGGCGAGCGCCAGCAGGGCGTAGATCGCCCCGTTGGTGATGCCGTCCTGGCCGAGCAGAAGAAGGATTTGAAGGTCCATGGCTTATTCCATTACCAGATCAATACGATATGTTGTTGCTTCGCCTTGCCGTGCCAGAGCACTGTCTGCGGCTTCGCGCCTAATCTCGTATCGATCTGGAAACGGAATGACCGATGGCTGCCGGGCGGGCGGGGACGACTAAATTACTTGACCAGTTTCCAGGTGTTGTTTTCGATGGTGGCCATGACGCGGGCGCGCTGGTCGAAACCCTGGTGATCATTGGGCGTCATATTGAAGATGCCGTGGGCGCCCGGCAGGTTCTTCGAGCTTTCGATGGCGTCGCGCAGGGCGCGGCGGAATTCGACCGTGCCCGGCTTGGCTTTTTTCAAGGCAATCGGAAGCGCGTTGCCAAGCAGCACACCGGCATCCCAGGCGTGGCCGCCGAAGGAGCTGACGCTGCCCTTGCCATAAGCGGCTTCGTATTTGGTCACGTACTCCAGCGCCGATTTCTTGACCGGATTGTCGTTCGGCAACTGGTTGGCGATGACCATCGGTCCGAGCGGCAGGAAGGCGCCCTCGACATCCTTGCCGCCGACGCGCAGGAAGTCATTGTTGGCCACACCGTGCGTTTGGTAAATCAAACCCTTGTAGCCCTTTTCCCGGAGCGCCTTTTGCGGCAGCGCCGCCGGCGTGCCGGCACCGCCGACCAGCACGGCATCCGGCTTGGTGGCCATGATCTTGAGAATCTGGCCGGTCACCGAGGTGTCGTTGCGCTGGAAGCGCTCGCTGGCGACGACTTTCAGCTTGCGGGCTTCGGCGATCTTGGCGAATTCCTTGTACCAGCCATCGCCGTAGGCGTCGGCAAACCCGATAAAGGCGACCGTTTGCACGTTCTTGTCGGTCATGTGCTGGACGATGGCGGTTGCCATATGGGCATCGTTCTGGGCCGACTTGAAAACCCAGTGGCGCTTGGCGTCCATCGGCTCGACGACGATGGCCGAACCAGCCATGGAAATCATCGGTGTTTCGTTGTCAACCGCCACGTCCATCATGGCCAGCGAGTTCGGCGTCGTGCTGGAACCGATGACGACATCAACCTTGTTTTCGCTGATCAGCTTCTTGATGTTCTTGGTGGCGGCGGTCGGGTCCGTGGCATCGTCGAGGACGATGTAGTTCACCTTCTGGCCCCCGATGCTGGTGGGCAGCAGGGCAATCGTGTTCTTTTCCGGGATGCCGAGCGAGGCTGCCGGGCCGGTGGCTGAAACGGAAACGCCGACATTGATGTCGGCGAAAGCGGAGGCAGAGAAGGCGGCGAGGATGGCCAGAGACAGTTTTTTGAGCATTTTTATCCCGGAACAGTAGAGAGAAGGCGGGAAAGTCTAGCACGCAGCATGGGCCGCGTATCCGGGCATCCCGGGCATGGAAATATCCAGCAGAATGCTGACCTCGTCAACGCTTGGCGGTGCAGAAATTTGAAACTTGGCCGAACTGGCCCGGGAGTGTCGTATGAATAAAGAGTCAGTGCCCGAACAACAGCGCGTGCCGCGCGTGCTGCTAGTCGGTGTGCACCCTGGAATGGGGGGGATGCATATGCCGCGGCATTTGGTCCGCACAGGGATCGAAGTCGCTGTTATCGGCGCCAGTGCCTGCATGGCATCGCGTTCTGGTCATGTTCGTGAGTATTTCCCGTGGAATTCCGACAACAAAGGATTTGCGGTGGAGCCGTTCACCAGTTGCGTCCGAAAGTTCCAACCCCAATGGGTCGTCCCCCTTGACGAACTGTCAGTCCAAATCTTGCAGCAGATTGGCAGCGGAAAGCATGGCGGACAGGACATGGGCGTTCCGGTGGACATTGTGGCGCTTGTACAGCACTCATTGGGCGATCCCAAGGGCTATTCGCTTTCTTCGGTGCGTCGCCGGACCTACGAAACGGCTTGTGCCGCAGGCATCCCGGTGCCCACACAGGCCGACGTGGGCAGCCTTGATGCAACTCTGGCGTTTGCGCACAGTCATGGCTACCCCGTGGTGCTCAAACGAGAGAACTCGATGGGCGGGATGGGCGTCTTCATCCTGGAGGATGAGATCGCCCTGCGCAACTTCTTTGCGCAGGGGTTATGGGTTGCAGGGGGAGCTGCATGGGTGGTGCAGCGCTACGTCCCTGGCAAGCTCGGCATGCACGCGGTTCTGGCAGAAAAGGGCCGGATCCTGGCGAAGGTCAGTGCGGTACAGATCACCCGGCGCAGCACCAAGCTGACAGCACCGAGCAGTGTGGTCCAACTGTGCCGGCATGAGTCAATGGCCGCCAGTTGTGCCGCATTTGTCGCAGCGACCGGTGCATCGGGCTTCCATGCATGGGATTTTCAGTTGGAGGAAGCGGGGGGTGCCTTCATGATTGAACACAATCCACGCCCGATTTCGATCTCGCATCTGGGTGGTCTTCTTGGCGACGATCTGTGTACCGCCCTCGCAGCAGCCTGTGGTGGGGCCCCCAATCGTCGTCCTTCGGACCCTGCCCAAGAATGCCTGGTGACGCTTTTCCCCGATGAGTGGCTACGTGACCCGCAAAGCCCCATGCTGCATGGACCATTCAACGATGCCCCATGGGACGATCCGGCCCTGTTTACTGCGCTAATCAAGGAAAACGTGCGCTTCACATAATCGTACGCACCCGGTGAACCTTGCTGTCGGGACAGTCAGGCCTCAGCGCTCTTTTCAATGGGCAGGTTCTGGACCAGCCAGGCCTCAAATGCCACTTGCGCTGTCTTGCTCAACGCGCGAGTGAAGACCGCTTTGTCGCCCAGGTACAGGCAATGGCGGATCACCGTGTAGGGGTTGAAATTGAGGTTTTCGTTTCGTTCTTCAAAGAACTGCTTGTAGCGTTTCACCATCCCGATCTTTTCCCGCACGATGGCGTTGAACTCGGGGCGCGTGATGTCCGGCGACCAACTTTTAATCCCTTCCACAAAGCTGTCGACCTTGTAGGGCTCGAAGACGAAATCTTTGAAAAAATGATTCGCAATCTTCAGGAAGGTAAACGCGTTCAGCTCACCTTTGACATAACTGTCCTGCGTCAGTACCGGCGTTTCAATGGGGGAGTCTGGCAAGGCTGTTTCATCGGGCGCAGACTGCAAGCCGGCCTCGGTCTCATCGCGGATCTGGCGGAATTCACGATCGGCCAGCTCAAAGAGCGCAGACAGCACGTTGATACGGCGCTTGAGCGGCCCTGGGATGGACTTCTTGTATTTGATCTTGTGGTCCAGAACGCTCCAGGAGTCCTGGATGATCGTGCGCACCTGCAACTCGAATTGCCTGACCGGCAAGGTCGTGTCGCCATCAATACCCACATCGACCGTGCTGAAGGCCAGGTCCATGTGAAGACCTTTGTAGCCGAAGAAGTCATCGGTCTGCTCTACCTTGGCAATCTTGTCGGTGATCTCGATCACGCCAAAGCTGGCCCGCACCAGGTCTGCGATTTGCCAGATTTCATCTTCGTAGAGGCAAACGATCCGAATGCCGAGCAGGTCGGTGATATGGTCCTTGATGAAAAAAACCTGGTTCTGCTCTTCCAGCGCGTTGCGGTACTTGCCGGAAAACTTCCGGATGCACTCTTCGCTGTCCTTGACCCGGCCTTCAATCTTCGAGATCTGCAGCCCCTGGTGGCCCTGAAGCAGGCCCGCTATTTTGAGTTGCAGGCCGTCGCAGATGGTCTTCAGCAAAGGCGCATGGGTCGTATGGAATGCTTTGAATTCCAACTCTTCGTGATCAAAATCAAGTGATGCCATGGTTTGAAACCGAAATTAAATGAAGTGAAATTGGGGTGAAGTTTTGAGAATATTTTGCCATCGACCTGAGCAGCGCTCATCTCATCCGAGCCTGTTTCAATGCGGACGGCTGACCATCCCCGACTGACCAACCCTACTAAACTCGTCTTAAAAAGGATCTTTATGGAACGTTGCCCCTGGTGTGAAGGCTTTGACCTCTACCGCGAATATCACGACACAGAATGGGGGGTTCCACTTTGGGATGATCAAGCGCTATTCGAGCTTCTGATCCTGGAAGGGGCGCAAGCGGGCCTGTCTTGGTCAACCGTCCTCAAGAAACGGGAAAACTACCGTCTTGCCTTCGATCATTTTTCCCCGGAGAAGATCGCCCGATATGACGATAAAAAGGTGGCCGAACTCCTGGCCACCCCCGGCATCATTCGAAACCGACTGAAGATAGCTGCTGCTATCACCAATGCCAAGGCCTACCTTTCTTTACAGGAGAGTGGGCAGGCATTCAGTGGTTTCCTCTGGCAATTCGTTAACGGCAGTCCGATTCAAAATGATCGCCACTCCCTTGACGACGTACCGTCGAAGACGCCTGCGTCTGATGCCATGAGTAAAGCCCTGCTCAAGGCGGGATTCAAATTTGTAGGATCGACAATTTGCTATGCCTTTATGCAAGCTTCCGGCATGGTGAATGACCACCTTGTCAGCTGCCATCGTCATGCCAAGGTCAAGACACTGACTGGCTAACTCAAGGCACAGATGAATGATTGCGCCTGGCTTTCCTGAGCACCAAGCGCCGCTTCATTCCGGTCGATCAGTTTGCTAGATTGAAGAGGTGGTTTCAACTTCAGTTGTGCAGCCGAAGGGTGGAGAAACAATTGGGACATATCAATAAAAAAGACAGGCAAAGCCTGTCTTTTCAAGAACAAGAAACCAGCTAGTTACTTGCCAGCGGCAGCTTTCACATCAGCCTTGCCTTCTGCCTTAACTGCAGTTGTTTCGGTCTTGGCGTTTGCTTTTTCGGCTTTGGCATCGACCTTGACTTTGTCAGTCTTGGCATTGGCGTTCACGACAGCTTTGTCAGCTTTGGCATGGGCTTTGGATTTAGCTTTGGTGGCGTTCACTTTGGCTTCTTCAACTTTAGCGTCTGCCTTGGCATCCACCTTGGCTTCTGCTGCACCGGCTTTAGCATTAGCTTGGTCGGCCTTGGCTTCTGCTTTCACAACCGCTGGCGTAGCAGGCTTACCGACTGGAGCAGCAGCAGGAGCCTGCGCAAATGAAGCAGCAGCAACGCTGGAAAGAAGGGCCGAAGCGATCAGGGTTTTGATATTCAACATGTTTGAAACTTACTCATAAAGCAACAGTCGCATAAGCTCCGACTGTCATGAGCGAGCCAGAATTTAGTTTCGGCTTGTACCTACAACGTGATGTTTCCGCTTGCGTTGACGGGAATACATTTCTTTACACGCACAGTGGATGCTGGACTTCACCTACGTTTCTAGGCACGAGTCAAGTTCTATTGGAACTAATCTGACTTCCAGTTAGCGGCCATTGAAGGATGACAGCAACCATGCTTCAATTATTAAAGTCAGCTATGGGCCTTGGATTCAACCAACTTGTTGGATCGACCGGTTGAATCCAAGGGAGTATGTTGGCGGAACTCGCGGCGATTCGGTTCAGTACATGGCGCTGCTGTGGATATCGCCATGGCGCATGGAAGCACGCCGGGGTGGCGACGGATAATGACGGCCACCTCATTTTGAGCACCCTTTTTGAAAATCTCCCATGGAAATCAAAGTCAATTTTCTCGATAAGCTTCGTCTTGAAGCCAAGTTTGATGATTTCACGGTGGTGGCCGACCAGCCTATCCGCTACAAGGGCGATGGCTCGGCGCCTGGTCCGTTCGATTACTTTCTGGCTTCATCGGCCTTGTGTGCGGCTTACTTTGTGAAGCTGTACTGCGACACGCGCAATATTCCGACCGACAACATCCGCCTGTCGCAGAATAATATTGTTGATCCGGAAAACCGCTACCAGCAGATTTTCAAGATCCAGGTCGAATTGCCGGCGGATATCTCCGACAAAGACCGCCAAGGCATTTTGCGCTCCATCGACCGTTGTACGGTCAAAAAAGTAGTGCAAGCTGGTCCCGAGTTTGTGATTGAAGAGGTAGAGAACCTGGATGCCGATGCGCAGGCCTTGCTGACCTTGAAGCCGGCTTCTGACGCCAGCACCTATATCACGGGCAAGGATCTGCCACTGGAGCAAACCATCGCCAATATGTCGGGCGTTCTGGCGGCCTTGGGCATCAAGATTGAAATCGCTTCGTGGCGCAACATCATTCCCAATGTGTGGTCGCTGCATATCCGCGATGCGCACTCACCGATGTGTTTCACCAACGGCAAGGGTGCGACCAAGGAAAGCGCGTTGGCGTCGGCGTTGGGCGAATATATCGAGCGCCTCAATAACAACCATTTCTACGCCGGTGCGTTTTGGGGCGAAGACATCGCCAACGCGGCGTTTGTCCATTACCCGAACGAGCGCTGGTTCAAGCC
>JAZKHK010000116.1:10870-15359 GCA_040385425.1 Pseudomonadota bacterium | reverse complement strand
AACCACCGGCCTCGCAAATGCCTGGGCTATCGCACCCCGCATGAGGTCTTTTATCGCTTGAAAATGACTCCCCTTAAACTGCCTACTGATGCACTGTGTAGTTGAATCTGCGGCATTTTAAGGCGCTAGCCCTTATGTTTGCTGCATGAGCAGCTATCAAAATAATAGTACTCCGGGGTGCGGTTGGACCCCGGTTTCACACGGACGAGACGTTTTTTGAGGGAATTGGAGCAGCTATCCCAGACGAAAAGCGTGGTAGCCTGCCGCAACATAAATCTGCCTATGATACCGAATACGAACCACCTTGAAGCCACGTTGAACGCGACGACTGAGAGCGTTTTTCTGCTGGACAACCAAGGGTTCGTGCTCGAAGTCAATGAGACGGGGGCCAAGCGTCTGAACAAGTCGCGAAGCGAGTTGAGCGGCACGTATGTTTTCGATTTTTTCCCGCCCGACTCCGCCGCGGTTCGGGTGAGCGCGTTTCAGGACGTGGTTCGCAGTGGCCTCGTGAAACACACCGAGGACAGCCGGGACGGCCGTATTTTTTCCCTCACCTACTACCCGGTCACTGACCAGAACGGCCACGTTGACGCGGTCGCCGTGTACGCGGCAGAAATCACGGCGCGCAAGCGGGCTGAGCAATCCCTGCTGGAAAGCGAGGAGCTCAAGAGTTCCGTGTTGAAGCATGCGGCGTATGCCATCATCGCCACGGATCCGGGCGGGACCATCACCGTGTTCAACCAAAGTGCGCAAACCTTGCTCGGCTATTGCGCAGAGGAAGTGATTGGCCACCAGACACCGGCGCTCTTTCATTTGCCCTGCGAAATGGCGGAGCGGGCCCATGCGCTCAGCTTGGAGCTGGGGACGGAGATCGAACCCGGATTCGATGCGTTCATCACAAAAACCCGTCTTACCGGGGGGCCTGACGAGCACGAATTCACGTATGTGCGCAAGGATGGGTCGCACGTCGCCGTGCTGCTGTCGGTCACGGCGCGTACCAACAGCCAGGGCGTGGTGGTCGGCTACCTGGGTGTGGCCCAGGACATCACGGCACGCAAACAGTCTGAATCTGACTTGCGCATTGCGGCCATTGCGTTTCAGTCTCAGGAAGGCATGCTGGTGACGGATGAGACGGGGAAGATTCTGCGTGTCAACCGGGCGTTCACCCGCATTACGGGCTATAGCGAGAGCGAAACGGTGGGGCAAACGCCAAGTTTGCTGAAATCCGGCCGTCACGATGCCGCCTTCTATGGGCTCATGTGGGAAAGCCTCGTCCGCCATGGATCATGGCAAGGCGAGATTTTGAACCAGCGCAAGAGCGGTGAGGTGTATCCCGAACGGCTCAGCATCAATGCCGTCAAAGACGAAGGGGGGCGGGTGACGCACTACCTCGCCATTTTTACCGACGTCACCGAGCGCAAGGCTGCCGAGGGAAAAATTGAGAGCCTGGCCTTCTTCGACCCCTTGACCGGCCTTCCCAACCGCCGGCTTTTGATGGACCGGCTGGAGCAGGCCTTGACCAGCAGCGCGCATCACGGACAGCATGGCGCTTTGCTGTTGCTTGACCTGGATAATTTCAAAACCCTCAATGACACGCAAGGACACCTCGTCGGTGACCAGCTGCTGGTCGAGGTGGCGGAGCGTTTGAAGTTGTGCATTCGCGAAGGCGACACGGTTGCCCGACTGGGCGGCGACGAATTTGTGGTGTTGCTTGAAAGCCTCGATCGAGCGGGGATGGCTGCCTTGCAGGCTGAGAGTGTGGCGCAGAAAATTCTCAAACAATTCAGCCATCCGTACCCACTCCAGCTTGAAATGCTGGAGTCCATTCCTGATAAACGCAGTCACCATTGCACATCCAGCATCGGCATTGCCATGTTCTCTGACGATACCGTCTCGCTCCACGAGTTGTTGAAGCGGGCCGACACGGCCATGTACCAGGCCAAGGCGGCAGGGCGCAACACCTATCGTTTTTTTGACCAGGAAATGCGGGCCATGGTCACCCGGCGTGCGGCACTGGAAGCGGATTTGCGGGAAGCGGTCAGCAAGGATCAGTTTTCTCTTTATTACCAGGCTCAAATGGATGGCAAGGGCCATGTGTCGGGGGCAGAGGTGCTGCTGCGCTGGCAACACCCCGAGCGTGGCTTGGTGTTGCCTTCTGAATTTATTTCCTTGGCCGAGGATACCGGCCTGATTCTGAAATTGGGCCAATGGGTGCTGGAAACAGCTTGTGTGCAACTGGCGGCCTGGGCGCGGCAGCCTGACCGGGCCCATTTGACGGTGGCGGTGAATGTCAGCGTCCGTCAGTTTCACCACGAGACATTTGTTGACCAGGTGCTGTATGCCTTGGATCGCACGGGTGCCAACCCGAACCGCCTCAAACTGGAGTTGACCGAAAGCCTGCTCGTGAAAGATGTTGAAGACATCATTGCCAAAATGAACACCTTGAAGGCCAAGGGCGTTGGTTTCGCACTGGATGATTTCGGCACGGGTTATTCCTCGCTGGCCTATCTGAAGCGTTTGCCGCTGGATCAGCTCAAAATCGACCAGGGTTTTGTCAGAAATATCCTTACCGACCCCAACGATGCAGCCATTGCCAAGATGGTCATCGCCCTGGCCGAGAGCATGGGCTTGGCCGTTATGGCTGAAGGCGTGGAGACCCAGGCGCAGTGTGATTTTCTTGCACGCATGGGTTGTCACGCCTATCAGGGGTATCTTTTCAGTTTCCCATTGCCGCTGAGCGAGTTCGAGGCATGGATGATGTCGGTTTGCAGTCCGTGTTTCCTTGATCCCTGATGCTGCGCGGGGGGCTTTTTGGCATTGACTATGATGTTAAAAAATATGGGAGACAAATGATCCATGAAGGTCAGCACCGAGATGCCGCAGGGGGCGTTGACAGACGATGACGGGCAGCAGGCCTTGCATGAGGTGCAGGCGATTTTTCAGCATGCGTCCATCGGTATTGCCTTGACGCGCAAACGCCTGGTGGTCCGTTGCAACAAGGCCTTGGCCAACATGCTCGGCTACGCCCAGGAGGCGCTCATCGGCAAGCTGGGGCGGGTCATCTTTCCGACTGACGAGGCGTATGCCCAATTGGGCGACGAGGCGCGCGTCTTGCTGGCGGCAGGGCAGTCTTTCCGGTCGGAACGGCATTTTTTGCACCGGGACGGCAGCCTTGTACGCTGCGCGATTTCCGCTTCAGCCGTAGAACCGCAGCACCCCGAATGGGGCACGATCTGGCTGTTTGACGATGTCACGCTGGAGCGGCAGCAACAGGCCGAACTCAGTGCCGCCTTGCTGGAAAACCAGGCCTTGTTTGACAGTGCGGCGCTCGGCATTGTGGTGCTTAAAAACCGAAGGGTCGAGCGCTGCAACCCGCAATTCGAGTCGATATTCGGCTTTGCACCGGGCACCATGCAGGGCACGTCAACCCAAGCCTGGTATCTCAATGAAACCGATTTTGAATGGGCCGGGCGCACTCTGTACGCGCAACTGGCCAACGGCGGTGCGGTGACGCATGAGCAGCGTCTTCAGCGCCAGGACGGGACGCAGTTCTGGGTGCGCATGAACGGTCGCCAGTTGGGGGCGGGCAGCCCCTTGTCCGGTGCCACGCTCTGGCTGTATGACGACATCACCGAGCGGCGCCGTACCGAGGAAGCTTTGCTGGAGGCCACCACCCTCAACCAGGTGGTGTTTGACAGTGCCGGCGCGGCCATCATCGCCACCGACACGCAAGGTGTCATCCAGCTTTTCAACGCCGCCGCAGAGCGCATGTTGGGGTATCAAGCCCAGGAGTTGCAGTACCAGCAAACCCCGGCCTTGCTGCACGACGCGGCGGAAGTACAAGCCTATGCCCAGCAGCTCAGTGAGGAACTGGGCGAGGCGGTCCTGCCGGGTTTTGATGCGTTTTGCATCCAGGCGCGCCGCTCCGGCAAAGACGAACGTGAATGGACCTACATCGGCAAAACCGGTCAGCGCATTCCCGTCATGTTGTGCGTGACCGCCCTGCGCGCGTCCTCAGGGGATATTACGGGTTACCTGGGCATTGCGACCGACATCACGGAGCGCCGGGCGGCGCAGTTGGTGATCCAGCAATCCAGGGAGGAGCTGGAAGCCAAGGTCTTGCAACGCACCGCCGAGTTGGCCGAGAGCAATGTCCGGCTGCAGGCCGAAGTGGCCGAGCGCACCGCGATTGAGTGCCAGATGCGGGACATGGCCCACTACGACTCCGTCACCGGCCTGCCCAACCGCAACCTGCTGCGCGACCGCATGGCCCAGGCGCTGTTGCAGGGCAAGCGGGACGGCGAGCATGTGGCGGTGATGTTTCTGGACCTGGACCGGTTCAAGAACATCAATGACACGCTGGGCCACATGGTGGGCGATGACTTGCTGCGGCTGGTGGCGGTTCGCCTGTCCATGGTGCTGCGCACCACCGACACGCTGGCGCGCATTGGCGGCGACGAGTTTGTTCTGGTTCTGCCGAGCCTGACCT
>JAZKHK010000116.1:0-10860 GCA_040385425.1 Pseudomonadota bacterium | reverse complement strand
TGGCCGATCATCGCCCAGACCGCATCGTTGAGCCGCCCGTTCTCGATGAGCTTGAGCGGCGGAATGCGCAGACCTTCCTGGAACTCCTCGGTCGCGGTGGCGGCGTAGCTGCCGGCGGCCATGCCGCCCATGTCGATGTGGTGGCAGAGAAATTGATCTCTGCCTTGCAAGCCCCGATGGAGGTGCGCGAGCACATTTTGCACATCACCCCCAGCATTGGCATTTGCATTTTTCCGCAGGACGGCGCCGATACCGATGTGTTGCTGCGCAATGCCGACACGGCCATGTACCAGTCCAAAGCGGCCGGGCGCAACACCTTCCGGTTTTTCACCGAAAAAATGAACCAGGAGGCCGACCATCACTACCGCATCGAGTCGGCGCTGCGCACCGGCGTGCGCGACAACGAATTGCGCCTGCTGTTCCAGCCCCTGATCGACATGCGCAGCAACCACATTTTTGGCGTCGAGGCGCTGGTGCGCTGGCAATCGCCGATCCTCGGTCTGGTGATGCCGGGGCAGTTCATTGGCATTGCAGAAGAAACCGACCTGATCGTCGAGATCGACTCCTGGGTTTTTCGCCAAGCCTGTGCCCAGGCCGCGCAGTGGCGCAGCCAGGGGTTTGCCGATATCACCCTGGCGGTCAATTTGTCGGCCCGGCAGTTTCAGCGCAAGGACCTGCTGGCTTTCATTGCTGAGGTGTTGCAGCAGACCGGTTATCCGGCGCACTTGTTGGAGCTGGAAATCACCGAGTCCTCGCTGATGCACAACGTCACCGAGGTGATCCAGACGCTGGACCAACTGGTGGCCCTGGGCGTCAAGCTGGTCATTGACGACTTTGGCACGGGGTATTCCAGTCTGGCGTATCTGAAGCGTTTTCCGGTGCACAAGCTCAAAATCGACCAGTCCTTTGTGCGCGATATGGGGCAGGCCGACAGTGATCTGGGCATCATCAAGACTGTGATTGCCCTGGCGCAGACCCTGCATCTGGACCTGCTGGCGGAAGGGGTGGAGACGCTAGCCCACCTCACGACCTTGCGTGCTTTGGGTTGTGACCGCTTTCAGGGTTACCTGTTTTCCAAGCCGGTGGCGGCAGCGCAGATTGAACAGATGTTGAACGTACCCGCCACGTCCTTGCTGCGCTGAGTGGCGTTTGTCCGTCCGATAATGCGGCGATGGAAACCAAATGGCTAGAAGATTTCGTCAGCTTGGCTGAAACCCGCAGTTTCAGCCGCTCGGCCCAACTGCGCCACGTCACGCAGCCCGCGTTCTCGCGCCGCATCCAGTCGCTGGAAGGGTGGGCCGGCACCGACCTGGTGGACCGCAGCAGCTACCCCACGCGGCTCACGCCCGCCGGGGAAACGCTTTACACGCAGTCGCTGGAGGTGTTGCAAGCGCTGCAAAGCACGCGCGCCATGATGCGCGGGCACACCACCGCCGGGCAGGATGTGATTGAATTTGCAGTGCCGCACACCCTGGCCTTCACGTTTTTTCCGGCCTGGGTGTCGGCCTTGCGCGAGAAATTCGGCCCCATCAAAAGCCGGCTGATTGCGCTCAATGTGCACGATGCCGTCATGCGCTTGGTGGAAGGCAGTTGCGACCTGCTGATTGCCTACCACCACCCCTCGCAGCCCTACCAGTTGGATGCCGACCGTTACGAGATGGTGAGCCTGGGTGAAGAGGTGATGGCGCCTTATGTCAAACCCGATGAAACCGGGGCGCCCCTATTCCAACTGCCGGGGCGCGCCAATCAGCCTTTGCCCTATCTGGCTTATGCGCCGGGCGCCTACCTGGGGCAGATGGTGGAGCTGATCCTGAAGCAATCAGACACCGCCATCCACTTTGACCGCGTCTATGAAACCGACATGGCCGAAGGCCTGAAGGCGATGGCGCTGGAAGGGCATGGCATCGCGTTTTTGCCTTACAGCGCGGTTAAAAAGGATTTGCGCGCCAAAAAACTGGTGAGCGCCTTGCCGCCGGGGATGACCGGCTTGCAGATCACCATGGAAGTGCGGGCCTACCGGGAGCGGCCCGTGCTCAAGGAGCTTGGCAAATCGGGTGTTCACACCAACCGCAGCGCCGGAGCGGCACCCAAGCGCAGTGCCCAAGCGCTGTGGGATTACCTGGTGACCCAGACCGCAGCCGCTTAAGCCTTAAGCGCTGAATGCGCAAACATCATTTGAGAAAATAGCAGCATGACGACACAAACCATCACCCTGACCCGCCCTGACGATTGGCATTTGCATGTGCGCGATGGCGACGCGCTCAACACTGTGGTGCCGCACACCGCCGCCCAGTTTGGCCGCGCCATCATCATGCCGAACCTGCGCCCGCCGGTCACCACCACCGAGGCCGCGCTGGCCTACAAGGCACGCATCCAGGCTGCCGTGCCCGCCGGTGTGTCCTTCGAGCCCTTAATGACGCTCTACCTCACCGACAAGCTGCCCGCTGATGAAATCAAGCGCGCCAGCGAGGCGGGCGTGGTCGCCGTCAAGCTTTACCCGGCTGGCGCCACCACCAACAGCGATGCCGGCGTGACCGAGCTGCGCAAGACCTACGCCACGCTGGAAGCGATGCAGCGCGCCGGCATGCCGCTGCTGGTGCATGGCGAAGTCACCTCGCCCGAGATCGACCTGTTTGACCGCGAGGCCGTGTTCATCGACACCCAGCTCATCCCGCTGCGCCGTGATTTTCCTGAGCTCAAAATCGTGTTCGAGCACATCACCACCCAAGAGGCCGCGCAGTACGTGGCCGAGGCCGACCGCTTCACCGCCGCCAGCCTGACCGCGCACCATTTGCTCTACAACCGCAACGCCATCTTCACCGGCGGCATCCGCCCGCATTACTACTGCCTGCCGGTCTTGAAGCGCGAGACGCACCGCCTGGCGTTGGTGGCGGCGGCCACCAGCGGCTCGCCCAAGTTCTTCCTCGGCACCGACAGCGCGCCGCACCCGGCGCACCTGAAAGAGCACGCCAGCGGCTGCGCCGGTTGCTACACCGCGCACGCCGCCATGGAGCTGTACGCCGAGGCCTTCGATTCGGTAAACGCCCTCGACCAGCTCGAAGCTTTTGCCAGCTTCAACGGCGCCGACTTTTACGGCCTGCCGCGCAACACCGGCACCATCACCCTGAAACGCGAATCGTGGACCCCGCCCGAGAGCTATGCCTTTGGCGAAGCAGCGCTGAAACCCCTGCGCTCGGGCGAAGCCCTGCCGTGGAAGTTGGTATGAACGCGCGTGAAACGCGTCGGGTCGAACCACACATTGCGTTGCTTATTGATGCTGACAATTCGCCTGCTGCGAAGATCGATGTGATCCTCACCGAACTGTCTACCTTTGGCGTAACGAATGTGCGTCGTGCCTATGGCAACTGGAAAAAAAACGAGCTTAAAGGGTGGGAGGAAAAGTTGCACGAGCACGCCATTCGCCCTATGCAGCAATTTGATTACTCAAAGGGTAAGAACGCCAGCGACATGGCGATGGTGATTGATGCATTGGAGCTACTTTATACAGACCAGCCGGATGCGTTTGGCATCGTTTCATCAGATGCTGATTTCACTCCACTCGTGATGCATTTGCGCGCTAAAGGAGCTGCCGTGTATGGATTTGGTGCCCAAAAAACACCAGAGCCATTTGTTAATGCGTGTTCTCGGTTCCTGTACCTGGATCGTCTTGGCGTTACTGACGCAATTGATGGAGCGGCTACGAGTACGACACCTGTTTCTGCAGATGTTGTTGTGACCCCAGCCAAATTGATTCAGCCTTTGCGAGTACCTGTAGATCAACTTAAAAAAGACGCAAAGTTAATCAGTTTGCTACGTGGTGCGGTCATCGCTTGTGAGGATGAGGCGGGATGGGCGAAAGTTGGTCAGGTTGGTACTCACATTGGAAACAAGGCATCGTTTGATCCGCGTAATTTTGGCTATGCAACCTTGTCCAAATTATTGGCTGCTACGGGTGCTTTTGAGCTGCGTGATGAAGGTACACCAAAAGTCAGCGTGCGCGACAAGCGACATTTCCTCGTGTTGTCCGCCGCATGAGTGTTGCAGACATTGACTGGACTGCGCCCTGGCTGGCGCCTTACCTGCCCATCGGGTCGGATGTGGCCGCCCAGGTGGCGGCGGGCGAAACCGGGGCGCAGGCGCTGAATGCCGCGCTGGCGCCCCAGTCCACCCCGGTGCGCTTCGTGCCGCAAAACGACTTGCCGCCGGGGCAGGCCTACGAGAGCTATATTTTTGATAGCAACTGCTGCCCGACCCGCGAGGGCTTGCATGACTTTTTCAATGGATTGGCATGGCTCAAGTTCCCCTTGACGAAACGCCGGCTCAACCACCTGCACGTCGCCCAAATAGCGCAAACCGGCATCCAGCCGGTGCGCGGCCCGGCGCGCGACGGCTTGACGGTGTTCGATGAAAACTCTGCCTTCCTGCAGGCGCCCGATGCATTGTGGGATGCGCTGGCTGCCAAAGACTGGCAGCGCTTGTTTGTGGACTTGCGCCCGCTGTGGGCGCAGGCCCATCTGCTGCTGTTTGGTCACGCCTTGCTGGAAAAGCTGGTTTACCCACGAAAACCGATCACAGCCCACGTCTACCGTGCGCAGGCAGCTAGCAATTCAATAGCAGACCTGGATACCTGGATCGCGGAGGATGTGAGCGCCGATAAGCTCGCCAGCAAGCCGTTTGCGCATTTGCCAGTGCTGGGCGTGCCGGGCTGGTGGCCCGCCAACGAAGACCCGGCGTTTTATCTGGATACCAGCGTGTTCCGCCTGCCCAGAGTTGTCGAAGAGGTGGCAGCGCTCTGACGGCGGCTTAAATTTCCGTAAACTTATTGTGCAATTGAGGACTCGTTTCCTTGTAATCGGGTTGATCGCCTCTACCATCCTTGTCAAGGATCTGTCGGAAACAGGCCGTCTTTGAAAGAAAGAAAAATATGAAACGCATTATTTTGTTTGTCCTGACCAATGTGATGGTCGTGGCGGTGCTCGGCATTGTGGCCAGTTTGCTGGGCGTCAACCGTTACCTGACCGCCAATGGCCTGAATCTGGGCGCCTTGCTTGGTTTTGCCCTGGTCATGGGCTTTGGCGGCGCCATCATTTCGCTGCTGATCAGCAAGCCCATGGCCAAGTGGACGTCCGGCGTGCGCATCATCAACCAGCCACAAAATGCCGATGAAGCCTGGATTGTGGACACGGTGCAGAAGCTCGCCAACAAGGCCGGTATCGGCATGCCCGAGGTCGGTATTTTTGAAGGCGATCCCAACGCCTTTGCCACCGGGGCCTTCAAGAATTCGGCGCTGGTAGCCGTCAGCACCGGTTTGCTGCAAGGCATGACGCACGAAGAAATCGAGGCCGTGATTGCCCATGAAGTGGCCCACGTGGCCAATGGCGACATGGTGACCATGACGCTGATTCAGGGCGTGATGAACACCTTTGTCGTGTTCCTGAGCCGGGTCATCGGCTACGCGGTGGACAGCTTTCTGCGCAAAGGCGATGAACGCGACACCGGCCCCGGCATCGGCTACATGATCACCACCATCGTGCTCGACATCGTGCTGGGTTTTGCCGCCGCCATCGTGGTGGCCTGGTTCTCGCGCCACCGTGAATTCCGGGCCGATGCGGGCTCGGCGCAACTGATGGGTCGCCGCCAGCCCATGATCAACGCCCTGGCGCGGCTGGGCAGTCTGCATCCCGGCGAGTTGCCCAAGAGTGTGGCGGCGTTCGGCATTGCCGGTGGCATTGGCCAGTTGTTTTCGACGCACCCGCCAATTGAAGAGCGCATTACCGCCTTGCAGAACGCACAGGGTTAAGGGGCGCCTCCCGTCTTTACAGCGGGCACAGTTCGACTCGGGCCGTTTGGCTGATGCTGATGTCCACTTGCTGTGACCGGCTGCGGATGTGATGAATTTCTTCAAAATCATCCCGCAGCACGGCCACCACATCGCCATCGATGGCGCCGTCAGCAACCAGCTTGTCCAGCACCGCCAGGCACTGGGCTTGGTTCATGCCGTTGCGGTAGGGACGGTTTTCCGTGATGGCGGTGAAGATGTCCGCCACGGCAATGATGCGTGAACCGAGCGGGATGTCGCGGGATCGAAACGGGTAGCCTTGGCCGTCCAGCCGCTCATGGTGCAGCGAGGCCCAGGTGTTGACGGTTTCCAGACCGGGCACCATCGACAGGATCTGGTGGGTGTAGTAAGGGTGCTGGCGGATGATGAACATTTCCTCGGGCGTCAGCGGACCTTGTTTATTGAGTATCTCGGCGGGCACCGCGAGCTTGCCGATGTCATGCAGATAGCCGGCCACTCCGATCAATCTTGTTTGGCTGGGCGACATGCCAAGCCGCGCCGCAAGCTCTTCGCTGGTGGCGGCGACGCCGCTGGAGTGCGTGGCGGTGAACGGACTGCGGTAATCAATGATCTTCCCGAAGATTCTGGACAGCCGGTACAGGCCATCCAGATCGAGATTCACGGTGGGGTCGCCGAAACGGCGGCCAATGATGGCTTCCTTGTGCCGGCTCGTCAGATCAAGCCAGAAGGATTCTTTTTCAGATATGCCGCCAAATGCGGCCACGACGTCCGGCTTGAACAAGCGCCCGGACCCGGCCAGGATGGTCCCGCGGATGCCGGCCACCTGTTCCAGAATATTGCGCCCGTCATCAGGCAAAACCGCAACCCGGTCCGCCAGACGCAGAATGTGGCTGCCCAGCGGCACCGGCGCGCCATCGAGCGCACAGCCGCGACCCCCATCCCAGTTGACATGGTGGCAGCGAATGATGGAGGCGGCCTTGGCAAAAGGCGGGAAATCGCGCAGCAGCAGGTCGCCTTCCAGGCCATGCTGATGGAGGTTTTCATGTGTTGTCGGGCTGCTGGCGTGGTAGTGCGTCAAGGCGTCATCAAACAGGTCAAAGCGCATCGCAGACGACACGGCGGCCACATCGTGCAGCGCGCCGGCAATCAGCACTTCCTGCGTTGGCTCAAGACCCAGGCCGAGTTCTTCGGCCAGACAGGCGGCGATGTAGGCCACGCGGAGATGGTGCTCGGAAATCCTGGGGTGAAGAAAATCGATGGCTCTGGAAAAGCAGAGCACCATGTCGAACAGCTTGACGTCAATGACCTCCGGGGGCGTCGTCATCAGCGTTTCAGATTACTTCAATCGCCGGGTAGAAAACGGTGTTTTCCTTCTGCATCCGGTCGTGCAATAGCTTGAGCACCTGGTTGGCGTCCGCCCGGAAGCCTTCCGGTTCGTGCGCAACATTGGCGGCGCTGTTCCAGCGTCTGGCAAACGCCATGTAGGCGCTGGCAATGGCGCCCATTTCATCCTGGAATTTCTGCCCCATCCGGGCCAGGACCGCGTTGTTGCCGCTGCGCAGGGCGGGGTATAGCACCTGATCTTCCACGGCAAGATGCAATTTGATGATGGAACTCATCGAAATAATGAGCCGGGCTATTTCCGCGGCGTTCTCGCTGATGCCTTCCCGCGATGCTTTTCTCAGGGCCGCAATGCAATCAATGATGTCAACGTGTTGATGCTTGAATTTGTCGATGTTCATGAGAGTTCCTTTTCTAAAAGCAGCGTGAAATAATGAAATGGTTTGCAGTTTTAAACATGCATTTAATTTGCATCTATTAGAACATGCAAATTAAATGCATGTTTAAAAGAGGGTTGAATCGCAGGGCTATTTGTGTTGACGCCTGCTGCGGGTGTGCTACAACAGCAGATTATTTTTTAACCCCATATCCCTCATGGAACTCTCAATCTGGTTGACTCTTTTTGCGGCCTGCTGGGCCATCAGTCTTTCGCCGGGCGCGGGTGCGGTGGCGGCCATGAGTGCGGGCCTGAACCATGGTTTTCGCCGCGGTTATTTCACGACCTTTGGCCTGATCCTGGGCATCTGGACGCAGGTCATTGTGGTCGGCCTGGGCCTTGGCGCGCTGGTGGCGGCTTCCAGCACAGCCTTCCTGGTCGTCAAATGGCTGGGCGTGGCGTATCTGGTGTGGCTGGGCATTGCGCAATGGCGCGCACCGGCGACGCCCATGGCTGCCAAGTCTGACGAGGGCGGTCTTGTGACGCGCCGCTCCATGATTTTGCGGGCCTGGATGATCAATGCCGTCAACCCCAAGGGCACGGTGTTCCTGCTGGCGGTGGTGCCGCAGTTCATGAATCTGACGCAACCCTTGTTGCCCCAATACGTGATCATTGCCGCCACATTGGGATTCACCGATCTGGTGGTGATGGCCGGCTACACCGCGCTGGCCGCGCGGGTGCTGGGCGCGCTGAAATCACCCTCCCATATCCGCGTCATGAACCGCACGTTCGGCGGGCTCTTCGTCGTGGCTGGCTCGTTCCTGGCGATGTTCAAGCGCGCGGGCTGACGCCCGCTTTCAGCCCAGCAAACTCCGCGCCACCGCCTCGGCTACCTTGATGCCATCCACGCCGGCCGACAAAATGCCGCCCGCGTAGCTGGCGCCTTCGCCGGCGGGGTACAGCCCTTTGGTGTTGGTGCTCTGAAAATCCTCACCGCGCGGGATTTTCAACGGGGATGACGTGCGCGTTTCCACCCCGGTCAACACTGCATCGGGCATGTCAAACCCTTTGATCTTTTGGGCAAAAGCAGGCAGCGCTTCCCGAATTGCCTCAATGGCGTAGCTTGGCAGGGCCGCGTGCAAGTCCCCCAGCGTGACGCCGGGTTTGTAGGACGGCTCGACACCGCCCAGTTGCGTGGAATCCTTGCCGGCCACAAAGTCGCCCACCAGTTGGCCAGGCGCGTTGTAGTCGCAGCCGCCCATCACATACGCATTCGATTCGAGCTGGCGTTGCAGCACGATGCCGGCTAGCGGGTGATACGCCGTGCCGGGCGCCGGTTGCACCTGCACCTGCTCGCCCAGCGTGGCATGAAAGGCGGCGGCATCGGTCGGGTAATCGCTTGGGTCAATGCCCACCACGATGCCGGCGTTGGCGTTGCGCTCGTTGCGCGAGTACTGGCTCATGCCGTTGGTCACCACGCGACCGGGCTCCGAGGTGGCGGCCACCACGGTGCCGCCGGGGCACATGCAAAAGCTGTACACCGAGCGGCCGTTGTTGGCATGGTGCACCAGTTTGTAATCGGCGGCGCCCAGACTCGGGTGGCCGGCATGGCGGCCCCAGCGAGCGCGGTCAATCACGCTTTGCGGGTGTTCAATGCGAAAGCCAATCGAGAACGGCTTGGCCTCCATGGCCACGCCGCGCTCGTACAGTTTGGTAAAAGTGTCGCGTGAGCTGTGGCCTAGCGCCATCACTGCTTGGTTGGTTGCCAGCTCGTAGCTCTGGCCGATCGACTGGTCCAGCACCGTCAGGCCGCGCACCTGCCGCGCGTCCTCATCGCCTTCAATCAGGACATCTGTCACGCGCTGCTGGAAGCGGATTTCTCCGCCCAGCGCAATGATCTGCTCGCGCAGGTTCTCCACCACCTTCACCAGCTTGAAGGTGCCGATGTGCGGGTGTGCATCCACCAGGATTTCCGGCGGCGCACCGGCTTTGACGAACTCGTTCATGACCTTGCGCCCCAGAAAGCGCGGGTCTTTGATCTGGCTGTAGAGCTTGCCGTCGGAGAAGGTGCCGGCTCCGCCTTCGCCAAACTGCACGTTGGACTCGGGGTTGAGTTCATGCTTGCGCCACAGGCCCCAAGTATCTTGCGTACGTTCCCGCACTTTCTTGCCGCGCTCCAGCACGATCGGCTTGAAACCCATTTGCGCCAGCACCAGCGCGGCAAAAATGCCGCACGGACCAAAGCCCACCACCACCGGGCGCAGCGCCAGATTTGCCGGGGCCTGACCGACCGGGCGGTAAGTCATGTCGGGCGAGGCAAAGATGTGCAAGTGGTCCGCGAACCGGGTCAGCAGCGTGCTTTCCAGCGCAGGGGCGAGTGCCACGTCAACGATGTACACCCGTATCAGCGCGGCCTTGCGCGCATCGAAGCTGTGCTTGAAGATGGTGTAGCTGCCGATGTCGCTCACAGCGATGCCCAATGTCTTGGCAATCAACTGGGGCAGGGCGTCTGTGGCGTGGTCGAGCGGGAGTTTGAGTTCGGTCAGTCGGATCATGAGAAATTACGTCAATGGCTTGTGGCTATCAAGCAGATGTGGCGCGCAACGGCGGCTGTGTTCAAACAGGCAAAAAGCCTTCAATCGACAGGTAGCGTTCGCCGGTGTCGTAGTTGAAGCCGAGCACGGTGGCACCGGCTGGCAGGTCGGGCAGCTTTTGGGCAATGGCAGCCAGCGTGGCGCCGCTGGAGATGCCCACCAGAATGCCTTCTTCGCTGGCGCAACGGCGCGCCATCTCACGGGCCGGTTCGGCGTCCACCTGAATCACGCCGTCCAGCAACTCGGTGTTCAGATTCTTCGGGATGAATCCGGCGCCAATGCCTTGAATCGGGTGCGGTGCGGGCGCGCCACCGGAGATGACGGGGGAGGCGGTGGGTTCCACCGCATACACCTTCAGATTCGGCCATTTGGCTTTGAGCACCTGGGCGCAGCCGGTGATATGGCCGCCGGTGCCGACGCCGGTGATCAACGCATCAATGCCATTGGGGAAGTCCGCCATGATTTCCAGCGCGGTGGTGCGCGCATGGACGTCCACATTGGCCGGGTTTTCAAACTGCTGCGGCATCCAGGAGTTGGGCGTGGCGGCCACCAGTTCCATGGCGCGGGCAATCGAGCCTTTCATGCCTTTTTCGCGCGGGGTCAGGTCGAAGGAGGCGCCGTAAGCCAGCATCAAGCGGCGGCGCTCCACCGACATGCTGTCGGGCATGACCAGAATCAGCTTGTAGCCCTTGACCGCGGCCACCATGGCCAGGCCGACCCCGGTGTTGCCGGAGGTCGGCTCAATAATG
>JAZKHK010000115.1:0-7531 GCA_040385425.1 Pseudomonadota bacterium | reverse complement strand
GAATCCTCAATGAAAATCATCGCTACTGGGGTTAACGCTCGATTGTAGCTGACCCCTAAAGGTCACCTTAACGCTTCGCGCGTGTATTTAAAGCTTGATTAACAGCCTGCTTTTGAATGAAAATTTTAACTACTCAATTTAATAAGGAACTTACATCATGGGCATGCTGCAGGAATTTAAAGAATTTGCGGTCAAAGGCAATGTGATGGACCTCGCGGTAGGCGTGATCATCGGGGGCGCATTCGGCAAAATCTTTTTGTCGTGCTAGGCCAGGCCCCGGCGGGCACTGCCATGACGCTGGATGCCTTGAAAAAAGCTGGCGTTCCGGTTTTTGCCTATGGCAACTTCATCACGGTAGCGGTTAATTTCACCATTCTGGCGTTCATCATTTTCATGATGATCAAACAAATCAACCGTCTGAAGAAAAATACACCGCCGCCCCCTGCCGTACCTACCGTCACGACGGAAGATGTATTGTTGTTGCGCGAAATCCGGGACAGTCTGAAAAAATAATCCGCTATTGAAAGAATAGCTGCTCGCGCTTGTGCAACGGGGGTGGGGGTCAACTTAACTAGATTTTTGTGCGCTCAGTTGCCGCGCCATGCGAATGGCCTCAATCAGGCTGGACGCATCCGCCTGGCCCGTCCCGGCAATGTCAAACGCCGTGCCATGGTCCGGGCTGGTGCGCACCAGCGGTAAGCCCAGGGTCACGTTGACGCCCTTCTCCACCCCCAGGTATTTCACCGGAATCAAACCTTGGTCGTGGTACATCGCCACCACGACGTCAAATTCACCCGCTTCACCGCCTTTGGCGCGCGCCCGCATGAACACGGTATCCGGGGCAAACGGGCCACTGACCTGCATGCCTTGCGCGCGCGCCACCGCCATGGCGGGCGCGATGATGTCAAGCTCTTCGCGGCCGAACAGACCGCCTTCCCCGGCATGCGGATTCAATCCGGCCACCCCGATGCGGGGTGCGCGTCCCAAAACCGCCCCCAGGGACTCATGCGTGATGCGCAGCGTCTGCAACACATTGTCAAACGTTACCGCCTCAATGGCCGCCCGCAAGGCCACATGGATGCTCACCAACACGACGCGCAACTCGTCATTGGCCAGCATCATGCGCACCGGCATCTCGTCCAGCGTCTGGCCCGCATGCGCCGCCGCCAGCGCCTGCAGCATTTCCGTGTGGCCCGGGTAGCTTGAATGCGGGGAGCCCGCCAGCGCCAGGGCTTCTTTGTTGAGCGGCGCCGTGACCAGGGCCGCAACGTCACCACGCAAAGCCGCCTGCGCGGCCCAGACCACACACTCGGCCGCCAGTCCGCCAGCGCCGGCACTCAAGCGTCCGAAAGGAGTCGGCTCTGCCAACGTCCCAATTTGCAGCACCGGCAGACAGCGTGGCGGCACACGCTGGGCTTCGGCCGGTGACTCGATCAATGCAAGGGGCAACGGTATATGGCCAGCGCTGATCACCTGAATCGCCCGCCGTAGCGTCGCCACATCGCCAACCACAAAACAGCCTCGCGTGACATCAGGCGCATCCCGAAACGCCTTGGCGATGATCTCGGGACCAATGCCAGCGGGGTCGCCGAGGGTGATGGCAATCGGTTTCTTCATGGTGTCGTACTTTCTGATTCAGACGTGGGCTGAACGGGCTTCAGGCCGGGTTGTCAATCTCAATGAATTCGTGCGCCAGACCCAACTGGGCGGCCACATGGGCTGCGACAGCGGGGGCGCCATAGCGCTCGCTGGCATGGTGGCCGCAAGCCAGATAAGCGACGCCACATTCGCGTGCCAGATGCGCTTGCGGTTCGGACATTTCGCCCGTGATGAAGGCATCGGCACCGGCGGCTATCGCGGCTTCAAAATAGCTTTGCGCACCACCGCTGCACCACGCTATTCTTTTAATAGCGCGCTGCGCACCATTGACAAGGGCTAGCGGCCGATTTAATACATTTTTAACGTGCTGAGCCAGGATTTCTGCCGTTTCGAAGCCCTCTGACGCCTGGCGCTCCCCCAGGAAACCCAGCTCCTGCTCGCCAAACCGGGCGTGCACTTTGAGACCCAATTTCAGGCCCAGTTGCGCGTTATTGCCCAACTCGGGATGGGCGTCCAGCGGCAAATGATAGGCAAACAGGTTGATGTCGTGCGCCAGCAGCAAGGCCAGGCGCTGCTTCATCCAGCCAGTCACGCGCCCATCCTGGCCTTTCCAGAACAGGCCGTGATGGACAAAAATCGTGTCGGCCTGGGCTGCTATGGCGGCTTCAATCAGCGCCCGGCTGGCGGTCACGCCGGAGACGATTTTGCGCACATGAGCCGACCCCTCCACCTGCAAACCATTGGGGCCATAGTCGCGAAAACGCTCGGGCTGGAGCAGCGTGTCGAAGGTCTTCAGGAGCTGGGGGCGATCGGTCATGGCCATCATCAAAAGGTCGAATGGGTTCAGGTCCGCTCCGGCGGAGCGTCGGGCCGGATTGTCGATGAAATAGCAGAAACAGACAGCGGCGGGTCTGACTCCACCGTGCTGTCGCACCCCTGGCCGACAGCAATCCAGCGCTTCGCCAGCCGTGCCAAACCGGGGGCAAGCCACGGCGTCAAACGCGTCAAGGGCCGGGGCAGCACGTTTTGCAAGACATCTTCTGGCGCCATCAAGGCACCGCACCGGTACTGGCGCACCCCGCTTTGCCAGCGCACTGCAACGCACGCACCCTGTCGGCGCCCCGACAGGACAACGCCCAAGGGGCACGGCTCCAGCAAACAACACACGCCACATCCGTTGCAGGGCGCACCCGGCTCCGGTTTGAGCGGCGCATCGCAGTGAATATGGATGATCTGGCGTGTCGCTGACATGGACGTATCGTACAGGTCCAAGGGGACATCATTGACATTTGCCCTGCACCGACACGGGGTGAAGCCTACAATTTGCAACTGTGTTTCGGACTCACCCATTTGCCCCGGCCTCACGCCCCAAAATTACTCATGAAACGTTTCTGGTTGTTGTTTTCCCAAACGGTCACCGTCCTGCTGGCGGCCTATTTTGTAGTGGGCACACTCAAGCCCGACTGGCTGGGAAACCACTCGATCCACACCGGCGCCATCTCGGTGGTCGAGGCCCCCAGCTTCAACGCCGGCCTGACGCCAGCTGGCAGTTTCAGACTGGCCGCGCAAAAATCTTCAGCAGCGGTGGTCAGCATCAACACCAGCAAAGCCGCCCGCAAACACCCGCGCTCCAACGACCCCTGGTTCAATTTCTTTTTTGGCGAGCAGGGCAATGAGCCTCAGGTCGGGCTGGGCAGCGGCGTCATCGTGAGTGCCAGCGGCTATATCCTGACCAACAACCATGTGGTGGAAAGCGCTGATGAAATTGAAGTCATCCTCAACGACAGCCGCCATGCCCGGGCCAAAGTGATCGGGACCGACCCGGATTCCGATCTCGCCGTGCTGAAGATTGACCTGGACCGCTTGCCCGCCATCGTGCTGGGCAACTCCGACACCGCGCAGGTGGGCGACCAGGTACTGGCCATCGGCAACCCGTTTGGCGTCGGGCAAACCGTCACCAGTGGGATCGTCAGTGCGCTGGGACGCAACCAGTTGGGCATCAACACGTTTGAGAATTTCATCCAGACTGATGCGGCCATCAACCCCGGCAATTCGGGCGGCGCGCTGGTGGATACCAATGGCAATTTATTGGGCATCAACACCGCCATTTATTCGCGCTCCGGCGGCAGCATGGGCATTGGCTTTGCCATCCCCGTGTCCACGGCCAAGCTGGTGCTGGAAGGTATCGTCAAGGATGGGCAAGTCACGCGCGGCTGGATCGGCGTGGAGCCCAACGAGTTGTCACCTGAGTTGGCTGAGACTTTTGGCGTCAAGGCCCAAGCAGGCGTGATCATTACCGGCGTATTGCAAAACGGACCGGCGGCGAAATCGGGGATCCGGCCCGGCGATGTCATTACCGGTGTGGCGGGCAAATCGATCAACAATGTGTCGGAGTTACTGACCAGTGTGGCCGCGCTCAAGCCGGGCACAGGCTCGAAATTCAAGGTCCTGCGTCGGGAAGAACAAATCGAACTTGACGTGACACCCGGCGTGCGCCCCAACCCGCGCAAAGCAGCTCAGTAAACCTCAAAACACGGTGCCTGCCGATCTATCGGTTGCTACTGATTCAATAGCTTCTAGCGATTGCCCCATAAGGGCTGGGGCCTTATTGAGCCTCAGACTTCACCGTTTCGGCCTCTTCATCAGGCGCCTGGGTGTGCTTGATGAACACCTGGGCTGCCAGGATGCCGATTTCGTACAGCAGGTACATCGGCACCAGCAAGGCCAGCATCGACACGGGGTCTGGCGGCGTCACCAGACCCGCCACCGCCGCCGCACCCACCACAAAATAAGTACGGAAATTCTTGAGTTGCGTCACTGTCACGATGCCCATGCGGGCCAGGATCACGACCACGATCGGCACTTCAAACGCCACGCCGAACGCGATGAACATGGTGATGACGAAATCAAGGTAGGCCTCGATGTCGGGGCTGACCGCCACCGACATGGGCGCCATTTTTTGAATCGCCGGAAAGGCTTGCCCGAACACGAAAAAGTAGCAAAACGCCGCACCCAGGTAAAACAGAATGGTGCTGGCGGCCACCAGCGGCAACACCAGTTTTTTCTCGTGCTTGTAAAGACCCGGAGCCACAAAGGCCCACAGTTGATAAAGAATCCAGGGCAAAGACAAGGCAATCGCAGCCAGCACCGACACCTTGATCGGCACCAGGAATGGTGACACCACGCCCACGGCAATCATGCGGGAGCCTTCAGGCAACGACTTGACCAGCGGCATGGCCAGCAGGTCATAGAGATGGGAAGGGCCGGGGTAAAACAGCAACACTACCAAAATGGCCACGATGCCATACATGGCCTTTAACAGGCGGTCGCGCAGCTCAAACAGGTGCTGGACGAAGGGCTGTTCTGTACCAGCCAGTTCATCTTCTTTATTGACAGGGTCGGTCATCGGCTCACTTTGGAAGGTCGGTACCGGGCCACGCGGGCGGCACCCGACAAGGCGTTGGTCCGGGTGCCGGTACGGGCTTTGTACCAACGGGGAGTCGCCCCTTGTTTGACACGCCACTTTTTCTTGGGGTGCTTGTACTCTGGAAAACTGGCGGATGGCTCGCCCATGTAAGTGTCGGATGCCTGCGAGGTGGCGTCAGCCCAGCTTTTTTCGAAATCGGCGGCGCTGGTCTGGATTGAATTCTCGACGTCGCGTGCAGCGCTTTCAACCGACTCTTTCATTTTCTTGAACTCGTCAAGTTCCATGGAGCGATTGACTTCCGCTTTGACATCGGCCACATAGCGGCGCGCCCGCCCGAGTAAGGTCCCAGCGGTCTTGGCCAGACCGGGCAACTTGTCGGGGCCAATGACCACGAGCGCAATCCCGCCAATGATGGCGAGCTTGGTGATTCCAATATCAATCACGTCGTGTTATTCCGCTGATTCATGCATGTGTGTCATCAAGCCTTGGTCTTGGCTTCGACATCAATGGTTTCTTTGGCGGCGTTGGCGTTGGCGCCCACTTGCTGCGTAGCGGCAGGCGTCACGGCGGTCGTGTCAGCGGGCTTGTCAGCGCTGCCGTCCTTCATGCCATCCTTGAAACCCTTGACCGCGCCTCCGAGGTCAGCGCCGATGTTGCGCAGCTTCTTGGTACCAAAAATCACCACGATGATGACCAAAAAAATGATCAGGTGTGTTGTCGAAAATCCCATGAGTCTCTCCTAACGAATAGCGCCGATTTTAAGCGGCGAAGTTGATCAGCGCGTTCAACCTCGCAACGGATCCGGGAATTAACCCTTGAGCCAGGGCCGGGGACCGCCGATCACGTGAAAGTGCAGATGATGCACCTCTTGCCCGCCCTCGTCACCGGTGTTGCTCAAAATGCGAAAACCCCCTTGTGGAAAAGGGTTACAACCTTCCTGCAGGGCCAGTTGCGGTGCCAGCGCCATCATGCGCCCCAGCAATTGGGCGTGCTCAGCGCCGACTTGGGCCAGAGAAGGGATATGCAGCTTCGGGATCATGAGGAAATGCACCGGCGCCCACGGATGAATATCGTGAAAAGCAAAGATATCCTCGTCCTGGTACACCATTTTGGATGGAATCTTGCCAGCCACAATTTTGCAAAACAGGCAGTCAGGGGCACTGTGGACGATGGGTTCGATCATGCTGAAAGCTCCATGGCAAGGCCTTTGTTCATGCGGACCATGCCCGTCACGATGCGGTAGAAAAACCAGATGGAAATAATGCACCAGGCGATCCAGCCGGGAAACAGGAACAGAATCCACAGCGGTGCTGTCACCAGATACAGCAGCGCAGCAATGATGACCGTGCGGATGCGCCAGCGGAAGTGCGAGGCATGCCAAGTGCCCTCGGCATCCGGACGTTTCACCAAATCGATAGTCAACGCAACCACCAACAACAGCGGACCAAACTGCCCGCCAGGAATCAACGCGCCCACGGCCACGATCAGATGCAGGATGTAGCTGATCGTGCCAATCGTGTTGAGCGACTGGAGCTTCTGCAGCATCGCCTGATCCCCGCTGGCGTCAGAAGGCAGATTCGAATAGTCTTGCGTCATTTAACCTCCGCATCTCCCGCCGGCTCCTTGCGCGAGGCCTTTTCTTCAAGGCCGCTGGTGCCTTGGCGGCGGTCCAGTTCAGTCACGACATCGGCAGGGGTCAAGCCGTAATGTGCCAGGGCAATCATGCAGTGAAACCACAAGTCGGCCACTTCGTAAACGATTTTGGCCTTGTCGCCGCCATGTTCGGCATCTTTGGCAGCCATGACGACTTCGGTCGCTTCTTCACCGATTTTTTTCAGGAAGGCATCCGGCCCCTTGTGCAACAGGCGCGCCACGTAGCTGGCCTCCGGGTTGCCACCCTGGTGGGGCAGTCTGCTTTCAATCACCTGCGCCAGACGGGCCAGGGAATCAGTGCTTGAAGAAGTGGATGACATAGCAATTATTTGTAGATGGTTTGCGGGTCTTTCAAGACCGGCTCGGTGACTTTCCAGGCACCATTTTCATAGACGCTGAAGAAACAACTGTGACGCCCGGTGTGGCAGGCAATGCCGGGCTCGTGCCCGAGCTGGGTGACCTTGAGCAGGATCACATCGTTGTCGCAGTCCATGCGGATTTCATGCACTTTCTGCACATGGCCGGACTCTTCCCCCTTGTACCAAAGCTTGTTGCGCGAGCGGCTGAAATACACCGCCTGGCCCAGCTCCGCCGTCTTTTGCAAGGCCTCGCGGTTCATCCAGGCGAACATCAGCACGTCGTTGCTGCCCTGTTCTTGCGCAATCACCGGCACCAGCCCTTTGGAATCCCAGCGAATATGTTTCAACCAGCTCACAGGAGCGTCATTTGTATTTTGCATTTGCTACTTAATTAATAGCTGCTTACGCAGGCTGGACGGGGGCTAGAGGCCTAAATGACTTAAATTCTGACCGGAATTCCGCGTTCAGCCATGCGCGCCTTGGCCTGGGCCAC
>JAZKHK010000114.1:10100-14315 GCA_040385425.1 Pseudomonadota bacterium | reverse complement strand
CACCTCGCGCGAGACCGGGGGAACTGTCGTTTCCAGCGCCCTGGAGCTCATGATCAAGATCATTGCGGAACGTTATCCGAGCGGTCAATGGAATATTTACGGAGCCCAAGCCTCGGACGGTGACAACTGGCACAACGACTCCCCCCGCTGTCGGGAACTGCTGGAGCAGTCTTTATTGCGACTGACCCAGTATTTCGCCTACATCGAAATCACGGAAGGTCCCCCGCAGAACCTGTGGGAAGAATACGCCAAGCTGCAGACGACCCATGTCGATCACTTTGCGATGCGGCGCATCTCCACGGTGGCCGACATTTACCCCGTGTTTCGTGATCTTTTCAAACGAAAAGTCTAGGCTCCCTATGGTTCAAAAATCAAGCCCCAGCCTGCCCACCGGATCAGAATGGACCTTTGCTGCGCTGGAAGAGTACGACCAGGCCATTGGCCGCGTTGCCGCCGAGTACCAGCTTGATGGCTACCCCCATGTCCTGGAAGTGATCAGCGCCGAGCAGATGATGGACGCTTACGCATCGATTGGCATGCCGGTCTATTACAACCACTGGTCCTTCGGCAAGCATTTCCTGGCCACCGAGAACCGCTACAAGCGCGGACAGATGGGTCTGGCGTACGAAATCGTCATCAACTCCGATCCGTGCATCGCTTACCTGATGGAGGAAAACACCCTGCCGATGCAGGCGCTCGTGATCGCCCATGCCGCCTATGGTCACAACTCCTTCTTCAAGGGTAACCATCTGTTCAAGCAATGGACCAGCGCCGACGCCATCGTGGACTACCTGGTGTTTGCCAAGCAGTACATCGCCCGATGTGAAGAACAACATGGCGTCAGTGCCGTGGAGCGATTGCTGGACGCCTGCCATGCCTTGCTGAATCTGGGCGTTGACCGTTTCAAGCGCTCCCCCAAGCTATCCCTGGAAAAGGAAACGCTGCGGCAAAAAGAACGGGCCGACTATCTGCAAGGCCAGATCAATGATCTGTGGCGGACCTTGCCGCCGCATATGGAGGTTGACAAAGTAGAGCATGAAGCACGTTTTCCACGCGAGCCGGAAGAGAACCTGCTCTACTTCATCGAAAAGAACGCCCCCTTGCTGGAACCCTGGCAACGGGAGGTGATCCGCATTGTGCGCAAGATCGGGCAATACTTCTATCCGCAACGCCAAACGCAGGTCATGAATGAAGGTTGGGCGACTTTTTGGCACTACACCCTGCTCAACACCCTTTACGACCAGGGCGGCCTGTCTGACGGCTTCATGTTCGAGTTCCTGCAGTCGCACACCAACGTGGTGTACCAACCGCCCTACAACAGCCCGCATTACTCGGGCATCAATCCTTACGCGCTTGGGTTTTCGATGTGGCGCGATATTCGCCGCATCTGCGAACAGCCAACGGATGAGGACCGGGAGTGGTTTCCCGATATTGCGGGGTCCAACTGGCGCGAAACGCTTGAATTTGGCATGCAGAACTTCAAGGACGAAAGCTTTATTGCCCAGTATCTTTCGCCTCAACTCATGCGCGAGTTCCGCTTTTTTTCAGTGCTTGATGATGACGCCCGTATCAAGTTGCAGATCCAGGCCATTCACGACGACAGCGGCTACCGCACCTTACGGCGCCAGATAGCAGACCAGTACAACCTGGGCAGTCGCGAGCCCAATATCCAGGTCTGGAATGTCGATTTGCGCGGTGACCGGTCGTTGACGTTGCGGCATTTTGCGCACCAGCGCAGGCCGCTGGATGAATCCAGCAAAGCCGTGCTGGAACATGTGGCCTATCTTTGGGGATTCACGGTACGCCTTGAAAACCAGGACAGTGAAGGCAAAGTCACCCTGATTGCCGAGCGCATGCGGGAAAAACGGACCGGCCGGGCCACAACCAGTCCGTGAAGGCCAGACGCGACGGCGTTCAGGCCGGCTTATTGCGTTTGGCCACACGCTCAGCCACGAACGCAAATGCAAAGTTCAGCCCTTCTTCCATGGCGTGCTCGATGGCGTGACGCTCATGCTCGGTCAGGTAAAACATCAAATCCACATCGTGCCGGACATAGCGTGCCGGCAGACGATTCAAGGCCACACAAGCCACATCGGTCAGCATGTCGGGGGTGAAGTCAGGATGCGCCTGAGACAGTCGCGCAACATCTTCAAACACGAGACGTTCGTAATAGTTGTGAACCTGTTCAAAATTGATGGGCATATAGTCTTTCAATAAACGTCACGGGCAAACTGATTGGCAGACAACCTTAGCAGTTCCGACGCCCCCTGACAAGAAAAAATACCCTTGAAAATGGCGGCAGCTTGACATAGACAGCTATGAAACTTGTAGCAAACCCGAATTCTGAGCTATAGTTTCGGGTCGCGCCGAAAAACTGTGGGCATCAAAGACTGATGCCTCGTAAAAAGTTAAAACAGCCCAACGATCAATCAATGCTTTGAGGAGAGCCGCTTAATGAGTTCCAAAGAAAATGTCGCAATCGGTCAGTTGCTGAGTCTGCTGGAGTCCCGCTACGCCCTGCGGGTGCTGTGGGCCTTGAAGGATGGCCACGCGCAGACCTTTCGACTGCTGCAAGACAGCGTTGGCGGCATTACCCCCAACACGCTGAACACCCGTATCAAGGAATTGCGTGAAGCGGGTCTGGTAACACATGGCAATGACGGCTATATCGTCACCACCCTAGGTGCCGACTTGCTGAAGCGCTTGGGCGACCTCTCGGCTTTTGCCGCAAAATGGGCGGCCAATCAGGCTAAAGCAGCCACCTGAACACGTCGTCAGGTCGGGTGCAGCCAAGACAGGTCTGACCTGTCTTTTTTACGCTTGAAACAAGCGGACCCGGCGAACAATTCAACAGCACATAAGGATTTCAAAATGATTACCACTGCAACCGGTTTGCAATATGAAGATTCGGTTATCGGCACGGGTACCGAAGCCACCAAGGGCAAAAGCGTCACCGTTCATTACACCGGCTGGCTCTACAACGATGGCGTTCAAGGTGCCAAGTTTGACTCCAGCAAAGACCGTGGTGATCCGTTTGTTTTTGCGTTGGGCGCAGGCATGGTCATTCGCGGTTGGGACGAAGGCGTAGCCGGTATGTTGATCGGCGGTGCGCGCACCCTCATTATTCCTGCGGCCCTTGGCTATGGCGCACGCGGTGCGGGCGGCGTTATTCCCCCCAATGCCACCTTGAAGTTCGACGTCGAATTGTTGGGCGTTTCGGGCTAAATTTCGCCCTGAAGCAGGCTGACTCCGGTGCAAGACTTTGCTCGGAGTCGCTCTTGAATTGTCTGGGCGCGCCCCCAACTCACGAACTTAGTATTTGAAATCTGGCTTAAATGCATGTCTGACACCAATCAAAACCAAACCACCCCTACCTCTGCCAGCTTCCAAAGCACGGAAGACATGGTAGCGGCCATGTCCACCCACGAATCTGATGCCTTGTCAAAGGCGCAAGCTGACCTGGCTGAATTACAAGCCAAGAGTGCCGACCTCGCAGACCAGTATCTTCGCGCCAAGGCCGAGGCTGACAATGCCCGCCGCCGTGCCGAAGAAGAAATTTCCAAGGCCCGCAAATTTGCCGTCGAAGGCTTCGCGGAAAGCCTGCTGCCCGTCGCCGACAGCCTGGAAGCCGGACTCATCATCAAAGACGCCACTGCGGAACAGATTCGTGAAGGCGCCCAAGCGACCTTGCGCCAATTGCTCGCCGCGTTGGAGCGCAACAAGGTGATTGCCATCAACCCGGCAGCCGGCACCAAATTCGACCCGCATCAGCATCAGGCAATCAGCGTTGTGCAATCGGAACTTGAAGCCAACACGGTCGTTTCCGTTTTGCAAAAAGGCTACTCCATTGCAGACCGTGTGTTGCGTCCGGCACTGGTCACCGTCGCAGCACCGAAATAAGCACTTTGGCGACTTGAATATTTTCAAGTTATCCGCAAGTTAAAAACATCTGAATTTAAAAACCCTTGCGGGACAGACTGCAGACTGCAAAGCAGCTCAACTCTGTCCCCAATCATCTAAGGAAAAATCATGGGAAGAATCATCGGTATTGATCTGGGCACCACCAATAGCTGCGTGTCGGTCATGGAGGGCAATGTGCCCAAGGTCATCGAAAACTCCGAAGGCGCACGCACCACCCCGTCCATCATTGCCTATCAGGATGACGGTGAAGTGCTGGTTGGCGCATCCGCCAAACGCCAGGCTGTTACAAATCCC
>JAZKHK010000114.1:0-10090 GCA_040385425.1 Pseudomonadota bacterium | reverse complement strand
ATCCCAAGAACACCTTGTACGCGGTAAAACGCCTGATTGGCCGCAAGTTTGCAGAGAAAGAAGTCCAGAAAGACATCGATCTGATGCCCTACAAGATTGCCGCTGCCGACAATGGCGACGCATGGGTTGAAGTCCGTGGCAAACGGATGGCGCCTCAGCAGGTCAGCGCCGATGTGCTGCGCAAGATGAAGAAAACCGCCGAAGACTATCTGGGTGAAGAAGTCACTGAAGCCGTCATCACGGTGCCCGCTTACTTCAACGATGCACAGCGTCAAGCCACCAAAGATGCAGGCCGCATTGCCGGACTGGATGTCAAGCGCATCATCAATGAGCCTACCGCTGCTGCCCTGGCTTTCGGCCTGGACAAAAACGAAAAGGGTGACCGCAAGATCGCCGTGTATGACTTGGGCGGCGGCACGTTTGACGTGTCCATCATCGAAATTGCCGATGTCGATGGCGAGAAGCAATTTGAAGTGTTGTCCACCAATGGCGACACCTTCCTGGGCGGCGAAGACTTCGACCAGCGCGTGATCGACTTCATCATTGCCGAGTTCAAGAAAGAACAAGGCGTTGATCTGGGCAAGGACGTGCTCGCCCTGCAGCGCCTGAAAGAAGCCGCTGAAAAAGCCAAGATTGAACTCTCCAGCAGCGCCCAGACCGACATCAACCTGCCCTACGTGACAGCAGATGCCTCCGGTCCAAAGCACTTGAGCATCAAGCTCACCCGCGCCAAGCTCGAATCCCTGGTCGAAGACTTGATCGAGCGCACCATTGCGCCTTGCCGCACCGCCATCAAGGATGCGGGCGTGAACGTGGCCGACATTCATGACGTGATCATGGTGGGCGGCATGACCCGCATGCCCAAAGTGCAGGAAAAGGTCAAAGAACTGTTCGGCAAAGAGCCGCGCAAAGATGTGAACCCTGACGAAGCCGTGGCCGTAGGTGCTGCCATTCAAGGTCAAGTGTTGTCGGGTGACCGCAAAGACGTGTTGTTGCTCGATGTGACACCGTTGAGCCTGGGTATTGAAACCATGGGCGGTGTCATGACCAAGATGATCACCAAGAACACCACCATCCCGACCAAGTTCGCACAGACCTTCTCGACCGCTGAAGACAACCAGCCAGCCGTGACGATCAAGGTGTTCCAGGGTGAGCGCGAAATCGCTTCTGGCAACAAGATGCTGGGCGAGTTCAACCTGGAAGGTATTCCTCCTGCCGCCCGTGGCACGCCACAAATTGAAGTGTCGTTTGACATTGATGCCAACGGCATCTTGCACGTCGGCGCCAAAGACAAAGGCACCGGCAAGGAAAACAAGATCACCATCAAGGCCAACTCTGGCTTGTCGGAAGCCGAAATTCAGCAAATGGTGAAAGACGCCGAACTGAATGCCGCCGACGACAAGAAAAAAGTCGAACTGGTCCAAACCAAGAACCAGGCCGATGCCAATGTTCACAGCGTGAAGAAGAGCCTGACCGAATACGGTGACAAGCTCGATGCCGGTGAAAAAGAAAAAATTGAAGCTGCGATCAAAGAACTTGAAGACGTGCTCAAGGGCGACGACAAGGCCGCGATTGAAGAGAAAAGCGCCGCCTTGATGGCCGCCAGCCAGAAGCTGGGCGAGAAGATGTATGCCGACATGCAAGCCAAACAGGCCACAGAAGCGGCCGGTGGTGATGCAGGTGCTGCCGAGGCAGCAGGTTCACAAGGCGCACACGCTCACGCAGCAGACGACAACATCGTTGACGCCGAAGTGAAAGAAGTCAAAAAGGGGTAAGCGCTTGCGCTGAACACTGTTATCAAACGCCGCGTTGAACACCCCAAGTGTTCAACGCGGCGTTTGTGTTGAAACCAGGCACGGAAAGACATGGCTAAAAGAGACTACTACGAAGTCCTGGGCGTTCCCAAGAACGCCTCGGATGAAGAAATCAAAAAGGCGTACCGCAAGCACGCGATGAAGCACCACCCTGACCGCAATCAGGGCGACGCTTCCAAAGTGGCCGAGGAAAAATTCAAAGAGTCCAAGGAAGCCTACGAAATGTTGTCGGACCCGCAAAAGCGGGCGGCCTACGACCAGCATGGCCATGCGGGCGTCGATCCCAATATGCGGGGCGGACCCGGCGGCGGCGAAGGGTACGGCGGATTTGCGGAAGCGTTTGGCGATATCTTTGGCGACATGTTTGGCCAGCAGCGCGGACGCGCCGGCGCAGGCGGCGGACGCCAGGTTTTCCGTGGCAGCGACCTGAGCTATGCCATGGAAGTGACGCTGGAAGAAGCGGCCAAGGGCAAGGATGCCCAGATCCGCATTCCCAGTTGGGATTCCTGCGACATCTGCAAAGGCAGCGGCGCCAAGCCCGGCACCTCGGTCAAGACCTGCGGCACCTGCGCCGGCTCCGGCTCCGTGCAGATGCGCCAGGGCTTTTTCAGCGTGCAGCAAACTTGCCCCACCTGTCGCGGCACCGGCAAGGTCATTCCTGAACTTTGCACCGCCTGCCAGGGCCAAGGCAAGATCAAAAAGCAGAAAACCCTGGAAGTCAAAATTCCGGCCGGTATCGATGGCGGCATGCGCATTCGCAGCGCCGGCAATGGCGAGCCGGGCACCAATGGTGGACCGCCCGGTGATCTGTACATCGAAATTCGCCTGAAAAAGCACGACATTTTTGAGCGCGATGGCGATGACATTCATTGCTCCGTGCCCATCAGCATCGTCACGGCCACCTTGGGCGGCGAAATTGATGTACCCACCCTGGCTGGCAAAGCGGCCATTGACATCCCTGAAGGCACGCAAACCGGCAAGCAATTCCGGCTGCGTGGCAAAGGCATCAAGGGCGTGCGCGCCAGCTACCCGGGCGATCTGTACTGCCACATCGTGGTGGAAACACCGGTCAAGCTGAGCGAACACCAGCGCAAACTGCTGCGTGAACTGGATGAGTCCCTTAAAAAGGGCGGCAGCAAGCATTCGCCCAGTGGCGATAGCTGGACCAACCGCTTGAAGAGCTTTTTCAGCTGATCCTGAACCTGTAGCGTCAGCCGACTGACCCACCCAAAAATACCGCGAAAGAATTCAATTTCTTCGCGGTATTTTTTTGCTCCTTGTGGCACCATGACATCCATCAAACAGGGGCTACATCCATGAGCGTCAACATTACTTTTCTGGGCGGAACCGGCACCGTCACCGGGTCCAAATACCTGGTGCGCCACGGCAACGAGAGTTTGCTGGTGGACTGCGGCCTGTTCCAGGGCTACAAACCGCTTCGCCTGCGCAACTGGACGCCCTTGCCCGTCGCGCCGAACCAGGTTGACGCCGTGCTGCTGACCCATGCCCATCTCGACCACAGCGGCTACCTGCCCCTGCTGGCCAAAGAAGGCTTCTCGGGCCCGGTGTATGCCACCAGTGGCACGCGCGACCTGTGCCGCATTTTGTTGCCGGACAGCGGCCATATCCAGGAAGAGGATGCGGAATTTGCCAACCGCCATGGCTTCTCCAAACACGCCCCCGCTTTGCCGCTGTACACGCGACAAGATGCACTGGATTGCCTGCGTTTGGTCAAAACAGTCAACTTTGACCAGACATTCCAGCCCCTCCCCGGCTGGCGTGCCACGTTCTCCCCCGCCGGGCACATTCTGGGTGCGGCCAGTGTGCTGCTGGAAGTGGCAGGACGCCGGATTCTGTTTTCAGGCGACCTCGGGCGACCCGACGACCTCATCATGAACCCGCCTGCCAAGGCACCCGCAGCCGACACGGTGTTGATCGAGTCCACCTACGGTGACCGGGAACACCCCAAGGAAGACGTGCTGGCCGAACTGGCGCCCGCCTTGCAAAAACTGGCTCAGCGTGGCGGTGTGGCGGTCATTCCCGTGTTTGCCGTGGGGCGGGCGCAAGCCTTGCTGCATGCCATTCATCAACTCAAGTTGCGCGGTGAACTGCCCACATCGCTGCCGGTTTTCCTGGACAGCCCGATGGCGGTGCACACCACCCACTTGTTTGAACAGCATGAAGGCGAGCACCGGCTCAGCAACAAAGAGGCACATGCCCTGACGCACGCAGCCACCATGATCAACAGCGTGGATGAGTCGCGCGCACTGGCCAGCCGGCACGGCCCCATGGTGATTCTCTCGGCCAGCGGCATGGCCACCGGCGGCCGGGTTTTGCATCACATCGCGCATTACGCGGGCAATCACCGCAACATGATCATGCTGACCGGCTACCAAGCGCCCGGCACGCGCGGTGCCACGCTGGCCAGTGGTGCCAAAACCGTGCGCATCCACGGACGGGACGTGGAGGTGAACGCCGAAATCGTGCAACTGCAGTCGGCCTCGGCCCATGCCGATGCCAACCAGCTCTTGGCGTGGCTGGGCACCATGCCGCAGGCGCCCGACCAGGTCTATGTGGTGCATGGCGAACTGGGGGCTTCCGACACGCTTCGCAAGCGTATTCAATATGAGCTGGGCTGGCGTGCCATGGTGCCCGAACATGGCTCAAGCTGGCCAACCTGAGAGCTGACAATGACTGAATTCCTGACCGCCGCGTTCTACAAGTTCGTCGAATTGCCTGACTTCGCCGAACTTCAGGCGCCGCTGCTGGCCTGCTGCGAAGAAAACAGTGTCAAAGGCACCATCCTGCTAGCGCTTGAGGGCATCAACAGCACGATTGCCGGACCGGCGGCCGGCGTGCATGCGGTGCTGGCGTACCTGCGGCGTGATCCGCGCCTGGCCGACCTGCAACACAAGGAAGCGTGGTCCAACCGTCCACCGTTTTACCGGATGAAGGTGCGGCTCAAACGCGAAATCGTCACCATGGGCGTGCCGGGCATCAGCCCGACCCACATGGCGGGCGAGTATGTCAAACCGGAAGACTGGAATGCGCTGATCAGCGACCCGGAGGTGGTGGTGATCGATACGCGCAACGATTACGAAGTGGGGATCGGCACGTTTGCCGGTGCCGTCAACCCGGACATCAAGACGTTTTCCATGTTGCCCGAATGGGTTCAACAAGCGCCCGAGCTGAACCCGGCAACGGGCAAAAAACCCAAAGTGGCGATGTTTTGCACCGGTGGCATCCGCTGCGAGAAGTCCACGGCCCTGCTTCGGGCACAAGGTTTTGACGAGGTGTACCACCTGGAAGGTGGCATTCTGAAATACTTGGAAACCGTCCCCGAAGCCGAGAGTCTCTGGCAAGGCCAATGCTTCGTATTTGATGAACGGGTGTCGGTGGGCCATGACCTGAAACCGGGCAGCCATGGCCTGTGCCGGGCCTGCCGCCAACCGCTGGATGACGCCGACCTGGCTTCTCCCCTGTTTGAGGCCGGGGTCAGCTGCCCCAAATGCCATGCCCTGACCCGGGAAACCCAAAAAAACAGCGCCCGCGAACGCCAGCGCCAATGGGAGTTGGCCAAGTCACGCGGTGCGCCTGCGCCGATCGGCGCAGCGACTGGCAACAAGGACAAAACCGAGCCTTGACGGTTTGCCGTATTGCTACTATTTAAATAGCTACCCACGTATATTGCACAAGGGCTAGAGCCGGATTAGGCGTAATTTTTCTCTAAAATTCTGGCGCGGGCACCGGCGTACTCGCGTTTCAACTGGGCCACGTAATCCGCCGTGCTTTGAATCTTGTTGACAGCGCCAATGCCTTGACCGCAGCCCCAGATGTCTTTCCAGGCTTTGGACTTGTCGCCGCCAAAGTTCATCTTGCTGGGGTCGCTTTCCGGCAGGTTCTCGGGGTCCATGCCCGCGTTGCGGATGCTGGGCGCCAGGTAGTTGCCGTGGATGCCGGTGAAAAGATTGCTGTAGACGATATCGTCCGAGTTGCTATCGACAATCGACTGCTTGTACGCCTCGGCGGCCCGCGCTTCTTCGGTCGCGATGAAAGCGGACCCGATATAGGCAAAGTCGGCGCCCATGGCCTGTGCAGCCAGCACGGCGTCGCCGGTGGAAATGGCACCGCTCAACACCAGCGGGCCATCGAACCATTGGCGGATTTCCTGAATCAGTGCAAACGGACTCTTCACACCCGCGTGGCCCCCGGCCCCGGCGGCCACGGCAATCAGTCCATCGGCGCCCTTCTCGATCGCCTTGCGCGCATGCTTGTTGTTGATGATGTCATGCAACACCACGCCGCCATAGCTGTGCGCCGCCGCATTGATATCTTCACGCGCACCCAGGCTGGTGATGATGATTGGCACTTGGTACTTGATGCACAGCGCCATGTCGTGTTCCAGCCGGTCGTTGCTCTTGTGCACGATCTGGTTGATGGCAAAAGGGGCGGCAGGTTGGTCGGGATGGGCCAGGTTGTAGGCGGCCAAGGTTTCCGTGATTTCAATCAGCCATTCTTCCAGCTGCTCCGCCGGGCGCGCATTGAGCGCCGGCATGGAGCCGACCACACCGGCAATGCATTGGGCAATCACCAGTTTGGGGTTGCTGATGATGAACAGCGGGGAGCCGATCACGGGAAAAGGCAGATGGTTCAGGGGCGCAGGCAGCTTGGACATCGAGTCTCCGTCTAGAAATAATTAGATCAATATTATTGGTCAAACAAGCCGCTAGCCCTTGTCAACCGTGCGACAGTAGCTATTAAAAAAATAGCAAAAAAAAAAGAGGACTCCCACCTTGCGGGAATCCTCTTTTATCAAGAATGAAAACGAGATTGGCTTAGAACGCGTCGAGCGCCAATGCGGTCACGCTCTCGGCACCTTCCACGATGGCATCCCGAATGCCGGGCGCCTTGGTCAACAGATGGTCGGCGTAAAAACGCGCCGTGGTAATTTTGGCTTTCATGAAAGGCACATCCGAGCCTTGGGCGATTTGGTCCTGAGCCACTAGCAGACCGCGGGCCAACTGCCAACCGGCCATCAGATTACCGGCCAGCATCAGATAAGGCACGCTGCCAGAGAACACGGCATTGGGTTGGCTCCGGGTGTTAGCCGCCACAAAATTCACCACGTCGATGAAAGCTTCGCGGGCGGACTTGAGGCGCTTGGCCACAGCCACGGCATCGGCGCTGCCGCTTTGGATGAGCTGGCTTTCAGTCGCTTCGATCTGCTCGGCCAAGCCCTTGGCCACTTGACCGCCGTCGCGCGACGTTTTGCGTCCGACCAGGTCATTGGCCTGAATGGCGGTGGTGCCTTCGTAGATGGTGAGAATCTTGGCGTCGCGGTAATACTGCGCGGCCCCGGTTTCTTCAATAAAGCCCATGCCGCCATGGACTTGCACGCCCAACGAGGTGACTTCCAGGCTCATCTCGGTGCTGTAGCCTTTGATCAGCGGCACCATGAATTCATAAAACGTCAGGGCCTGCTTGCGCACGTCCGCGTCAAGATGGTGGTGGGAGTTGTCATAAGCCGCCGCCGCCACTGTCGCCATCGCGCGGCAGCCCTCAACGTAGGCGCGCATGGTCATCAGCATGCGTTTGACATCAGGATGGTGAATGATCGGGCCGCTGGTCGGCAATGAACCATCGACCGGACGGCTTTGCACGCGCTCTTTGGCGAAGCTCACGGCTTTTTGGTAGGCGCGTTCGGCAATCGCAATGCCTTGGACACCGACACCAAAACGGGCGGCGTTCATCATGATGAACATGTATTCCAGACCGCGGTTTTCCTCGCCCACCAGGTAACCGATGGCGCCGCCGTGGTCGCCGAACTGCAACACTGCCGTCGGGCTGGCCTTGATGCCCATCTTGTGTTCGATGCTGACGCAATGCACATCGTTGCGCGCGCCCAGTGAACCGTCTTTGTTGACCAGAAATTTGGGCACGACAAACAGGCTGATGCCCTTGACGCCTTCGGGCGCGCCAGCGACGCGGGCCAGGGTCAAATGGACGATGTTCTCGGCCATGTCGTGCTCACCCCAGGTGATGAAAATCTTGGTGCCGAACACTTTGTAGGCGCCATCGGCTTGTGGCTCGGCGCGGGTGCGCACAGCCGCCAGATCGCTACCGGCCTGCGGTTCGGTCAGGTTCATGGTGCCGGTCCACTTGCCGCTCACCAGGTTTTCGAGGTAGGTGGCCTTGAGTTCGTCGGAACCGGCGGTCAGCAGCGCTTCAATCGCGCCGTCGGTCAGCAGCGGGCACAGGGCAAAACTCATGTTGGCGGAGTTTTGCATTTCGCCAATCGCGGCGCCAATGGTCTTGGGCAAGCCCTGGCCGCCAAAATCGACCGGGTGCTGCAGGCCTTGCCAGCCGGCTTGGGTAAATTGCTCAAACGCTTCCTTGAAACCTGGCGTGGCCGTGACCACACCGTCTTTCCAGCTGGAAGGATTCTTGTCGCCTTCCCAGTTCAGCGGACTCAACACACCTTCATTGAACTTGGCCGCCTCTTCCAGCACCGCTTGGGCGGTGTCCAAGCCTGCATCTTCAAAACCGGGCAACTGAGCGACCTGCTCAATATCGGCCAGATGTTGGATATTGAAAAGCATGTCTTTGAGGGGGGCAACGTAGCTCATGTCGAGTCTCCTGATAAGTATTTATAAAAGTCCGCGCGTTCAGTGAATCGAACGTGCATGCGAAAAAAAGGGCATCTCGCGATGCCCTTTCATCTGTTTTTCTTACAGCGCGGCAATCAGTTCAGGCACGGCCACGAACAGATCGGCTTCCAGGCTGTAGTCGGCCACCGAGAAGATCGGGGCTTCGGGGTCCTTGTTGATCGCCACGATCACTTTGGAGTCCTTCATGCCGGCCAGATGCTGGATGGCACCCGAGATACCGACCGCCACATACAACTGGGGCGCCACGATCTTGCCGGTCTGGCCCACTTGCCAGTCGTTCGGTGCATAACCCGCATCGACGGCTGCGCGCGAAGCGCCCAGTGCCGCACCGAGTTTGTCGGCCAACGGCGTCATGACTTCCATGAACTTCTCGCTGGACCCCAGAGCCCGGCCGCCGCTGACGACGATCTTGGCGGCGGTCAGTTCGGGGCGGTCGTTCTTGGCGATCTCGCTGCCGACAAACTTGGCTTTGTCGCTGGCCGCTGTTGCCGCAACCGTTTCCACGGCGGCTGAGCCACCGGTAGCGGGAGCCGCGTCAAAGCCGGTGGTGCGCACGGTGATGACCTTGATGGCGTCCAGGCTTTGCACGATGGCAATGGCGTTGCCGGCATAGATCGGGCGCTCGAAGGTGTCGGCACTGTCAACCTTGGTCACGTCGGAAATCTGGGCCACGTCAAGTTTGGCGGCCACGCGCGGCGCGATGTTCTTGCCCGAGGCGGTGGCCGGGAACAGGATGTGGCTGTAGCTGGAAGCCACGGCCAGAATCTGCGCCGTCATGTTTTCAGCCAGGCCATGGGCAAAGGCGTCGCTGTCGGCGTGCAGGACTTTGGTGACACCCGCGATTTGAGCCGCGGCAGCGGCGGCTGCAGCAGCGTTGGCACCGGCCACCAGCACGTGCACATCGCCACCGCAGGCCAAGGCGGCAGTCACGGTGTTGAGGGTGGCGGCCTTGAGGGACGCGTTGTCGTGTTCAGCAATTACCAATGATGTCATTTAGATCACCTTCGCTTCGTTCTTGAGTTTGTCCACCAGCGCGGCCACGTCGGCCACCTTGATACCGGCGCTGCGCTTGGGCGGCTCACTGACCTTGAGGGTCTTGATGCGCGGTGTCACATCGACGCCGAGGTCTTCGGGCTTGAAGATCTCCAGCGGCTTTTTCTTGGCCTTCATGATGTTGGGCAGCGTCACATAGCGCGGCTCGTTCAGGCGCAAGTCGGCGGTGATGACGGCGGGCAGGCTGACCGAGAGGGTCTCCAGGCCGCCATCGACTTCGCGCGTGACGGAGGCTTTGCCGTCCGCGACTTCGACCTTGCTGGCAAACGTGGCTTGCGGCAGGTCGGCCAAAGCGGCCAGCATCTGGCCGGTCTGGTTGCAGTCGTCGTCGATAGCCTGCTTGCCGAGGATGATGAGACCGGGTTGCTCTTTGTCCACCAGGGCCTTGAGCAGCTTGGCCACCGCCAACGGCTGCAGTTCTTCCGCGGTTTCGACCAGGATGGCGCGGTCGGCGCCAATCGCCATGGCCGTGCGCAAGGTTTCCTGGCATTGCGTGACACCACAGGAGACAGCGATGATCTCGGTCACCACGCCTTTTTCCTTCAGGCGGACGGC
>JAZKHK010000113.1:0-36494 GCA_040385425.1 Pseudomonadota bacterium | reverse complement strand
ACCAGCGCATCCTGGGCCGCTACCAGAACGGCATGGGCAAGACCTGGGACGACCCCAACTACATGAAGTTCTACAACGAAGGCACGGTCAACTTCCCTTACCTGTCGGACGGCATGTGGTTCATGACCCAGCACAAACGCTGGGGTTTGCTAAAAGACCACCCGGACTACCTGGCAGTGGCCAAGCAGATCAACCAGATCGACATCTACAAGCAGGCCGCCACCGCCAGCAAGACGCCGGTGCCCAAGGACGTGATGCGCAGCGCCAAGTTGATGGACGGCGTGGTGTGGGACGGCAAAGACCCGAAAAAGTACGCCGACGGTTTCAAGATCAAGGCCTAAAAGGAGCACACCATGGTCAGCGCAGTTTTTCACTCTCCCCTTGAAGCCGGGGTGGCGCCGACTGCGCCAACCGGTGATGATTCCGCTACTAAAACAGTAGCTACTCACGTAGATAGTACGCGGGCTAGAGGCCAAAAAATCCTTAAAACTCCGGCCAAATCCGGTGCCATGCCGTACGACTGGCGCAGCCTGTGGCTGACGGTCTTGCCGCCGGTGTTCGGCCTGATGCTCTTGATTGGCGTGTGGGCACTGGTGTCGATCTCGACTGCCAGCAGCATCCCCTCGCCGATTGAGACCTTCAAGCAGGCGGTCGTCATTTTCAGTGACCCGTTCTACAGCAAAGGCCCCAATGACCAGGGCGTGGGCTGGAACATTCTGGCCTCGCTGCAGCGGGTGGCGGTGGGCTTCGGGCTGGCCGCCGCCGTGGGCATTCCGGTCGGCTTCATGGTTGGACGTTTCGAGTTTTTGAGCCGCATGTTCAACCCGCTCATCAGCCTGCTGCGCCCAGTGTCACCGCTGGCCTGGTTGCCGATTGGCTTGCTGGTGTTCAAAGGCGCCAACCCGGCGGCCATCTGGACCATCTTCATCTGCTCGATCTGGCCCATGATCATCAACACTGCGGTGGGCGTGCAACGGGTGCCGCAGGACTACATGAACGTGGCCCGCGTGCTGAACCTGAGCGAGTGGAAGATCGTCACCAAGATTTTGTTCCCCTCGGTACTGCCTTACATGCTGACCGGCGTGCGCTTGGCCGTCGGCACGGCCTGGCTCGTGATCGTGGCGGCCGAGATGCTGACCGGCGGCGTCGGCATCGGCTTCTGGGTCTGGGACGAGTGGAACAACCTGAACGTCAAGAACATCATCATCGCCATTTTTGTGATCGGCATCGTCGGGCTGCTGCTGGAATACGCCCTGATCAAGATCGCCACCGCATTTACGTTTGAAGAGGTGAAATCATGAACGAATCCTTCACGACCAAGTACATCGAAATTGCAGGTGTCGAGCAAACTTTCAAGACCAAAAAAGGTCCGTTCTGCGCCCTGCAAAACGTCAACCTGAATGTAGCCAAAGGCGAGTTTGTGGCGCTCATCGGCCACTCGGGCTGCGGCAAGTCCACCTTGCTGAATCTGATTGCCGGCTTGACGATGCCCACGCAAGGCGGCCTGCTCTGCGCCAACCGCGAAATCGCCGGCCCCGGCCCCGAGCGGGCGGTGGTTTTCCAGAACCATTCGCTCCTGCCCTGGCTGACCTGTTTCGAGAATGTCTATCTCGGTGTCGAGCGTGTATTTGGCGCGGCGTCCAAAAGCACGGGAGCCCCTTCGGAATCCAAAGCCCAACTCAAGGCCCGCACCGATGCCGTGCTGGCGATGGTCGGCCTGACTGCCGCCGCGCAAAAGCGCCCCGGCGAAATCTCGGGCGGCATGAAGCAGCGCGTCGGCATTGCCCGGGCGCTGGCGATGGAGCCCAAAGTGCTGCTGATGGACGAGCCTTTTGGTGCGCTGGACGCCCTGACCCGCGCCAAGCTGCAAGATGAATTGCTGGAGATCGTCGCGCGCACCCAAAGCACGGTGGTGATGGTGACGCACGACGTGGACGAAGCCGTGCTGCTGTCCGACAAGATCGTGATGATGACCAACGGCCCGTCCGCCACCATTGGCGAAGTGCTCAGCGTAGACCTGCCACGCCCGCGCAACCGCGTCGAGCTGGCCGACAGCGCGCAGTACCTGCACTACCGCAAGGCCGTGATCGACTTTCTCTACACGCGCCAGGCGCATGTGGAAAAAGCCGCCTGAGTTGCGACTCAAATTAACCTGAATCGAGGACAGCACCATGGCGGGATTTCGTAGCTTTCTGAAGAGTGGGCATTCGCCCACGCTCTTCGCGGCCTTTTTGTACTTTGCCTTTTCGTGCTGCATCTGGGTCTTGAACGGCGCCATGGCACCGTTCATTTCCGAGACCTTCAACCTGAGCCCGGCGCAAAAGGGCTTGATGCTCTCCATCCCGATTCTGGCCGGCGCGTTGATGCGCTTTCCACTGGGCATCCTGTCGCAGTACATTGGCCGCAAAAAAGCCACGCTGGTCGAGATGAGCCTGATCGCCATCGCCATGCTGTTCGGCTTTTTCTTTGTCAAAAGCTTCAACGACCTGCTGGCCATGGGCGTGCTGCTGGGCATCGCGGGGGCCAGTTTCGGCGTGGCGCTGTCCCTGGGTTCGGGCTCGTTCCCGGCCAAGCACAAGGGGCTGGCCATGGGTCTGGTGGGCGCGGGCAATGTGGGCACGGCGGTGTCGGTGCTGATTGCGCCGCCGCTGGCCCAAGCCTTTGGCTGGGTTACGGTCTATGGCATTGCCGCCGTCGCCATTCTGATCCCGATGGTGGTGATGATCGTCTTTGCCAAAGAGCCCGACGACCTGGACGCCCACGCCAGCTTCAAGGAACACATTGCCTGCCTGCTGGAAAAAGACGGCTGGGCCTTCAGCATGATTTACGCCGTCACCTTTGGCGGCTTCATCGGGCTGGCGACCTTCTTGCCGACCTACTACTACGACCAGTTTGGCGTGAGCAAAGTGCAGGCCGGCCAACTCACCATGCTGGCCGCCTTCATGGGCGCGGCGCTGCGTGTGTTTGGCGGCTGGATTTCAGACCGCTGGGGTGGAATCAACACCCTGAGCGTGGTGCTGCTGACCGTGGCCGCGACGCTGGTGCTGTGCGGCCTGTCCGGCGGCTCGCTGGTGGCCACCACGCTGCTGGTGATGCTGTGCTTCTCGGCCCTGGGGGCCGGTAACGGCGCGGTGTTTCAACTGGTGCCACTGCGCTGGCCTTTGTCCACGGCGGTGGCCGGCTCCATGATTGGCGAATTCGGCGCCCTCGGCGGCGGCCTGGTGCCCAGCGCCATGGGCTTGTCCAAGCAATACGCGGGCAGCTACGCCTGGGGTTTTATCCTTTTTGCGGTGCTGGCCCTAGTGATGCTGGGCATGCTGCGCGTGATGCAACTGCGCTGGACCCGCACCTGGGCAGAAAAAGGCGGCCGCGCACGAAGTGTGTGATCTGCGAAGCAGAAAAGCGCTTAGCGCTTTGCCGACTTTTAAGCGCAGCTAAAAGGGAGGGCGAGCGCGAAGTGCGTGATCCTCGCGCAGCGAGGTAGAACGCTTGCCCGTCGCTAGGACTGGCGCTGGGTCCACATCGCCTGGATGTCGAGAATCCGCGCCAGGATGGAGAGAAACACGCTGACCAGACGCGGCTCAAAATGGCTGCCGGCGTTGTCTTTCAGCGCAGCCAGAACTTGCTCCAGCGGCCAGGCTTCCTTGTAGGGCCGCTTCATCGAGAGGGCATCGAAAACATCGGCCAGTGCCACAATGCGCGCCGATTCGGGAATCGCCTCGCCCGCCAGCCCGTCCGGATAGCCGCTCCCGTCCCAGCGCTCATGGTGGCGCAAGGCGATCTCGGCGGCCATCTGAAAGACCGGCGCATCGCTCTTGGCCAGAATGTCGTGTCCGATTCTGGAATGGGTTCTCATCACGACCCACTCCTGCGCGTCCAGCTTGCCCGGTTTTTTGAGAATGGCATGGGGAATGCCAATTTTTCCGGTGTCGTGCATCGGCGCTGCGAGTTCGATCAGTTTGCTGGTCTCGATGGCCCAGCCACAGGCCTCGGCCAGCGCACCCGCATAGGCCGCCATGCGCCAGATATGGACACCCGTGTCGTTGTCGTTGAAATGTCCCGCTTCGCCCAGCATGTAAATGGCATCGCGGTAACTCTGTTCCAGCCGGGTCGTCAGCACCAGCGACAGATGGGTGCGTACACGCGCGCAAACCACTGCCGGCGAGACCGGCTTGACGATGTAATCGACCGCGCCAGCCTCAAAACCGGCGGCTTCATCGCCCACTCCGGCCAGGCTGGTGACAAAAATAACGGGGATGCTGGCCGTGCGCCGGTCGTCTTTGAGCTGGCGACAAGTGGCATAGCCGTCCATCTCGGGCATCTCGATATCCAGCAGGATCAGGGACGGGACGTGCTTCCGAGCCGCCGTGATCGCTTCGGCACCATTGCGGGCAAAAACCAGGGGGTATTTGCCTGACAGGATCTGCTCCAGGGCCGCGAGGTTTTGCGGCTCGTCATCGACGATCAGAATCGGGCCGCTCGGCATCATCGGGCTCCTGGTGAAATCCCAAGTTCTTCGGCAAGCAACCGGGTGGCCTGCTCGCCACCACGGAAATCAAAATTATCGATCGCTATTTGAAACACGGCAAAGCGGGCAGGTAGCAGCAGCTTGCCCAGTTCAGCCAGAAGCGGTCTGACGGCGCCGGGACTATCGGTGTTCCATGCGACAAGCAGCCAGCCCAGCAGCGGGCCAAGCTGCGCCGGATCGACCGCGTCGGAGGTGACGTTTTCAGCAGGAATACCGGGCGGCGCGTAACGCTCGATCGACACCAGCGCCGTGTCCAGCGCCGCTTGCAAGCGCATCAGGCAATCAGCAGTATCTTCGCCAGCACGAAGCGCTTGAGCCGCCTCACCGGCCAGCGCAGTGATCTCTTCGAGTGCCAGGCTGCCGGCGGCCCCCTTGAGTTTGTGCGCCAACGAGGCCATCTCGGTGCCGTCCGCCCGTGCCATTTGCTGCGCAATGTCAGCGTAATCACGCACAAATTTACGCAGGTATTGTTGATAAACCGAAGGCTCCCGCCAAACGCTGAGACCATGCCCCACGGCGAGACCGTGCAGGTCTTGGTCGAAAGAAAGAGCGGTCGCAGCAGGTGCCGTCTTCTCGGGGAAGGCGACCGGAACGAGCCGCCCCGTGAGCTTGATGATCAGCGCGATGGCGGCATCCACATCAAAAGGCTTGGCGATAAAGCTGTTCATGCCCGCTTCATGCGCCAGGTCCTGTTGCTCCATGAAGGCGCCAGCGGTCAGTGCGATCACCGGCAGTTCAGCCAGGGCGGGAATCCGCCGGATCTCGCGGGTGGCTTCATAGCCATTCATGACCGGCATCTGCACGTCCATCAGCACAATATCGACCTCGTTGGGATGCGCCTGCAGCCAATCGATGGCTTGTCGGCCATCGTTGGCGAGGACGACCTGGGCACCTTCGCCAACGAAAATGCGCTGCGCCACTTCGCGGTTGATATCGCTGTCGTCAACGACCTGGATGCGCAGTCCCGCCAGACGCTGCCGGGGACGACTCGACACTTGGTTTTCACCCCCCTGGCGTACCCGCATGGCGCGGGCGACCGCGTTGTAGAGACTGGACGGTGTGACCGGCTTGCTCAGCACGGCGTCCGCCAGGTGGCTGTCCGGATGGTCGCTCAGTTGGTTGCTCGAATACGCCGTGACCATGATGATGATCGGATCTCCGGCTTCCTTGAGTTCGTGGCGGATCGTCCGGGCCGTTGCGAGTCCGTCCATGCCGGGCATCTTGAAATCGAGCAGCAACACATCCCTGTGTGCGCGCTGTGCCTGCCTGGTCTGGACGTGATGGATAGCGGCTTCGCCTGAGCTGACGGCGGTCGCTTTCCAGCCCAGGCCATCGACCATGCTGCGCAAGGCTTCGCGGGCAATCGGGTTGTCGTCAGCAATCAGGACCGCAAGTTTGGCCATCTCCGGGGCAGCCAGCCAGGTGTCCGGGCTCCGCTCAAACGTCAGGACAAACCAGAACTCGCTGCCGCTGCCTGGCACGCTGATCACCTGCAACTCGCCGCCCATGCCGGCGACCAGCCGGCGGCTGATCGTCAGCCCCAGGCCGGTGCCGCCGAAACGGCGACCGATCGAGCCGTCCGCCTGTGAGAACGGGGCAAAGATTTCCTGCTGTTTTTCAAGCGGAATGCCGATGCCGGTGTCCCGCACGGCAAAACGCAGCGTGACCTGCTGCTCGTCCTCGGCGACAACGCTGATGGACAGCGCCACATGGCCGCGTTCAGTGAATTTGATCGCGTTGCTGGTCAGGTTGATCAAGACCTGCTCCAGCCGCAGGGCGTCACCGCGCAGCTGACTCGTCTTGCTCGGCGGCGAGGCGATGATCAGCTCGAAATCCTTCTCGCCCGCATTGGCGGACATGATGGAAGAGAGGTTGTCAAGCACGTCGCCCAGGCGAAAGGGCGCGATCTCGATCTCCAGCTTGCCGGACTCAATCTTGGAAAAATCAAGAATGTCGTTGATGATGCCCAGCAGCGAACGGCCGGCCATGCGGATTTTATGAACCAGCTCGTGTGCATCGCCCGGTAGCGCCACTTTTTCGAGCAAATAGGCCAGACCCAGGATCGCGTTCATGGGCGTGCGGATCTCGTGGCTCATGTTGGCCAGGAAGGCGCTCTTGGTCCGGTTGGCCGCTTCAGCCTCGGCGGCACGGATGGCGAGTTCGGTGTTCAACTCGGTCCGCTCCGCCAGCAGAGTCTGGAGTTCTGCGTCGATCCGTTGGCGTTCTTCCAGGTCGGCAGCCTGCCGCAGGGAGGCGCGATAGACCAAACCAGCCGCCAGCATCGTGGCCAATATCGCCAGCCCGGCCAATCCGGCCAGCGTCAGGGCATCCTTCTTCCAGCCCCCCAGATAGTCTTCGCTGGCCAGCCCCACGATGACATAAAAGGGATAGCGCTCAAGCTTGCGGTAGATGTTGTTGCGCTCAATGCCATCAAATGGCACCGTGGCCACGTAGTTTCCAGCCTCGGGGCGGGCCTTGATGTTTTCGTTGAGCTCCCTGGAAACGGACTTGCTGCCGATGCTGCCCTGGGTCTGCGGGAAACGATGCACAAGGGCCAGGTCCACCGTGCGGATCGTGGCCGCACCATGCGGACCCAGCTCGACGGAAGACAGGAGTTCGCTAAAACGCGATGTTGACAAAGCAGCGAAGACAACGCCGGCAAAAGATCCATCCGGCGCCTCCATCCGCCGGGCGAGCACGATGACCCATTCCTGCGTGATACGCGCAAAAATGGGGCCGGAAACAAGAATGCCGGACGCCGGCTCAGTGCGGGCACGGATAAAGTAATCGCGGTCAGCCAAGCTGACCGGATTGCCCGTCGGAATCGCGTTACCGAATCGCACGAAACCGTCTTTGTCGATGATGCGCAAGTTGGTCACTTCAGGCAACAGGGCGTGCTTGTGTTTCACATAGGCATTGAAGCGAGCCGGATCGAAGCGCCGTTCTGCGGTTTCGGTTTGATAGAAATGGGCAACCGACTGCAAGACGACATCGACTTTATCGAAGCGGCCACTGATCTGCTGATCAAGAAGAAGCGCCACATTCTGCGTGGCCACCGTGGCGCGTTCACGACTGTGGATGCGTCCCTGCCATAAGGCCATGCTGGCCAAACCGATGACCATGGCGATGATGGCGGCCACGGCGACGGCGTAGATCAGCCAGCTCGGCCGCCGTTTCGGCACCACCCCAGCAACGGCATCCAACTGCGTTGCCCGGTCAACCGTTTTGACTGAAGAGACCGCGCGCAATGCGAAAAAAAACAGCACGGCGGTGGCGACGACGAAGAACACGCCCTTGGCGGTCGACAACCAGACCACCGAATCCATGTCGGTGAAAACCAGCAGCAGTTGATCCGACAAAAATATCCAGGCAAGCGCCAAAATGGCATAGCTGACAGTGGCGAACAGGATGAAGCGGTTTCGTGCGGTTATCGTCATATGACCTCGCAATAGGCTACGAAAGCAAGATAAGGCTGACGAAACCTGTTGGTTGCCTGGTAGTGTGGGCAACCATAACACTAACGATCGAATAGTTCTACGCGGGAATTCTCGGGGATCGCGGCATGGCCAAACCTCGCAGTTCACGCAAGCGCCGCCGGCGGAATAGGGATGCAAGGCCGTCCAATAGTCTTTGCTCCATTGCGTCACCAGCGCACGGCAACCCATGTCGAGTCGCGGTAGCTGAACGGCTTGCGCTGGCAAACTGCTACTTTTTCAATAGCAACTCAAGAATATTCCACATGGGCTGGCGTGCCATTTGATCAAAATCCGGCATCCGCCAGCCGATGCCTGGAAAAGGCCTCTTTGGCGAGCTGTTTTTCCAGACCATCAATCTCGTGGTTAAAGAAGTTGCGCAGGTCCTCAATAGAAGGCGGATCGGTCATCAAGCCGACATATCCTTCATCGGCGGCATCGGGCCTGCAACGACGCAAGCGCGCTGTCATGCTGGCGAATGCGGCCATCCGGTTGATCGACTGATAGACGCTGTAGATGTCTTTGAAGGTGTAGCGCTGGCGGGTTAGCAAGACATAGAGGTCAAGCCAGTCGCGCGAACTGGAGCGCGCCGAACACGCATAGGCTGTGGTTGCCAATAGTTCATCCAGCTTGGCCACGCGTACCGCATCGGTACGCCGCCCAGGCAACAGCAGATTCATCGGCGGGTCATAGCAAACCAGCGACACCTTGACCACGTCGTCGGCAATGAAGTGCTGCCGATAGTCGTCCAGGTCCAGCCCCGACTCGTCAAATTCTTCGATGGCCGCCGGGTCTTGGCTCAGGATAAACGACAGGCCCGCTTGAGCCAGTTCGTTGACCAGCTCTCTGATTTGTGGCTTTGGCAGGTGCTTGGTGGGCTCGACGCACGCAAAGTCCAAGCCCGCGCTAAGGCGGTGCCCCAGGTGTTTGGTCAACGCGGCTCCGCCAATCAGGACAAACCCCTTCATTCGGGGGTGGTCCTTCAGTAGAGACCAGACCCTGGCCGCCTCAGACCCGGGCTTGGTTATATCCATCGCTTATGTTGCGCAACATGCGCTTGGCAGCAGGTGCTGCTCGCGTAGCCTCTGGCGATTTTTCAGCCTCAAGAATGCCCCACTGCTCATTGAGCATGGGAAGACCAAATGCAAGCGCCGCATCCAGCAACACGCTGAAATCAGGATGCAGCAAGGCCTTGCGCACAAAGACCTCAGGCGGTGCACCGGGGTTGGACGCCACCAGGGTCCTGTACTTTTCCTGGAAGGTCTTGCCTTTAGAGCTCAACGAGACGGTGAGACCTACCACGTTGGCCAGCCGCTCCAGAACATCGGTGCGCACATCGGCCTTGCCTTTGAGGCGAGACAAGGTTTCCTCGGGCACGCTCGCGCGCTGAGCCAAATCTTTTTGGCTCAAGCCGCGACTGCGCGCGGCATCAAGGATTTGTGCGACTAGCTGATTCATTCCGGTCAATTATTGACATAAATATCAACTTAATCAATGGCACTATTGATCTTTAAGTCAATTTTTTACAAATAGCCCGTTAATACCGATCTTTTTTACATTTAATTGCGAATTCGTCAATTTTTCAGTTACATTAATTGACGGATGCATCAATCATCACTCTGAACTGATGGTATGCACAACTCAACAAACCCTGTTAGGAGCAGCGCCATATGACCAACGAGCAACTTTTGACTGAAATCCGGGAAGCCAACTTGACTTACCTGATGCTGGCGCAAAGCCTCATTCGCCGCGACAAGGCGGAGGCGCTGTTTCGCTTGGGCATATCCGAGGAGTCGGCTGACATGATTGGCATCTTGTCCCCCGCTCAGGTGATGAAGATTGCATCCAGCAGCATGCTGTTGTGCCGCTTTAGAGTGACCGACGATGTCGTGTGGAAACTGCTGACCAATCACACCGTCAGCAAGGTTGACAACGATGCCACCACCACGCTGCACGCCAGCATTCTGATGGCCGGGCGCTACGCCGAGGCAATTTAAGGCGACACACTATGGCGACCAACAAAAGCGTATTGAATGATTCGAAGCAAGTTGCGCGTGCCGTGGCACTCATCAACTTGGGTGCACGCCTGCAAGTGCTTGAAAGCGAGACGAAACTGTCCTATGAACGCTTGCTGCGTTTGTACAAAGAAGTGGCTGGCCACTCGCCCAGCAAAGGGCAACTTCCTTTCTCGACCGAATGGTTTTTGAGCTGGCAACCCAATATTCACGCGTCGCTGTTTCAAAACATCTATGAATACCTGACCAAGGTCTGCGCCATGGACGCCATTGACGGCGTCATGAAGGCCTACCAGCTCTATACCGAGCAAATGACCGCATGCGGTGTAGAGCCCTTGCTCACCTTTACCAGGGCATGGCGTCTGGTGAAGTTTGTTGACAACCACTTGCTGTCCATGACCAAGTGCTCCAAATGCGGCGGTAACTTTGTGAGCGAGGCGTATGAAAACGTACGCCACTATGAATGCGGCTTGTGCAGCCCACCGGCAAGAGCGGGTAAAGGCGCCAGCGCTGGTGGCATCTTGCTGCACTAGTGTTTCGCTGGCGCTGGCTTGATGTTCTGGTTCACCCGAAACAGGTTGCCGGGGTCCAGCTTGTGTTTGATCGCCGCCAGTCGGGGGTAGTTGTCCTGGTAGGTCGCCTGCACCCGCTCCTGCCCTTCATCCATCATGAAGTTCACGTAGGCGCCCCCAGCGGAATAAGGATGCAGGGCACTCCAGTAGTCCTTGCACCATTGGGTCACCAGCGCACGGTTGGCCGGGTCGGGGTCCACCCCCACCATCACGGTAGCCCATTTCGAGTCGCGGTAGCTGAACGGCGTGTCCTGGCGGCCGACCTGGTGCACGGCGCCGTCGATCGGGTACATGTGCATGGTGGACTGCAGCGTCGGCATGCGGGCGCCAAAGTCGCAGTGCAGGGCAATCGCCTCGTCCGGCAACTCGTTGACGAAGTCGGCGCGCCAGTACCACTGATGGCCGGGCGGATACAAAGCGTCAAAAGCACTCTGCAACGCTGGGTACGGCATCGGCCCCACGCCATGCAGCGCAGGATTCAGGGCCAGCACGGGGGCAAAGACTTGCTCAGCCTGCGCCGGGTCACCCGAATAACACCACACCACGCCGCACATCTTTTGCCGGTGCAATGACTCCGGGAAAGGCGGCGCGGGCGGGACGGTCAGAAACGCGAAAAAGCCGTTCAAGGCCACGGGCGCTTTCCCAATGAAATCCCGGTACCAGCGCATCACCTCCGGCGCACGCTCCAGCGGCCAGAGGCTCGGACCGGCGACCACGGTGCCGACCTCATGCAAGCGGAATTCGAACGAAGTCACCACGCCAAAGTTGCCGCCACCACCGCGCACCGCCCAGAACAAATCGTCATTTTTTTCAGCATTGGCCGTCACCAGCCGCCCGTCGGCCAGCACCACATCGACGCTCAACAGGTTGTCAATGCTCAGCCCATAGTGGCGTGACAAATGCCCGATGCCGCCGCCCAGCGTCAGCCCGCCGACGCCGGTGGTGGAGATGATCCCGGCCGGCGTGGCCAGGCCAAAAGCGTGCGTCGCATGGTCAACCGCCGACCAGGTGCAGCCACCCTCGACCCGCACCGTGCGCGCCTCGGGATCGACGCGAATGCAGTGCATGTCCGACAGGTCCAGTACCACACCGTCATCGCACACACCAAGACCGCCGCCGTTGTGGCCGCCGCCGCGCACCGCCAGCAGCAGCGCGTTGTCGCGGGCAAAGTTGACCGTGGCAATGACATCCGCCACGTCGGCGCAACGGGCAATGAGCTGGGGGTACTTGTCGATCATGGCGTTGTAGACCTTGCGCAAACGCTCATAGGAAGCATCATCGGATTCCAGCACGGCGCCGCGCATGTGCGCCTTGTACGCTTGCAGATTGGTGAAGTTCAACATGGCGCCTCCTGATGCATGAGGGGATAAAAATCTCATGCCCAACTCTAGGAAAAGTTGGCGTCTGTTCAAGCCCTTTGATCAGTGCCCTTGCTGTTTCTCAATTGGCATGGCAATCATTATTGCTACACAATCAATAGCTACTCGTACACGCTGCATAAGGGCTAGAGCCCTATTTAGGCAAGAAAATAAGCCAATAAACCAGCATCAGGTTCAACAGCACGGATACCGCCAGCCCCACCTTCCACAAAGCCGTCGGATCGCGCTGCAGCAGCGGTGTGCCTTGGGGCGCGCTCAAGGGGCGTGAAGCCCCCCGCTCCAGCGCCAGCAAAAACTCCTCGGCGGTCTCGAAGCGGTGGCGCTTGTCGCGGGCCACGGCTTTCAGCAGCACATGGTCGAGCCAGATCGGGATCTCGGGGTTGTGGCGGCTTGGCGGCGTGGGGTCGCGGTAGTAGCGGCCCACCTGGTACGGCAGCACGTCGCCATAAGGCAGGCGGGTGGTGAGCAACTGGTAGAGCGTGACGCCCAGCGCAAACAAGTCGCTTTGCGCATCGGGCAGTTCTTCGGCGGCGTCTTCCGTGCTGCCGTTTTTGGTGCCGGGCGCACCGGCCTTGACCTGAAACCCCCACTGCTCGGGATTGACGTAGCTTGGGGTTCCCGCGTGCAGGGCGCGCATCGACTTGGGTTCGCGCCCGCTCAAGGCAACGCCCAGGTCCAGCACGCGCAGCACGCCGTCGTCGCCCTGGTGCAGGTTGGCAGGTTTGATGTCGCGGTGAATCACGCCCTGGCGGTGCAGCCGGCCCAGGGCCTTGAGCGCCTGCACGCCCACGGTCACGGCGTGCGGCACGCTTAAGGTGTGCTGGCGGTCGAGCTGCTGTTGCAGGGTCTCGCCGCCGTGCCAGTCGTACAGCACATAAAAACTGGTGCGCGGCTGGCCGCCGGGCGGCTGCTCATGGACCCGCACCAGGTTGTCGGCCGCGCGCGACGACTGCATGCGCTTGGCCAGCCAGGCTTCGTGCGCCAGCATGGCGCGCTCTTCGCGGTCATGGGCACGGGCGGGGTGCAGGGTTTTAGCAGCGTACACCGTGCGGGTGACCGGGTCGCGCACCTGGTACACCACGTTGATGCCGTTGTCGGCCACGACCGACATGACTTCCAGGCCGTCCAGCCCATCGCCGGGCTTGAGGTGCGGCGGAATCGGCAGTTCTTGCGCCACCCGGTTCTCGTCGTGCAAGGTGGCATCCAGCAGCCCCTGCACGCGCACCACCAGGGCGGTTACGTTGTCGCGGCTGCCCGCTTTGAGGGCTGCGTCCACCAGTGCCTCGCTGGCGATCTGGGCGCTGACCTGCTGGGTCAAGGCCGTCAGACGGCGCTCGTGTACTTCGCCATGCACGCCATCGGTGAGCAGGATGAACACGTCGCCCACCTGCAGGTCGCCCTGCACATAGTCCACCACCAAGCGGTCTTCAAAGCCCACGGCGCGCAGCAACTGGTGCGAGAAGTCGGGGTGATTCACCACATGGTCGTGCGTCATTTGCAGGGTTTGGCCCTCGCGCAACAGGTAGGCGCGCGAGTCGCCCACATGCGCCAGCGCATAGGACTGGCCGCGCAGCACCAGCGCGGTGAGCGTGGTCATGCCCATGGCCGGCTGGCGGCGCTGGTTGACCCCGGCCAGCCAGGCGTTTTGCGCCGAGATGATGCGGTCCAGCGCCACCGTGGTGTCCCAGGTCTGCGGCGTGCCGTAGTAGTCGCGCAGCAGGCTGATGACGGTGGTTTGCGCCGCCTCCTTGCCCATGCCGCCGCGGCTCACGCCGTCGGCCACCGCCGCAATCGCACCCATGTCTTCATAGCCGGCTTCGGGCAGCATGGCCGCGCAAAAATCTTCGTTGATGGCCTTGCTACCCGCCGCCGAGGTGAAACCGATGTCGAGTTCAAACGCCATGCAGGCTCAACCCACCAGCATCTGCATGCTGTGTTCGTAATAGCCGGAGAGCTGGTCAAACACCTCCAGCAGGGTTTCGCTGGCACTGGCCAGGCGCTCCCGGCCAGCCGGGTGGCGGGCGTCGGCTGCGCCCGTCAGCATCTGGTCCCAGGCGACGGTGGCGGCCTCCAGCGCGTTGCGGATATCGGGCGTGCTCAGGGGCAGGCCCTGGAGGTAGGTCAAGCCTTCCTCAAACTCCGCTTTGGCTTCGGCCATGCCAGCTGCGCTGCGATGCGACGTGGTCTCGCCCAGCTCGCCGAGCAGCACATATTTGGCAAAGCGCTGGGACAGCATGCGCTGGCGACCGGCCCGGTTGAGCGCATGCAAGGGCGCCACCGACCCGGCATGCTCCAGACTGCCGGTCAGGCGTTCCGCGTTGAGCAGCAGCGCTTCAGCGAGTTCATCCAGCCGGGTCAACAGCTCGACACGCGGCTGGCCCTGCAAGCCGGTTTTCAGGCGCGCCCAGGTGACCACTACCTGCCCCAGCAAGTCGCCAAACGTGGGCTTGGAGAGGTTTTTCCCCAGCAGCAGCAGATTGCCATCGATGCGCGTCATGGAGTCTTGCAAGCACTGTTTGTGCTGCTCCACCTGCACCCCGGCCAGTTGCAGCAGGTACAGCTTGATCAGCCGCTGCGACAGCATGCGCAAGCGCCCGGCGCAATTCACCAGCTCGGCAAAACGGGCCGAATGGATGATGTGTTGCGACACCTGGCCCAGGCGCTGGTTAGTGTGCATGGAGGCGGTGCGCAGGATCTGGAACGCATCGTCGTCCGACATCTGGCGCGCCTGCATCAGGATGCCCTTGGCGCGGTCCACCGTCTTGCGCTCCTCAAAGCGGCTGGTGATGTCGGCCAGCGCATCGCGCTGGGCCTTCTCCACCTGGAAACGGGCCTGGGCCAGGTGCACCAGCGAGCGCAGGCGGTGGGCGCCATAGCCATTGATGACATAGCCGTGGATACCGGCTTCGATGGCGCGCACGATGTGCTCGGCATCGCCGTCGCTGGTGAACACGATGACCGGACGCGGCGAGATATCGGCAATGGTCTGCGTGACCTTGAACAGCGATTCATCGGGCAAGGGTTCATCGCAAATCACCAAGTCTGGTGCGTGGCGCACCACTTCGTGCACCAATTTGCTGCGGTCAGCGACCACGCCCAACACCTGGATGCCGGTCGCTTCCAGGTCCGGCACCAGCAGCGGGGAGCCTTGGGTGCCATTCATGTGTACCAATGCGGATGTCATACAAAACCCATGCGTTAAGTGGAGAAAAGACAGGACGAATGCAAGTCGTGCACCAGGGCCACGGGCCTCGGTTTGAATACGTCCGCCGTCACAACATCATATGGCACAAGTATTGCATTGCAATGAGCGGACGTAACGGAGCGTCCGACCTGCACCATAGCGCTGCAGGCATTGCGCACAACGACGTGCGTAACGTATTCGGGGTGATGTTTTAAGCGAATCACCTCGCACCGGCTCATGCGCCGGGGGACTCTATTTTTCACAGCCTCATCCCGGTCGTCAGACGACTGGTCTGTCACCACTGGCATGCGGCTTGCACTCAAATTAACCTGGCGAACACCTCTGGAGTAGCGCGATGAAGAAATCAAAACTGGTCATGATTGGCAATGGTATGGCGGGTGTGCGCACCCTCGAAGAGTTGCTGAAAATCGCGCCCGAGCTGTACGACATCACCGTGTTCGGCGCCGAGCCGCACCCCAACTACAACCGCATTCTGCTGTCGCCCGTGCTGGCTGGTGAGCAGACGGTGGATGAGATCATCCTCAACTCCTGGGACTGGTACACCGACAACCACATCACCCTGCACGCGGGCTGGAAAGTCACCGAAGTGGACCGCATCAAACGCGTGGTGCACGCCGAGAATTCCGCCGGAGAAAAAATCAGCACCGAGTACGACCGCCTGCTGATGTGCACCGGCTCCAACGCCTTCATCCTGCCGATTCCCGGCAAGGACCTGGAGGGCGTGATTGCCTACCGCGACATTGCCGACACCAACGCCATGATCGACGCCGCCACCCAGTACAAGAACGCGGTCGTCATCGGCGGCGGCCTGCTGGGTCTGGAAGCGGCCAACGGCCTGATGCTGCGCGGCATGAACGTCAGCGTGGTGCATGTGATGCCGACCCTGATGGAGCGCCAGCTCGACAGCGTGGCCGGCAAGCTGCTGCAAAAGTCGCTCGAAGACCGCGGCCTCAAGTTCCTGATGGGCGCCCAAACGCAAGACCTGGTGGGCGGTGGCGGCGCAGACGGCAAACGCGTCACCGCCATCCGTTTCAAGGACGGCACGCAAGCCGCCGCCGACCTAGTGGTGATGGCCGTGGGCATCCGCCCCAACACCGCCCTGGCCGAGTCCATGCGCCTGCACTGCAACAAGGGCATCGTGGTCACCGACACGCTGCAAACCGTGACCGACGCCCGCATCTACTCGGTCGGCGAATGCGCGGCGCACCGCGGCATTGCCTACGGTCTGGTCGCACCGCTGTTCGAGCAGGCCAAAGTGGCGGCCAACCATCTGGCGCAGTTCGGCATTGGCCGCTATGTGGGCTCGCTGACCTCGACCAAGCTCAAGGTCACCGGCATCGATCTTTTTTCAGCCGGCGAGTTCATGGGCGGCGAAGGCACTGAAGAAATCGTCATGAGCGACCCGTTTGGCGGCGTTTACAAAAAGCTGGTCTTGAAAGACGACAAGCTGATCGGCGCCTGCCTCTACGGCGACACCGTGGACGGCAGTTGGTACTTCAAGCTGCTGCGCGACGGCCGCTCGATCTCCGACATCCGCGACAAGCTGATGTTTGGCGAGTCCAACATTGGCGACGTCGGCCACCAGGGCCACAACAAGGCCGCCGCCATGCTGGATACCGACGAAGTCTGCGGCTGCAACGGCGTCACCAAAGGCACCATCTGCAAAGCCATCAAAGAGAAGGGTTTGTTCACGCTGGACGAAGTGCGCAAGCACACCAAGGCCAGCGCCTCCTGCGGCTCCTGCACCGGGCTGGTGGAACAGCTGCTGATGTTCACCGCTGGCGGCGACTACTCGGCCACGCCCAAGACCAAGGCCATGTGCGCCTGCACCGACCACGGCCACCAGGCGGTGCGCGACGCCATCCGCACCAACAAGCTGCTGGCGATTACCGACGTGTTCAAGTTCCTGGAGTGGAAAACGCCCAACGGCTGTTCGTCCTGCCGCCCGGCGGTCAACTACTACCTGATCAGTACCTGGCCCAAACTGGCCAAAGACGATCCGCAAAGCCGCATGATCAACGAGCGCAGCCACGCCAACATCCAGAAGGACGGCACCTACTCCGTCATCCCGCGCATGTGGGGCGGCGAGACCAGCGCCAGCGAACTGCGCCGCATTGCCGACGTGGTGGACAAGTACAAGATCCCGACCGTCAAGGTCACGGGCGGCCAGCGCATCGATTTGCTGGGCGTGAAGAAAGAAGACTTGACCGCCGTCTGGCAAGACATCGGCATGCCGTGCGGCCACGCCTACGCCAAGGCGCTGCGCACGGTCAAGACCTGCGTCGGCAGCGAGTGGTGCCGCATGGGTACGCAAGACAGCACGCAGATGGGCAAGGACCTGGAGCGCGCCATGTGGCGCATGTACGCCCCGCACAAGGTCAAGTACGCCGTGAGCGGCTGCCCGCGCAATTGCGCCGAGGCCGGCATCAAGGACGTCGGCATCATCGGCGTGGACAGCGGCTGGGAGATGTACATCGCGGGCAACGGCGGCATCAAGACCGAGGTGGCGCACTTCTTCGTCAAGCTCAAGACCAGCGCGGAAGTGCTGGAGTACACCGGCGCCTTCATCGAGCTGTACCGCCAGGAAGGCTGGTACCTGGAGCGCACCGTGCATTACGTGAACCGGGTCGGCCTGGACTACGTCAAGAAGAAGATTCTGGACGACCATGAGAACCGCAAGGCGCTCTGGGAGCAACTGCAGTTCGCCCTGGACGGCGAGCCCGATCCGTGGTTTGAGTTCGACAAGGCCGAGGTGGACGTTCGCCAGTTCGACAAACTCAGCGTGCCGGCCTGAAAAAAGCCCATTTTTTATAACAAATCGGCCTCTAGCCCCCGTACAACCTGCACAAGCAGCTATTGAAACAATAGCAAAAGGACAAGCAAATGAGCAACTGGAAAAAAATCTGCCTGGTCACCGACATCCCCGTTTTGGGCGCCCGCTGCGTGGCACGTGCCCAAGGCATGGACGTGGCCGTGTTCCGCAACGACCAGGACGAGGTCTTTGCCCTGCTCGACCGTTGCCCGCACAAAGGCGGTCCGCTGAGCCAGGGCATGGTGTTTGGCAGCAGCGTGGCCTGCCCGCTGCACAACTGGGTCATTGGCCTGGCGGACGGCGTGGCCCGCGCGCCGGACGTCGGCAGCACGCCCAGCTTCAAGGTCAAAGTGGAAGACGGCGCCGTGCACCTGGACGGCGACGAGCTGGCCACGCTCGGCCTGACCCTGAAAGCCCCGGTGGCCGGACCCGGCTGCAAAGGACTCGCTGAACTGGCGCAAGCCTGACAGGAGCCCCCATGGTGCGCGAAACCAAATCCACCTGTCCCTACTGCGGTGTGGGCTGCGGCGTCATCATCGAGTCCACCGGCGAGCAGATCACCGGGGTGCGGGGCGACCCGGATCACCCGGCCAATTTCGGCCGGCTCTGCACCAAGGGCTCCACCCTGCACCTGACCGCCAGCGCCACCGTGACGCAGCAAACCCGGCTGCTGCAGCCCTTGCGGCGCCTAGTCCGGGGCGGCCCCACCCAGCGCATCAAATGGGATGCTGCGCTGGACCTGGCGGCCGACCGGTTTGCCAACATCATCCAGGCCGACGGCCCCGATGCCGTGGGTTTCTATATCTCCGGCCAATTGCTCACCGAAGACTATTACGTCTTCAACAAGCTCGCCAAGGGGCTGATCGGCACCAACAACATCGACAGCAACTCGCGCCTGTGCATGAGCAGCGCGGTGGCGGGCTACAAGCAGACGCTGGGCATGGATGCGCCACCGGCCTGCTATGACGACGTCAACTTTGCGGGCACCATCTTCATCGTCGGCTCCAACACGGCTTACGCGCACCCGATCCTGTTTCGCCGCATTGAAGCCGCGCGCCAGGCCAATCCGGCGCTCAAGATCGTCGTCTGCGACCCGCGCCGCACCGACACGGTGGAGATTGCCGACCTGTTCCTGCCCATCCTGCCCGGCACCGATGTGATGCTGTTCAACGGCATGCTGCACATCATGCTGTGGGAAGGCTGGCTCGACGCCGCCTACATGGCCGCGCACACCAGCGGCTTTGACGCGCTCAAGGCCACCGTGCGCGACTGCACGCCCGAGCTGGTGGCGCAGACCTGCGGTATTTCCAAAGACGATCTGCTGCAGGCGGCACGCCTGTTTGCCGGTATTCAGGCCGACAGCACGGCCCCGCGCAGCCCGACGCTGAGCCTGTATTGCCAGGGCCTGAACCAGTCCAGCAGCGGCACCGCCAAAAACGCGGCACTGATCAACCTGCACCTCGCCACCGGGCAGATCGGCAAAGCCGGGGCCGGGCCGTTTTCACTGACCGGCCAGCCCAACGCCATGGGCGGGCGCGAAACCGGCGGCATGGCCAATCTGCTGTCAGGCCACCGCGACCTCGCCAACCCGGTGCACCGCGCCGAAGTCGCCACACTGTGGGGCGTCAACGACGTGCCGTCCCAGCCCGGCAAGACCGCGGTCGAGATGTTCCAGGCCGCCGCCGACGGTGAAATCAAGGCTTTGTGGATTGCCTGCACCAACCCGGCGCAATCCATGCCCGACCAGGCTACCGTGCGCCGCGCGCTGGAGCGCGCCGAGTTCGTGGTGCTGCAGGAAGCCTTTGCCAGCACCGCCACCGCACGCTTTGCCGACCTGCTGTTGCCCGCCACCACCTGGGGCGAAAAAGAAGGCACCGTCACCAACAGCGAGCGCCGCATCTCGCGCGTGCGCGCCGCCGTGGCGGCACCGGGCGAGACCCGGCACGACTGGTCGATCGCCACCGATTTCGCCCAGCGACTGGAGAAACGGCTGCCCGCCCGCCCCACCCCTTTGTCTTCCTCCGGCTGGAGCCTGTTCCCCTACACCACGCCCGAATCGGTCTGGCTGGAGCACCGCGAATCCACCCGCGGCCGCGACCTGGACATCACCGGCATGACCTACCCGATGCTGGAACAAGCGCCCCGGCAGTGGCCCCTGCGCAAGGGCGAGACCCAGGGCCAGGCCCGTCTGTACGAAGACGGCCGCTTCCCCACGCCCGATGGCCGCGCCCGCTTCGTCAACACGGCCTACCGTCCGGTGGCCGAGCCGCGCGAATCGCGCTACCCGTTTTCGCTGACCACCGGGCGCCTGCGCGACCAGTGGCATGGCATGAGCCGCACCGGCACGCTGGGCCGCCTGTTTGGCCACGTCAGCGAGCCCACGGTCCAGATGAACCCGCAGGACATGGCGCGCCGCCTGCTCAAAGAAGGCGAGTTGGTGCACGTCACCAGCAAACGCGGCTCGATCCTGCTGCCGGTGCAGGGCAGCACCGACATCGGCATGAGCCAGGCCTTCATCGCCATGCACTGGGGGGAAGAATTCCTGAGCGGGGTCAGCGGCACCGGCGAACGGCTGGCCGGGGTCAACGCCCTCACCACCTCCGCCTATTGCCCCGACTCGAAACAGCCCGAGTTCAAGCACGCCGCCGTCAAGATCCTGAAGGCCGAGTTGCCCTGGTCCCTGCTGGCCGTGGCCTGGCTGCCGGCGGAGCACCTGCTGGCAGCGCGGGAAGAACTGCAGGCGCTGATGGTGCGCTTTCCGTTTGCCAGCTGCACGCCGTTCTCCAACAACGCGGCCGATCCGCAGCGCGAGCGCAGCGGCCTGCTGTTTCGGGCCGCCAGCCATGAAGCGCCCGCCGACGCCTTGCTGCACCAAATTGAAGAGTTGATGAACCTCGACGGCCCCCACATCCTGCGCTACCAGGACCAGAAACGCGGCCAGCGCCGCGCGGTGCACCGGGTGCAGGGCGACGCGGACACCCTACTGGAAGGCTTCATGCTGGCCGGCGACACCAGTGCGCAGGGCTGGATCAAAACGCTGCTGCAGGACGAGCTGCCCGCCGACGCCTATGGCCGTGCCCTGCTGCTGCCCGGCGCCAAGCCGCCGGTGCAGGTGGTATCGCGCGGCAAGCAGGTGTGCGCCTGCTTCAACGTGACCGATGTGGCGATTGACGCACACCTGGAGCAGTGCCAGGGCACCCCCAAGGAGCGGCTTGGTTTGCTGCAGGCGGCCCTGAAATGCGGCACCAATTGCGGCTCCTGCGTGCCCGAACTGCAGAAAAGAGTACGGGCCTGCGTCGCCGTGCCGTGACCGTCTTTGCCCTTGTTCTAGTCCAAGGAAAATTCCGGGCATCCCTCCGACAATCCGGTTCACTTCACCCCTCCGACCCCGCGCCGGCACGCTGCCCGCACTGACCGAGATCACGTCCATGAAACTCCAACGCAGAATTTTTATCGCCTGGGCCGCCTCCACCGCGCTGGCGGTGCCGGCCCAGGTGAGCGACCTGAACGACGCCATCAACAAGGCCGGGCGCCTGCGCATGCTGTCGCAGCGCATGGCCAAAGCCTATTTGTGCCTGGGCCAGCAAGTGCAGATGCCCGCCGCCACCAAGGCGCTGGACCAGTCCCTGGCCTTGTTTGACCGGCAACTGGTGGAACTCAAGGCCTTCTCGCCCGCCGGCCCCTTGCGCGAGACCTATGTGTCGCTGGAATCCGAATGGTCGGCCTTCAAGACTTTGCTGGTGGGCTCCGCGCCCGCGTCGCCCAAAGCGGGCGAACTGCTGGCGCAAGACGCCCGGGTGCTGGCACTGGCCCACAAGGGCACCGGCCAACTGGAGCAACTCTCGGGCAAGCCGGTCGGCAAACTGGTGAACATCGCCGGGCGCCAGCGCATGCTGTCGCAACGCATGGCCAAGTACTACCTGGCCACCGCCTGGAACATCGACCCTGCCGCTTCGACCGCCGAACTGGGCAAGGCCCGCACCGAGTTCGTCGCCGCGCTGGAGATCCTGCGCAACGCGCCCGAGGCCAGCAACGAGATCAAGCAGGAACTGGCCCTAGCCGATGCGCAGTGGATCATTTTTGACAACGTCCTCAAAACCCGGCCCACCGTGGGCGGACGCGGCGCCAGCGATGTGTTCACGACCAGCGAAAATTTGCTGCAAGTCATGGACAAAGTAACCGGTTTGTACGCCCGCATCAACCGGGCGTAAGGTAAGGTCCAGCTTTCTGCCAACCATTTAGCTGCGAAATCAACCTATGAGCATCAGTTCCTACATCAAAGTCATCGGCCGCGGTAAAGACGGCGCGCGCTCCATCACCCGCGAGCAAGCCGCCGACCTGTTCGGCCAGGTGCTCGACGGCACCGCCACCGACCTGGAAATCGGCGCGTTTTGCCTGGCCATGCGCATCAAGGGCGAAACGCCGGAAGAGATGGCCGGCTTTCTGGACGCCACCCATGCGCGGCTGCACAAAGTGCCCACCGAAGGTCGCACTGCCGTGGTGCTGCCCAGCTACAACGGTGCACGCAAATTGCCCGTTTTGACCCCTCTTTTGGCGCTTTTGCTGGCGCGCGAGGGTTTACCCGTGGTGGTGCACGGCATGGCCACCGATTCAACCCGCATTTCTTCACAAAATGTGCTCGCAGCCCTTGGTACACCGACGCAGACAGCTATTGAAACAATAGCACCAGGCACGGTGCAGTTTGTGCCGACCGGCCTGCTGTGCCCCGGCCTGCAGCGCCTGCTGGACGTGCGCCGTGTGGTCGGTTTGCGCAACCCCGCGCACAGCCTGGTCAAGCTGATGAATGTCTGCGACAACCCGGCGGTGGTGGTGGGCAGCTACACGCACCCGGAATACGCGGTGTCCATGACCGCCACCCTGCGTCTGGTGGAGGCCACCGCCCTGCTGCTGCGCGGCACCGAAGGCGAGCCCGTGGCCGACCCGCGCCGCACGCCCGCCATGGATGCCTTTGCCGATGGCGAAGTCACCCGGGTCGAAGAAGGCCAAGGCGGATCGCTGGCCAGCGTGCCCGGTCTGCCGGCACCCGATGCCGAGAGCACCACGGCCTGGATTCAGGCGGTGATGGCCGGGCGTGAACCGATTCCTTCACCGATTGCGCTGCAAGTGGCACACATCGTGCAACTGTCGAGGCAAACGAGGAAGACACATGACACACTCATCAACACCCCCTAGCGGAGCCGGCAGTTGCACCCTGGTGGGCGCCGGTCCGGGCGACCCCGAGCTGCTCACCATCAAGGCCCTCAAAGCCATCCAGACCGCCACCGTGCTGCTGGTGGACGACCTGGTCAGCGAAGCCATTGTGGCCCTGGCCTCGCCCACCGCCCGCATCATCCATGTGGGCAAGCGCGGCGGCTGCAAGTCCACGCCGCAGGCCTTCATTGAAAAACTCATCCTCATGGCGGTGCGCGAAGGCGAAACCGTGGTGCGCCTCAAAGGCGGCGACCCGTTCGTCTTTGGCCGCGGCGGTGAAGAAGTCGAGCACTTGCAAGCGGCCGGCGTTCAGGTCAACGTGGTCAACGGCATCACCGCCGGTCTGGCGGCGGTGACCTCCCTGGGCGTGCCGCTGACGCACCGCGACCATGCCCACGGCTTTGTGTTCATCACCGGCCACGCCAAACCCGGCGACGCCGGCACCGACTGGCAAGCCCTGGCCGCCACCGCCCACAGCGCCCGGCTCACGCTGGTCATCTACATGGGCATGCGCGACACCCGCCACATTCAGGACGAGCTGCTCTGTGGCCTGCCCGCCGACACCCCGGTGGCCGTGATCCAGGGCGCCAGTTTGCCCACGCAGCGCCACGCCGTGTGCACCCTGGGCGAGTTGCACGCCACCATTGAGCGCGAGCAGTTGATGAGCCCCTCGGTCATCGTGGTGGGCGATGTGATGCAAGGTCTGGTGGCCTTGCAGCAAGCCCAGCCAGCGGCGCGGACGGCCTGCGCCTGATCCGGCGCACCCTGCCCTCCAACCAGGCCGCTAACCCGCGGCCTTTTTTACGCGCCTACGACCTGACAAGAAAGTACCTTTGATCCAGATCAGAAGTGGCCTAGATATTGCTCACTTCACAGCATCACTTTTGGAGAAATCACGATGTATGCACAGACCGCGTCACTCAGCTCGCGTACACCGCCATCCCACTCCCTGGCGCCAACGCCGTTCCACCCAGCGACGACCCAACGTTCAACGGCCAACGAGTCGATTTCCGTGGTCAATCTGGCGGCGCGCCAGCGCATGCTGTCGCAACGCATGGTCTTGCAAACCGTGCTGGCCGCCAGCGGCAGCAGCCTGCACCTGCAGGCGGCGCAAAAGACCTTTCAACTGTTTTGCGACAGCCATGCCAAACTGCTCGCCACCCCGGCCGAACTCGATGCACTGAGCGCCCAATTGGTGCAGGCCACCTACAAAGGCCCGCAAGGCGTCGGCCCGCAGATCGAGGAATTCATGCAGCAAATGCGCAGCACGCTTCAAAGCATCGAGCGCGGAGGCGCGCACGAGCCATCGCTGAACGCGCTGGTCAGCAGCACCGATTCCGTGCTGGAAGCCCTGAACACCGCCACCTCGACCTTCGACAACATCGCCAAGGGCAAGGCGACGTTGCTGATGAAGGAGCTGACCGGCATCGTGTCCGACATCCAGACCGTGGCGCGCGAGGCCAAGGTGGTGAGCTTCAACGCCCAGGTGATGGCGGCGCGCGCCGGCCAGCATGGGCGCGAGTTTGCCGTGGTGGCCAATGTGCTGTCCGGCATCACCGCCGACATCGACGGCATGTCGCGCAAGGCAATTGATCTGGTGGCGCGCAACAAGCCGACCCACTGATTCCATTTCAGCGCCAAAGGCTGCGTCTACACTGCGGCCCATGCAAAATTTTGACGTGGTAATTGTGGGGGCCGGTGCCGCCGGTTTGTTCTGTGCGGGGGTGGCCGGGCAACTGGGCCTGAAGGTGCTGGTGATCGATCACAGCGCCGCGGTGGCCGAGAAAATCCGCATCTCGGGCGGCGGGCGCTGCAACTTCACCAACCTCGGCACCACGCCGGCCAATTTTCTGGGCGACAACCCGAATTTTTGCCGCTCTGCCCTGTCGCGCTACACGCCACGCGACTTTGTGGCCTTGCTGCAGCGGCATCAGATCCCGTTTCACGAAAAGCACAAAGGCCAACTGTTTTGCGACCGCTCCGCCGAAGACCTCATTCAAATGCTGCTGGCCGAGTGCGAAACCGGCGGTGTCACCCGCTGGCACGGCTGCAGCATCAAAAATATAGTGTTTTCGGCCTCTAGCCCGCATGCAGCAAGCGCGAGCAGCTATGAAATCAATAGTGACCGGGGTGTGGTTCAAGCGCGCTCGGTGGTCATCGCCACCGGCGGCCTGTCGATCCCGAAGATTGGCGCCACCGATTTTGGCTACCGCATCGCCCGCCAGTTCGGCCTGCGCCTGGTCGAGCCGCGCCCGGCCCTGGTGCCGCTGACCTTTGACGGCGACGCCTGGGCGCCCTACGCCCAGCTCTCGGGCCTGTCGCTGCCGGTGAGCATTGAAGTAGGCAGCAAAAAAGACAAGACCAGCTTCCTGGAAGACCTGCTGTTCACCCACCGCGGCCTGAGCGGCCCGGCGGTGTTGCAGATTTCAAGCTACTGGAAAACCGGCACCCCGATCCGCATCAACCTGGCGCCCCAGGCCGATGTGCTGCAGTCGCTGACCGAAGCCAAGTCGCGCTCACGCAAGCTCATTGCCAACGAACTGGCCACGCAAGTGCCGTCGCGTCTGGCCGATGCCTGGGTGCAGCAGGGCAATACGGCAGGCCACAACTGGCAGCGCCCGATCAACGAGGCCACCGACAAAGCCTTGTCCGCGCTGGCGGAACGCTTCACGCGCTGGGAACTCACCCCCACCGGCACCGAGGGCTACAAAAAAGCCGAGGTCACCGCCGGCGGCGTGGACACGCGGGATTTGTCCTCGCAGACGATGGAGTCCAAGCAGCCCGGCCTGTACTTCATCGGCGAAGTGGTGGACGTGACTGGCTGGCTCGGCGGCTACAACTTCCAGTGGGCCTGGGCCAGCGGCCATGCCTGCGCCCAGGGGCTGGCGGCGCAGCTGCTAGCGGCTGGCGCAAACGTCTGAATCAGCACCTGCCAGAAAACGCGTCTCGAACAGATCGGCCGGAATCGGTTCACTCAGCAGGTAACCCTGAATCAGATTGCATTTCAGCTTGGCCAGCAAGCGGTGCTGCTCGGGGGTCTCCACCCCCTCGGCAATCACCTTCAGGCGCAGGCTGTGCGCCAGCGCGATGATGCCCTGGACGATGGAAGCATCGTCGGCGTTGTCCGTCATGTCCCGGATGAAGGCGCGGTCGATCTTCAGCGCATCGACCGGGAAGCGCTTGAGGTAGGCCAGGGAGGAATAGCCGGTACCGAAATCGTCAATGGCCAGGCTGACGCCCGTGGCTTTCAGGGCCTGGAGCATCAACAGGGTTTCCTCCACATGCTCCATCAGCATGCTTTCGGTGATTTCCAGGGTCAGGCAGCGCGGATCCACGCCGGTGTCGTACAAGGCGCTGCGCAGGGTGTCCACAAAATTGGGCTGTTGCAGTTGCAGGCCGGAGAGGTTGACCGTCACGTAGAGGTCCGCCCACCCCGCGTCATGCCAGGCCTTGAGCTGTTGGCAGGCGGCGCGCAGCACCCACTCGCCCATCGGGATGATCAGGCCGGTTTCTTCCGCCAGCGGAATGAACTCCACCGGAGACACCAATCCGCGCGTCGGATGGTGCCAGCGCACCAGTGCCTCCATGCCGACGATGCCGCCTTCGCTGGCATCGGCGATCGGCTGGAAGAAGACGGCGAGTTCGTCACGTTCCAGCGCACGGCGCAGCGCGCCTTCAAAGCGCAGGTGTTCGGCGGCCGAGGCTTCCATGCCTTCCTCGAAAAACTGGAAGCCGCTGCTTTTTTTCTTGGCCCGGTACATCGCGGTATCGGCCCGGCGCAGCAGCGCACTGGCGTCGATGCCGTCGCCCGGAAAAACGGCAATGCCGATGCTCGCAGAGACCACGATGTCGTGGCCGTCGATTTCAAACGGCGCGGTCACGGCGTGGCAGATTTTTTGCGCCGTCGTCGAGGCAATGGCCAGATTGGGCAGGTCGTCGATGACGATCGCAAACTCGTCGCCGCCCAGCCGGGCCACGCAATCGCTGCCGCGCACACAGGCCCGGATGCGCCCGGAGACGGTTTTCAGCAGCTTGTCGCCGATCTCGTGGCCCAGGGTGTCGTTGACGAACTTGAAACGGTCCAGGTCCAGGTACAGCAGCGCCATCGATTGGCCCGCCGGCCCGGCGCGCTCGATGCAGCGGTTGAGATGGTCGTTGAACAGGGTCCGGTTGGGCAGGCCGGTCAGCGAATCGTTGTAGGCCAGATGGCGCACATGGCGCTCGGCGCGGGTCGCATCCACCAGGCGGCGCACGCGCTGGTTGACCACCGCCAGATGGATTGGTTTGGGAATGTAATCGCTGGCCCCCACGGCAAACGCGCGCTCGATCGAGGCACTGTCTTCCAGGGCGGTGATCATCAGCACCGGGATCTCCCGGCCCTGCGGTGATTCCTGCAGCAGGGCGCAGGCCGTGAAGCCGTCCATCACGGGCATCAGCGCATCCATCAGGATCACGTCCGGGCGCATGCGCTCGACTTCACCCGCCACCTCGCTGCCGTCGCACGCCTCGGTGACGACAAAACCGCTGCGTTGCAAAGCGGCGCTCAAAGCCGAGCGGGTGCTGCGGTCGTCATCCACGATCAGCACCCGCGCCGCACCCACCGCCGACAGCGGCACGGGCACTTCCGTCTCACTTTGCAGTTCGTGCTTCAGGGCCTGGCTGATCAGCGCGTACTCGGCCCGCAAACGCGGCATCAGGCTCACGGCCGCGTCAGCCTGGCCGGTTTCTGCCTGCGTCTCCATCTCCCTGGCCAAGGCCACCAGGGCCACGGCCCCGAAATTGCCAGCCGCCCCTTTGACCGCATGGGCGGCGCGGCGCAAGGCCTCGCTGTGGCCCGCCCCGGCTGCCGCTTCCAGCTCGTCCAGGTAGGCCGGCATATCTTCGAGAAAGGGACGAATCGCCTGACCGATGGCACCGCCCAGCGCCTCGCGCAGCCGGACCAGGGCGGCGCGGTCAACCGGCTCATCGGGCCGTTGAATCAATGCCGCATCGGCCGGCAGGGCTGGCGGGGCCATGACCAGCCCGGGCAGCCAGCGGTGCAGGCGCGCGCTCAGGCTGTCCAGCGTCAATGGTTTCGACAAATGGTCGTCCATGCCGGCCGACAGGCACTTGGCAATATCAGCCGGTTGCGTGTTGGCGGTCATCGCCACAATCGGCACGCGGCGTCCGCTGTCGCTTTCCAGGGCGCGGATGACGGCGGTGGCCTCAAAACCATCCATCTCCGGCATGTTGCAGTCCATCAGGATCAAGTCCCAGGCATCGCGCTTGAACGCCTGCACCGCGACACGTCCGTTCTCCGCCACTTTGGTCGTGCAACCCAACATTTCCAGCATGCCGGTGGCAATGGTCTGGCTGGTGCGGTTGTCTTCGACCACCAGCAGCCGGGGCCGGCTCGCACTCGCCTTGGGTGTCGGCCGTTGCGGTGCCGATCGTGCGCCCAGTACGGTGTCGATGCATTCCAGAAGGCGTTCCATGCGCAAGGGTTTGGCCAGATAAGCATCGGCGGGCGGCACATCCGGCGCGCACACGGCGCCATAGCGATTCATCAAGACCATGCGGGGCTGGCCGAAGGCCGGTGCCGTACGCAACTCTTGCACCGCTGCGGCATGGGCTTGCGCGAACAGCATGTCCACCACCAGCAGTTGATAAGGCTCGCCGGCCAACAGCGCCGCTTGCAGCGCTGTCGCGGCATCGGCTACCGTGCTGGCCGCGCCGCAGGCATAACCGCAAGCCTGCAAGGATTGCTCCAGGAACTGGCGAACGATGGCGCTTTCATCCAGCACCAGCACGCGACCGGTCCGCACGGCCGCCGCCGGTGCCGCCGGAACGCTGGCGCCGAGGCGCAGTGGCAACTCAAACCAGAAGGTGCTGCCCACCCCCGGCTCGCTGTCAACGCCGATTTCACCGCCCATCAGGAGGCACAACTGCTTGCAGATCGACAAGCCGAGGCCGGAACCGTCATGGCTGCGGGTGGACGAAGGATCGGCCTGGGTAAACGAATCAAAAATGGTGGCGCAGGCCGTGGCGGGCACACCGATACCGGTGTCAATCACTTCAAACCGCAGGGTTCCGTTGTCGCCAAAAAGGCCGACCGGCGACACGCGGATCGCCACCTCGCCCCGTTCGGTGAACTTGACCGCATTGCCCAGCAAGTTGAGCAGCACCTGGCGCAAGCGCCTGGCATCGCCGCGCAGGCAGGACGGCACGCCGGGCTCCAGCACATAAGCGATCTCCAGCCCCTTGCTGCCGACCTGCGCCGAGACCAGATCAATCGTTTGTTCGCACAGCCGGGCCAGATCGAAATCGTTTTCGGCCAGCAGGAGCTTGCCCGCTTCCAGCGAGGAGAAGTCCAGGATGTTGTTGATCAGGTCCAGCAGGTACTGCGACGAGTCCCACGCCAGGTTGACATAGCTGCGCGCCACCGGCGGCAGCGTGGAGGCGCGCAGCATGTCGAGCGTGCCGACCACGCCATTGAGGGGCGTTCGCAGTTCATGGCTCATGGTCGCGGCAAAATCGGCCTTCAGGTGGGCCAGTTGCAGGGCCTCTTCACGCGCTTGCCGCAAGGCCTGTTCGCGCTCGTCCAGCACCAGCATCATGCTGTTGAAGGCATGCGCCATGTTGGCAATGTCGCGCGGCCCCGCCAGTTCGGCCCGCACCCCTGACTCGCCGACTTCGGCACGGCCCATGGCCCCGGCCAGTTGCAGCAAGGGCCGTGTCATGCGCAACGTCATCCAGCGCGTGACGAACAGAAAAATCAGCGCAAAAAAGAGAGAGATGGCCATGTTCAGCGCAAACAGCCCGAACATGGCCCGGTCCAGCGAAGATTTCGACAAGACGATCCGCACGTAACCCAGGGCCTGGCCCAGCGTTTCTTCCATCTCGAACGGCGAGGCCCGGTCTGCGGTTCGTACCGGAGCGACAAAACGCCAGGTATCCCGATCCTCGATGTCGAGAAACGCCGCAGCCGATGTCATGGTTCCCGGTGGAGGCACCTCATTTGCCAAAAAAAGTGCGGCACCGGCCGAGCCATGGGCCAACAAGGCCCGGCCGTCAGGACGGCGGATTTCAACCTGGACCACATCGGGAAAAGCCAGCGCGCCGGACATCGCATCGACCACGTTATCGCCCGAATCGGAAAGCAAGGCCAGCCGTGCCTGGCGTGCCAGGCTATCGGCCAGCCGCTGGCCCTGTTGCTGGCGGTTGTGCCGGATCTCACGGCTGCTCTGCCACGAAATAGCCAGTGAAGACAACAAGGCGAGCATCAGCACACCGATGGCGGCCATGATTGAAAGCTGACGGCGAAACGTCGTCTTGCTCAGCAAGGAATAGAGGTGTTTGACGGGTTGCATTAAATAAACACCGCTCACTGTGCGGGGAAAACAAGATCGAAACCTTGCTGAAGAGGCGACAAGCGCAAGCCGAGGTGACTGGCGGTGCGCACGTTAACAGCCAGCAAGGCGTCCTTCAGCGGAACCACGGTCGAGGCCCCGGGGTTGCCGGCCGGATAGTTCAGGGCCGAGGCCGCCAACTGGCGACCAAGTGCCACGTTGTTGGGATACAGAGAAAACAGGGCGCCGCGCTTGACGTGCGTCACACTGCTCGAAAACACCGCCAGGTTGCGGTTCCACGCCTCTTCCAGCACCAGCGGCAAGACCGATGTGTCTTCCACGGTGGTCGAATCCTGCGGCAGCCAAAGCGCATCTTTTCTGGGGTCGGCGCTGGCCAGCTGCTCCCGGTAGATCCGTACGGCAGTTTTCAGATCGGGGGCCTCGATCGCCTGCAATTCCAGTCCGTATTTGCGCGCGGCATCGCGTGCCAGCCGGATCAGCCATGCGTTCTGCCGAGGCTCGTACACCACAATGATGCGCCGTGCGCCCGGCATGAAATGTTTGAGACGTTCGAACAGCATGCCGGGGTCCGGAGCCAGGCTGATCACCGAAAAGTTGCGTACTTCGTCCCCCGGCGCTGACACCACGCCCCCGACCACGACACCGAATTCCCGCTCCAGGCTGGAAGCGGCCTTCATGCCCTGGCGTCCGAGCGCGATCACCACCTTGATGTCCTGGCGCTTGAGGTTGGCGAGAACGTCCGGCTCCTTCAGGGTGCCGCCGACGGCGTAACTCGCCACACGCGCTCCGATTTGAGCCTCAATCCCTTCGATGATTTTGGCAAAAATGCCGCGATAGGGTTCGCCCAGTTCAGGATAAAGAACGGCGATATTGCCGGACTCGCTGCCCAGGGCGAGTTTGACGTTATCGGCGCGGGTCGGCAGGCCGAACGCCGACTCGCTGGCAGCCAGCTGAATACGATAGATCATGACCTCGCTGGAGCGCTCAATCCGGTCCAGCACGCGGGTCAACTCGTCGGCCTCGAAATAGTTGACGGCCGCCCCTGTCTTGACCGCGCCATCGGCCTGTGGCGCCAGGGCGTAGGCCAGGGAAGGCAGTGCCAGCCAGGCGGGCAGCACGGCATAAAAGAGGAAATATTTGAGACAATTTTTCACGGTATTTTTCTCAAAAACAGCCACGACTCAGAGCCGGTAGATGGCCTGCAAATAGACGGAACGCAGTGCCATGGGCAGATCGTTCGGAATGGACAGGCCGGGCGCAAAACTGGGTTCACGCACATCGGCATTGAACAGGTTGCGCACACTGGCCGAGAAGTCCCAGCGGTTGCTGCCGTTCTTGGTTCGCAAGGTCAAGTCCACCGTGGTGTAGTCGGCGATATCAGGCCGGGTGTCGCCCGCCGCACGCTTGCGGTCGGCCACCCAATTGACCTGCGTGCTGACCAGTAAATTACTGTCAACACGCCAGTCCGCCCGGGCATAGATGTGGTGGTGCGGCGCATAGCCGGCATCCTGTTGGGTGGATTCATCCACCGAGCGCTGCCATGAATAATTGCCGGTCAGCCGCAGGCTGCGGCTGGCATCCCATACCGCTTCGATTTCGGCCCCTTGCCCGTTCTGCGCGCCTGTGTTGGCATAGACCCCGCCCACCGTGCGGATGATGTCCTTCATGTCATAACGAAACAGGCTCAGGTTCAACTGGGTGTCGCGGCGCGCCTGCCAGGAGAAGGCCGCTTCCACCGTGTTGATGGTTTCCGGGCGCAAGTTGGGGTTACCCAGCGCCACGGGATTGGCCGCGCCATAAACTTCAATGAACGCAGGCGGGCGAAAAGCGCGGCCCACCAGCAGTTTGGCGGTGACGTCCAGCGAGGCATCCCACACCAGCGCGAGACGCGGGTTGGTCGTGCCGCCGAAATCGGAGTAGTTGTCGCGGCGCAGGCCGGCCGTCAGGGTCCAGTCCTTGGCAAAACTCCACTCATCCTGAATATAGAAATAATCGACCAGACGCCGCTGCGGACGCAAAAACGGATCGGTGTCGGAGAAATCGACCATCGCGCCGCCCGCTACCGGCACCAGCGCGCCGACAGGCGAGTAAGTAAAGTTGCGCGTTTCACGGGTTTTATAAAGATTCAGGTCATCATGGCCTACGCCAAAACGCAGACTGTGACCCGCAAAACCAGCATAGTTCGCAAACGTTGAAAGCCTGATTTGCCGCTCCCAGGTATCGGGACCCGCGATGAAACCGTTGGTGGACACCCCGCCGCCGGCATTGGCGCCCGCGGGGAACAGCTGAAAATCGGTGGGGATCAGTTGCGTGTAGTGAAGGTAACTAGCCGTCAAACCCAAACTCCAATCCCGGGCGAAATGCAGGTCGGTCCAGGATAAATCAGCCGTGACGCGCTCGGTTGTTGATCGACCGACCGGGTCCAGCGCCGAGGCAATACCGGCGCCGGTTCCCACGTTCTCGCGCAATTTATAGCCGCCGCGAAACCGCCATTTGTCAAATCCAAGCTCCAAATTGGCGTCAAGCGCGTCGTAGCCTGTATTCACGGACCCAGGTGCCAGGCTGGCGTTGGTAAGCCGTAGCCGGTCGGAACGCGTCTGGGCATCCGCCGTGATGGTTTCCTTGAAACCATCGGTGCTTCCGATCCGCAGGTAAGCAGCTACATCCATCGGACCCAGCTTGCCACCGTGCTGCACCCAGACATTTTGGGTATTGAAGGAGCCGAGGCGAACGCCCATCTCGGTGCCGGGCGTGTCCGCAGCGCTCTTGGTAATGATGTTGATCACGCCGGAATAAGCATCGGCGCCATACAGCGCGGAGCCGGGGCCGCGAATCACTTCGATACGCGCAATGTGTTCAACCGGATAACCGCCCCAGATGTTGCCCTTGTTCCCCTGGTAGAGCGTGGTCATCGGGACGCCGTTTTGCAACAGCAACACCTGCGGCAGGAATTGACTGTAAACACCCCGGATGACGTAAAGTGGCGAATACCCATTGGGGCTGCGGCTGACATGGACACCTGGCACGGTTTCCAGCACGTCGTCCAGATCCGTGGCACCCATGGCGGCAATGTCTTCGGCCGTGATCACACTGGCCACAGCCGGCGCGCGGCGCAGCATCTGCTGGCTGCCAGTGGCAATGCTGACCGTCGTCTTGTCGCCATAGACAAGTGCCAGTTCTTCCTCTTCAGTACTCTGGGCCATCGCTGCGGGCGTCTGAATAAACAGCGCCGCAATCAGCGCGAGTGCAGGGTAGCCAGGACTTTTCATGATTCATTGCACCGTTGTTATGGCAACATTTTGTTGCAATATTGTTTGCGGATTATCACGGGTAGCGACTCAGATGTTCAACATTCACATCAAAGTTTGTGCTGAGTCAGCACCTGGAAATAAAGGGGAACTGGCAATGGGTGCATCGATTGCCGGCAGGACACACGACGGCAAGCGCTTCGGCGTATTATTCTTGGCTGCGCCTTGAATTCATGGCCGACGGCGCTATAATCCTAGGCTTTGCTGGCAAACCCCCGCTGCCTGATCAACTTTAAAGCGGGGAAAATCGCATGATGTTCGTCAAATGGCTCGATCTCCCTTTGATAGAAGTCTGCACATCCTGGATAACTTTACGTAATGACAACGATCCGTGTAAAAGAAAACGAACCCTTCGACGTAGCGCTTCGCCGCTTCAAGCGCACCATTGAAAAATTGGGCTTGTTGACTGACTTGCGTGCCCGCGAGTTCTATGAAAAGCCAACAGCCGAGCGCAAGCGCAAGAAGGCTGCTGCTGTCAAGCGCAACTACAAGCGCATTCGCGCCATGCAGTTGCCCAAGAAGATGTACTAAATCAGTACGCCTTCCAAGGCACCAAAAAAAGCTCACCGGGGACGCTCAGGTGGGCTTTTTTTATGCCAAAACACAATTCAGAACCCATCTATCAAGGACTTCACCCCATGTCACTTAAAGACCAAATCACCGAAGACATGAAAAATGCCATGCGCGCCAAAGACAGCGAGCGCCTGGGCACCATCCGCCTGCTGTTGGCTGCCGCCAAGCAAAAAGAGGTCGATGAGCGCGTGGTATTGGACGACACCGCCCTGGTGGCCATCGTTGACAAGCTCATCAAGCAACGCAAGGACTCCATCGCCGCCTTCACCACCGCCAACCGCATGGACCTGGCCGACAAGGAAGCGGCTGAAGTGAAAGTGCTTGAAGCCTACCTGCCACAGCGCCTGAGCGCCGAAGAGGTGGCCACGGAAGTCAAGGCCATCGTGGCGGAACTGGCTGTGGAACTGGGCCGAGCTGCCGGTCCGGGCGACATGGGCAAGGTGATGGGTGCGGTCAAAACTCGTCTCGCCGGCAAGGCCGAAATGGGCCAGATTTCTGCGGCCGTCAAAGCCGCATTGGCGGGTTAATTAACTTCCAGCGATCTTCATGCGGTTAATCAGGATGGACCCCACCGTCTTGGCGCCGTAGTTGTAAGTATCGGCCCCCACGGCCTGGATGCCTTTGAGCATGGCTTTCATGTTGCCGGCAATGGTGATCTCTTGCACCGGGAAAGCGATGCGGCCTTTTTCGACCCAGAAACCGCTGGCGCCGCGTGAGTAGTCGCCCGTGACGTAGTTCACGCCACTGCCCATCAACTCGGTCACCAGCAAACCGGTGCCGAGTTTTTCGAGCATGGCGTCCAGGTCATCACCGGCGCGCGTCAGGCGCGACGTCAGCGTCAGGTTGTGCGAACCACCGGCATTGCCTGTGGTTTTCATGCCCAGTTTGCGGGCGGAATAACTGCTCAAAAAGTAACCTTGTACGCAGCCTGCTTCCACCACCTGGCGCGCATTGACCTTGACGCCTTCGTCATCAAACGGCGAGCTGCCTTTGCCGCGTTTGACAAACGGGTCTTCCGCAATATCGATGTGCTTGGGCAGCACCTGCTTGCCCAGCGAGTCCAGCAGGAACGTGCTCTTGCGGTACAGTGCGCCGCCACTGAGCGCTTGCACCAAACTACCCAGCAAGCCGGCTGCCAGCGGGGACTCAAACAGCACCGGGCACTCGGTGGTGGCAATCTTGCGTGAATTCAGGCGGCTCAAAGCGCGCTCGGCGGCATAGCGGCCAACGGCTTCGGGCGAGGCCAGGTCGTCGGCGTTGCGCATGGAGCTGTACCAGGCATCGCGCTGCATGTCCTTGCCTTTGCCGGCAATCGGCGACACCGACAGCGAGTGGCGCGAGCTGGCATAACCGCCCCGAAAACCGCGCGTGTGGGCACTGAAAAAATGCGATTGCTGGGCAGACACGCTGGCGCCCTCGCTGTTGGTGATGCGCTTGTCGGTCTTGAGCGCTGCCGCTTCGCAGACCATGGCCAGTTGCGCCGCCTGTTCACTGTTGATCGTCCACGGAAAAAACAAATCCAGATCGGTGCGATGTTTTGATTGGGGCGCCACGTCTTTGGCATTGGGCAAACCGGCCATCGGGTCGGCCGACGTGAAGCGCGCAATGTCATAGGCCGCCTGCACCGTTTGCTCAATCGCCGCCCGGGAAAAGTCCGAGGTGCTGGCGTTGCCACGGCGCTTGCCCATGTAAACTGTCACGCCCAGCGACTTGTCGCGGTTGCGCTCCACATTTTCCAGCTCGCCTTTGCGCACGGAAACACTCAGACCGCAGCCTTCGGAGGCTTCCGCGCCGGCATCGGTTGCGCCCAGCTTTTTGGCATGCGCCAGAGCGGTGTCCACCAGCTCTTCAAAATAGGGACGGCTGTAGCTGAAGCCGGTGTCAGCGTGGGGCTGGTGAGAGGTGGTATTGGGTTTCTTCATATCGGAGGCTATGATACTTGGCTCTGTGGCACGCTGTGTCCGTCTCTCTATTTTCCCGACCATGTCACGTAAATTCAAAAAAGGCTATTTCGTCAGAGGTGAGTTCGTCGCCGAAGGCAGCGAACGCGATCTGGAGCTCAAGCGCGA